>JAAFKI010000112.1 GCA_021399345.1 Candidatus Heimdallarchaeota archaeon
ATGTGTATAAGAGACAGTATTACAATAAAGCTGTACTTGTTTAGGAAGAATTATTGTAGTGGCTAGGGGTTCCCATTATGAAAAATCAAGAATCTAATGCAAATTATTTCTTTGTTCGAGGGCAAAAAGATTTCCAAGAGGGTGACTTTCAAAATTGTATTAAGGACCTAATTTATGCCCAAGAGATTTTTTCCTCAATTGGTAACAAAGAGCAATCTGCTGAGACATTGTTATTATTAGGTACTGCTTACCACAACATAAACCAGTTTTCACAAGCTCGTCAGTTTTATTCATTAGCTATAAGCAGATTCCAAGAATTAAATCAATCACAAAAAATAGGCGAATGTGTTCTACTTCTAGGAGAAATTTACCGAGAAGAAGGGGAATTCAAAAAAAGCAAGCAATACTTAGCTAAAGCCACTGATATTTTTACTAATTTGAGTAATCTGGAAAAACTTGGTGATTCCTGGAAAGAGCTTGCTCTTACCTACCAAACAGATTTAGTAGAATATTCTGCCTATCCAGCAAGAGCCGTTAATGCTTATAAAAAGGCTATTGAAATATATAAGAAAATTAAAGCACTTGATAAAAAAGCCGAAGTAGAAAATGATTTGGGCCATTTGTTAGTATCCCAAACCAAATATGAAGAATCTTTAAAAGTCTTCCAAAATGCTCTGAATCATTTCAAAAAGCAAAAAGACAAAGATCAAATCATTGCATTGTCTATTTTAATTGGGAGAGTATTTTTTGAATTGGACAAGAAATCAAAAGCTAAGGACTACATGTTCAAAGCTATAGATGAAATGAAAAATTTTCAATATTCAACTGAGAAAATAAATCAACTCAAACAAACAATTCTAACAATGTTCAATTGAGTCCTATTTGTTTAAAATTCTTTTATAGTCTGTTTCTAAAGATTCATGTGGAGTTATAATCTCAATTTGTTTAAACTTTTGTGGAGCAGTTACTAAATCATAAAGGAATTTCATATCAAAATCTTCATAGTTTTTTGTATCCAATATTGATTTAGGCACCCTATGTCCTAGAATTTGGTATCCTGTAAAAGTACGCTTCTTCTTCTTTGAGTCTTTTTCGCTAATTGTTGTACCCACTAAGAGAAGTGATAATAATTCATCATTCTGGTTTAGTGCATTTATTGCAAACATCTCCAAATGATTCAAGATGTCGTCTCTACTGTTCTGATATGAGAAGCCTGTAACTATATCTCGTTGTGTATACTGATTCTTAATACTGTTAAGTAATCTTTTCTCCAAAAAATCTCTTTTAACACCAAAAACCGCATCTGAATCACTTACTGAATTTCTAAAATTAATTTGTTTGCCTTTTTTCCCAACGAGATTATCTTCATTTGTCTTAATTCTTAATCCTTTAAGCCTTTGAGATGTTTGTGGTGAAGTCTCCAAATCGTAAACCATTGAAGCTCCCATGATGATAGAAAGAGTGTATGCATAATTCTTCCTTATTCTTCTTTGTTCCTCATCTTTCAGGTTTTTCATTTGACGTATTGCTTTCTCGAAATAAACAAGTGACACCTTATAATCCTTGAAATTGCCTATTCCATTTGCAATTCCATAGTAATAAAGAGATCTTTTATCCTTGGGTAGATTCTCAATAAACAAATTGATTTCTTTCAAAGAGCGTTCAACTAGGTTTTCAGAAAGTTTTAGAAAACTTACAAGTATAGAAAGTCTTCGGGTTGCTTCATAATCTGATTTGAATTGTTTGATAGTTTTAAGTACAATAGTGACACCTTTCAAAATCATATCTTGGTTCTTAGGGTTGGCAACAAGTTCTGGGCTTTCTGAAAAGATCTGAAGAAAATAATCAGCAGGCATAATCAGCTTATTCTTAGGATATTTCTTTGTTGTAATGAGTTCAATTACATATGAGCAATATTCAGCAGCTTTACTGTACTCTTTTTTGAAAAAGTGCATCAAACCAATATTAACATCACAATAAACTATGTTTTCATAGAATTCATTCTTTTCAGAGATTTCCTTAGATTTAAGCAAAAATTCCACAGCTTTGTCCTTCAAAACAGTTCTATTTATAACAAACATGAGATTTAGAACTCTTACTATAAGCCTAGGTTCATTCAGCTCTTCAGCTATAGAATTTGCACGATTAACAGATTTGGTTGCCCCCTCAAAATCATTAACTAGAAGAAATGAATCAGTTAAAGTGAGATAAAAGAACGCACTCAAATACTTAGGAACCAGTTTAAGCAAGGGTTTAGTAGCTTTTAATATAATCAAGGCTTCTTTGCGTTTTTCTTTGTTAAGAAATAATTTACTCTCATATAATAGATGTTCAACAAACTTCTCTATTGAAAAGTTAGAGTCTAACCCAAGATGGGTGAGAATTTCTTTAAATTTACTCCTGTCCTTTACATTGACAGCGAATTCATCAAGGTTTATTCCTTTCAAATAATTATGAAGGCCAACTGTCATTGATAGCAATTCCATAAAATAAATAAATCTGTTTTGTTTGAAGGCTTAATAATTATCAAGTGAGAAATTAGCTTATTTTTACGTCTAATTCCTCTTTTAATTTTGAAATCAAAACTGTAATTTGTTCTCCAGATTTCATATCTCTAAGAGTGACTTTATCTTCATCTAAGTCTCTCTTTCCTATAATGATCATATTTGGTACATTTCTGTTTCCAGCATCCTCTAGTTGTCTTGAAAGTTTCCACCCAAATGGGTTGAAGACCACTGAAAAGTCTTTTCGTAAATCCTGAGCAATTTTTGCAGCAACTGTTATAACATCTTCTGAAATAGCAGCAACGTAAATCTCAGCGGGATGTTTATAGGAGGGAAACCTGTTTAATTTCTTCAAAATGGAATGAAGAACCGTTTCACCCATTCCTATTCCTGTTGCAGGGATTTTTCCACCACCAAAGCTTTCAACAAGTTGATCATATCTTCCACCTCCAGCTATTGCTCTAGCAACTGAACCTGTTCTGTCTAAAAATTCATATACAACTCCAGTGTAGTAGTCCAAACCCCGAGCTATTGACATATCAAATTCACAGTTTTCAATAACATCAAAAGATTCTAGATAGGTTAGTAACTCTTCCATATTCTCTATGGCAAGTTTAACCCTATCACCTACTTCAAGAGATTTCAGAGCTACAATAACATCTTGAGGAATTCCTTTGATTAAAGTAAAATCATATACCTTGGATGTCTGTTCTGGATTAAGACCTATGTTCTCTAAAGCAGCTTTAACTTCTTTTTCTTCAATTATCATTAATTTATCAAGATATTGTGCCAAGTTAGATTTGCTCTCTATATCAGGATAGTTCTTTTCCTTTCTTGGATCTTGTTGCCAGATAGTTCGAAATTTCTGTGCAAGAACTTTGGACTCAGAAGATTTGTAACCATTTTTTATCAGATCAGCTTCAATTGCGTTCTGAACATATTTTCCTTTGGCATCAATAATTCTGATAACTTCTTCCTTCTTTTTAATATCAAGAAATTCCAAATAGCTTTGTAGAAGCTCTCGGCTATTAATTACACAAACAAATTCTTCATCTTTTAATCCAACTGTTTTGATAATGCTTGTTGTTAAAGCAATTATTTCTGCATCTGCTGCGGGATGATTTACACCTATAATATCGGCATTGAGTTGAAAATGTTCCTTCACTCTTCCTCTTTGGGGAGTCTCATCTCTGAAAACTCTAGGGAGACAATACCATCGAATTGGTTTAGGATATCTTTGATGCTGATTGACTATTAATCTGGCTAAAGAAGGAGTCATCTCAGGACGAAGAACCAGTTTACGCTTTTCTCTATCTAGTAATCTATATGTCTCTGTAGCAAGATTTTGACCTGATTTGTATTCAATTAGTTTAGCATATTCTAAAATGGGTCCTTCATATAGCTCATATCCAAATTGCTTAGATATATTATGCATGGCGTCGAATATTACTTTATATTCAGCATAATCCTCTGGATAGAAATCTCTATTTCCTTTTATGCCTTTGAGTATCTCTTTGAGTTCGGAATCCATGATATAATCAGATATAGTTAAATTGAAAAATATTTAACAATTTTGTTCAAGAGAATTTTTGGATTATTCATCAATAACCGCGATTTCAAACATAGGTTGTTGTGTTTCAGACCAGAATGTTTGATTATCAATCATATATTTCACAAGATAGCTAGTTAAATCTGACTCAGACAAATTAGTTCCTTTTTTAACACGCAAACCATGAATTTCTTTTATAAATTCAGTTAGAAGTTTCATCAGCAGATTAGTTCCTCTAAACTCTTCACTTTTAGTAGTTACTAACCAACAAGAAGTTTGACTATCAGCAGCTGTTATAACTTGTCGTCCTCCAATCCGCATATATTCAAGTACAGATTCATCTCCGGAAGCAAACTTGTACCTAATTACTGGAAATAATCCTTTATCTAGAACTTTATTGTTAGCTGTCCTAATACGGGCTTCCACCATACCTTGCTCTGTTTTGATGTAAGCGACGAAATAGTCAACTGTTATTCCTGCACTTATCAAATTAGAAATAATGGTATTTGCTAACCAGTCTACTGTTTTGTTGAGATTCTTACCAGTTATAGGTGAAATAGAAAGAAAATCAATGGTGTGTTCTTCTGTTGAACTTTGGAAAATTTTGTTGATGGATTTAATTATTTCTTCGTTAATAGGTTGATCCCAAGTGTTGATAAGAACTAATACAGGAGACTCTTTCTTGATCCACTTAAGAGCACGGACAAACCATTGTTTTGACTCATCAATCTTTTCTTCTTTTGTAGCATCCACAACATAAATCAAAGCGTCTGATCGAGAGATATAGCTTTGCCATAGTGAGTTTCTAAAAGGTTCCTTTCCACCAAGGTCAGTTAAACCTAAATTTAATCCATTTATTTTAACAATTTCCTGATTAATGCCATAAGTTGAATAGGTTTCTGAAATTTCATCACTCAATAATTTGTTAACTATAGCTGTTTTACCAACACCATCTAGACCTGCAATTGAGACTGATAAATCTCTAGAGGATGATACCCATTCATTACCTTGATTTGACTCCAACAATATTACTCACTTCTGCTCTGATTCATTAGACAACTTCGAATCGACAGAAAACCCCATTAACATATTCACTCGGACTCTTAAAAATATTTGCAGAGAGGTAAAAAAGAGTTTAAAGAATAGTGTCAATAGTTTGAGAGTATTCAGAAGATAAGTAAAACAGCAATTTTAAGCCTTAAGAATTTTTTTTCAAGACAGCAAGAGTTATATATCAATGAATAGACAAATTTTCTTGTTCAATAGACACTTAAAATTAAACTGAGGTTAAGAAAATGTACGGACAACCTGTTTATATATTAAAGGAAGGAACCGAAAGGACAAGAGGAAAGGATGCTCAGAGAAATAACATTACAGCTGCAAGAGCTGTATCTGAAGCTATACGTTCAGCCTTAGGGCCAAAAGGTATGGATAAGATGCTCATTGATAATTTTGGAGATACCACAGTTACCAACGATGGTGCAACTATCCTTAAGGAAATCGAAGTAAGTCACCCAGCTGCCAAATTTGTTATTGATCTAGCTAAAACCCAAGATCAAGAAACAGGCGATGGTACAACTACTGTTGTAGTTATTGCTGGTGAACTACTCAAACAAGCTGAAGAATTATTAGATTTGGATATTCATCCTACTTCTATTATTGAAGGTTATAGATTATCTCGTTTTCAAGCTGAAAAGATATTGGAAGAAATAGCAATTGATGTTGCCTTTGAAGATGATAAAACCCTAAAAGCAGTTGCTGAGACTTCTATGTCTTCTAAAATAGTTAGCGGTGAGAAGGGTCCCCTTTCAAAAATCATTGTTAAAGCAGTAAAATCTATTACTGAGGAAATAGATGGGGAATTATTCGCCGATATTGATAATATTCAAATTCAGAAGAAGAAAGGTGGAAGCTTAGTTGATACTGAATTAATTGATGGTATTATTCTAGATAAAGAATTTGTACATGCAGATATGCCTAAGAAAATTGATGGCGCAAAGATTCTGTTGTTAGACAAGGGTCTAGAACTAAGTAAAACTGAAATTGATGCCAAGATTAACATCACTAGTCCAGATCAAATCCAAGCATTTCTTGATAATGAACATGAAATGTTAAAGGAAATGGCTGATAAAATCATTGCTTCAGGAGCTAATGTGGTTCTTTGTCAGAAAGGTATTGATGATATTATTCAACACTATCTAGCCAAGAAGGGAATTGGAGCAGTTAGAAGAATCAAGAAAAGTGATATGGAAAAACTAGCCAAAGCCACTGGTGCACAAATCACCACAAGTTTAGATGATATTGAAGACTACATTGGTAAAGCTCAAGTTGCTGAAGAAAAATCTATCGCAGACGATAATATGATTTTTATAACTGGTTGTGATAATCCTAAAGCTGTTTCTATCATCATTAGAGGTGGAACAGAAATGATTGTTGATGAAGCTGACAGAGCAATTCATGATGCTTTATGTGTTGTTCGTCAGGTTATTCATGACAAGCAAGTTGTTCCAGGTGGTGGTGCCCCAGAATTAAGGATTAGCCATAAACTTGGTGATTTCGCAATGGGTCAAACCAGTAAAGTTCAATTAGCAGTCGAAAAGTTTGCCAAAGCGATGGAAATTATTCCAAGAACATTAGCAGAAAATGCGGGATTGGATCCAATAGATGTTCTCTCTGAATTACACGTTCAACACGCTAAAGATGGACAGGGATATGGTGTGAATCCTTTCAAATCCAAGGTTGATGACATGACCAAACTTAGTGTCTTTGAGCCAATTTCAGTTAAGAAACAAGCAATCAATAGTGCTGCTGAAGCAGCGGAAATGATTCTCCGAATAGATGATGTCATCGCGGCTAAAGAATTATCAGGTGGTCCAGGAATGCCTCCAGGTGGTCCAGGTGGTCCTGGTGGAATGGACGAGGATTATTAATCCTACCTCCTACTCTTTTTTTATTTTAATTATTATTTAAAACAGAATATTTAGACTCTATAAGTCTTCAATGCACTTGTTATTTTATGTAGCATATCCTCAGTAACTTTGTCTGATTCAAGTTCTACTATTGCTACCCAAGTAGAATAAGCTGCTTCTCTTACTTCCTTGTTATGGTCAGTCATACCATCGACTATGATATCGACTACTTCAGTTGTAAGAGGTAGACCTTCTTTCTTTATTTTGGTTGGAGTATACGACATTTTCCCCCGTCTTTATTTATTTGAATTCTTTAAAAATGTTTTTCATGAACGTCTAATTTATTAAGAAAATGCATTTTAAGCGAAATTATACTATTAGGCTGTAATGCAAAAAAAATAAAAAGAATAGAGTAAATTATGATGATTTGACTCTTTCAGCAACTGCTTTACCTAGTTGTTTAGCTTGTTCTAAAACTTCATCTGTAGGAGAACCCTTAAACTCTAGCAGAGGTTCAACAACTTCCCAATCTAATTCTTGTACTTGATCAGCGGCTTGTTTTAAAGCTCTACCACTCCACATAGAAGAACCAAAGAAACCAACAATTCTTTCCTTTAGGTCTTTTCGTTTAATTAGGTGCAAATAATATGAAGCATTTAAAAATGGACCACCATCATATGTTGGAAATCCTAAAATAACCCCTTTGTACTTCCAAGTCTCTTTTATCAAATAACTGAGATGGTCAGCAGAGAAATTCAAGACTTTAACGGGAAGACCAGCTTCTTTAATTCCTTCAACCACATGATTTACAACTTTCGCTGTGTTTCCATACATTGATCCCCATATAACTACAACACCTGGTATTGCCATCCTATCAGAAAGATGTATGTACAAATCAATGATTCTTTGAGGATTTTTTCGCCATATAAGTCCATGAGCAGGAGCAATAATTTTGATATCTAATCCTGCTAACTTCTCCATTGCCTTCTTGACATATTTAACATATTTTGCTACAATGTTACTGAAATAACGGATAGTTTCTTCATAGTAAATATCGGGATCACACTCATCATCAAATAAACCAAAATCCAGAGCTTTGTATGACCCAAATGCATCACATGAGAACAGAATTTTATCTTTAGTATCATAGGTAATCATTGTTTCAGGCCAATGAACCAAAGGATCCATATAGAAAACCAGTTCTCGACCCCCCAAATCCAGTTTTTCACCTTCTTCAACAACGTGAATATTTTCTGTTATTCCGTAAAGACTATCGAGCATTCCTTCAGCTTTTTTAGAACAGTAAATTGTTGCATTTGGGACCTTTTCTAGAAGACGAGGTAAAGAGCTGCTATGATCAGGTTCAATGTGATTCAGAATAATATAATCTATATCAAAAGAGGTAACTTCCTCTACCTTTTTTAGAAATTCATCAACAAAGGGTATTTTCACTGTTTCAATTAGAGCTGTTTTTTCACCTTTAACGATGTAGCTGTTGTAACTTACTCCTTCAGGAATAGGCCAAAGCCCTTCAAATAATTTTGTTAAATGATCATTTACACCAACATAATACACATCAGGAACTACTTCTTTCATTTTTATCAACATTTTCGGTTTAATTCTGACTAATTTAAAGTCTCTGTTTAGAGGTTTAACCTCAAAATCAATCAATGTAAACTCATGTGTTGAATTTAAAAATTTTAGGTTTTTTCAAACATTAAAAAAACACTCTTCTAACCAAAATTCTTAACTAGTTTAACAAACTAGTATCTTTGTATAAAATGGAACTCAAAGGGATAGATAAACAAATTCTCCAGAAGTTAAAAGAGTCAAAGCTCACTTTGGAAAATATAGCTGTTTCAACTTCTGACGAGCTGATTAGAAAGATTGAAATTAGTAAGAAAGAGGCAATAAAAGTAATTGAAACTGCACAAAACGAACTGGGAATCCAACCAGTTACAGCTTTACAATTTCTAGAGGCAGAAGGTAAAAGGGGTAAAATCACCACTTCATCCTCAGAGTTTGATGGAATACTAGGTGGAGGGATCTGGACACAAGAACTGACTGAGGTAGCAGGTGGGTTTGGTTCAGGTAAAACTCAACTATGTTTTCAGCTTTGTATCAATGTTCAACTTCCTTTCGATGAAGGAGGATTAGAAGGAAATGCATTCTTTATTGATACTGAGAGAACTTTTTCTCCGAAAAGAATTGTCGAGATGGCAACTTATCGAGGATTGGAAGTAGAGGAGATCCTTGAAAATATCTATATAAATTCTGCACTTAATACGCATCATTTATTCAGTATAGTTGATACTCTTGATGAAATAATTCAAAAAAAGAACATTAAACTGCTTATAGTTGATTCTTTTGCTTCCCATTTCAGATCCGAATATATAGGTAAAGAGAGATTAGTTGAAAGACAACAAAAAATTATGCAAATTGCAGAAGAGCTGATTTCTTTAGCAGTAAAATATGACCTTGCTGTTGTAGTAACTAATCAAATTATGGCGAATGTTGAAGAGTTTCTTTTTGGAAGTCCTGAAGAACCAGCTCTGGGTTTTGCATGGGCTCATAGACCTCAACAAAGAATATTTTTGAGAAAATCAAGGGGAAGCTCGAGAATAGCAAGACTATTTGATAGTTCAAGAATGCCTGAAAGAGAGGCATTATTCTATGTCACAGAAAGTGGATTAACTGACGCACCATTTTCTTCAGATTTCTATTCGTAAACATTTCCAAAAAACAATGATTATAACAATAAGATGTTAAAATAGAAGTTTAAGTAAAGGTGGGATTTAGCTGCTTTCTGAAGCCTTAGCTGGGGTTGCTGAATAAACTTTAGTTCTTCTTGATGCAACTATTAGCTCAATAATTTTGTTTTCTTCAGCTTCACGTAAGATTTTCTTTGCTGTGCTTACTCTGATATTGAATTTATCAGACAAATAAGCAGGAGTAATCCCCTTAGCTCTTCGAATCTCTGCATCTATTTTCTTCCTTGTCTCTTCATCAGGAGTAAGATCACGAATCGTGGGAATGAATTCCACTACGAGACCAAATTTTTTCTTCTTTCTGATTACTTTTCTTTCTCGTGAAGACATTTCTCTCGTTTTTGCGTTTATGTGCTGACTTTTAAGTTATTCGATTGAATTGTTTTTATGGTCTGCATATCGAAGAGAGAATACTGAAACATTCCCCGAAGTTTCTTTTCATTAACCACAACTTTGATAATATTCTCTATCAAACTTTCTTATGGATAAGCTGGAAATCCTTTTACAAACTTTCAAAGGACTAAATGATGAATATCCTCTTTTCAGTCTATGGAAGCATTTTCCGAATATCGACAGAGATCCTTATCAGCTCGCTGAAACTCATGTAGAGTTCTATAATAAGCACAAATTTGACTTAATGAAAATATCTCCTCACGGTAGGTTCCCTGTTGTTGATTATGGATGTGTTATTGCAAAGGATTATGATCCCATTACAGGAAGTACAAGTTGTGAGAAATGCTGTATCGCGACGGTTGAAGACTGGGAATCATTAGAACCCATAGATGTTGGAGAAGGGGAACTGGGTAAGCAACTAAAAACGGTAGAGTTAATCAACAAGGATTTAGAGAGTTTACCAAAAATGATGACTTTGTTTTCACCCTTAATGGTTGCTTCAAAAATGGACTGTGATTTAGTTTCAAACATACATCAAAAACCAAACACAATAAGAGAATCTCTATTTACAATAACCGAGGATATTATTGAATTTGCGAATGCATCAATTGATGCAGGTGCAGAAGGGATTTTTCTAGCATCTCAACACTTTAGAAAAACCGATTTAACATGGGAAGAAGTGTTAAAGTTTGAAATACCATTTATAAAGAAATTATTATCAAAAATAAAGAGCAAGGCTGAGTTCATCGTAATGCACGTCCATGGACAGGATATACGTTTCAAAGAAGCAGCTGAATTGATAGAAGTTGATGCCTTAAATTGGCATGACAGATTGACATGGCCGGGTATAGAAGAAGCAGCTGACATATTCCCAAAAGGATTACTTGCCGGTATTGATGAAACGAGAGCTTTAGTAGATGGAAAACCTGATGATATCAAGAATAATATCCTTGATGCTCTTAAAAAATCAACAGAGAATGATAATAGAGTCATTATTGCACCAGGATGTGTAATTCCTATAACTGCTCCAGACGAAAATATCGAAATTATTTCCCAAACAGTTAAAAAAACTAGAAAAGGATAGAGGGGAATGAGCATAGAAGAAAAAGAAGAAGAGATCATTATTGCTAAACAAGCAACTAGATTTGGGTGGAAAGATTTTATCGTCAACCTTCTTTTTAGCTTGATAATGATATCAAGTTTTGTTGTTTTTGTGATTTGGGATAGTCCTGCCAGTGATGATATTACAGATTGGTTACTAAGGATTGCAGTTACCATACTTCCTCTGTTTATTTTTGTAAATAGAACAATTAAGGAATTTTTCTATATTAAAGACTTCATCAAAATCGTAGGCGTAGAAATACATTATCGTTCAACACCGCTTTTGATGACTGGATATAGGACAAAAAAAGGAAAAATACTAGTTAAAGAAATAAGAAGATATGGTTTGTCACGCATTCCCAGAAAACTATCATTGGATATGTGGAGAAAATATAGAAATAAAGCTATGCTTGTGATACAATTACGAAGTGGAAAAGAATTCTTTGTTGGTGAGTTCATTTCTAATGAAGATCTATCAGAAATCGTACTTCACATCAAACATATGCACCCAAAAGCAAAGTATTCTTCAAACTTAAGAGAAGAAATTCCTGAATTAGCAAAGAAAGAAAAGGAATTAATAAAATCTAAGAAGGTTAAGAAGTTAGAGGATTTCGATGATGAACCTGAGGGCACAGGATATAGAAAACGATGAGAAGAATATCCTAGCTTTTATTAATGAAATTCATAGATTGTAAATAGATGGCAACTAACAAATCATCAAGATTTACTAGTGATAAAAGAAATATTGCTGTATTAGATTTTGGAGTGACATCACTTAAAATAGTAATAGTTGACCCTACTCATCCAGAAGAGCCGTTCCATTCCCAAAGAATTTATCTCCCATTAAGAACAAGAAAAGAGGAAGTTGAAGGAGATCTAAAGACTATTCTACGATCTTATGCAGATTATAATATCGGAAAGTTTATTTTAACTACTACTAATCCTCTTTTTGCTTCAGCAAAAGAAACTGTGGAATTCATTATTAATGCAGTTACTAAATTCATACAACCTTCGAATATTGTTCTTTACACACATGATGGAGAATTTGTATCTATTAAACAAGCTTTGGAAATTCCTTCTAAAGTGGTTTCAGTAGGATGGAAGGCACTTGGAATAGGATTATGGCAAATGATGAAGCAGGAAGGTTTGGTAGTTGATTTTTCAACAAGAACTACAAGTTTCATTCCTATTCGAGATGGAAAAATACTTTCCAACTCTAAAAACGACCATGATCGATTGAAGAACGATGAATTGGTTTTTTTGGGATTGATGGAAACAAATGTAGCTTTTATCAATCCTGTTTTCGAGTATAATGGAGAAACATATAATCTCCCATTTGAAACTCACGCGATAACTGCGGACATTTTTACGATAACAGGAGATATACGATCATCTGATTATATTACAAATACACCTGACAAAAAAGCAAAATTCAAAGAAGATGCCTTGAATAGATTGAAGAGCATGTTTTGTATTGTTGATGAATTTGTAGATGAACTAGACTTAATCAAAATCGCTCACTTATTAAAGGTGAGAATGCTTGAAAAAATCAATCAAATAATAGAAAAGAAGAAGGAAGAATATCAACTGAATAAAATTATTGTCACAGGAATTGGGGCGAATACTCTTTATCAATATCTATTGGAGAAGAATGAATATAGTGATTTATGTAGAGCAACAGATATTATTAAAACTGCAGAAATAAATCCTTCTTTTAGTTTAGCTTACATTTATGCTTCCAAAAAGATGATGACAAATGACTGAAAGAGTAGATCTAAGAAATAGGATAAACGTGATGTTATTTCACTTTGATCAAAGATTAGGACCTAGACTACTGTTCAATGTAGCTGAAATACAAGACCCTAGAATAACTGCTTCTCTAACAAGACTTATGGATTTCAATTTTCTTCAAGAAATGAAAGCAATAGTCAATGCAATGGCAAATGTTGTTTATTCAAGTATGTTTTTCTCAATACCAAATCCTATGGCAAGGGGAGGAGTTGAACAATTCATGATTTCATTTGTGATTTTTGACCCAACAATTACGGAATATCTTACAATATCATCACTCGAAGAGGAAATGTCAAAAACAATAAGCAAACTCATGATGCTTTCTGAAATGTTTATTATTATAACATATTCTAATCCAATTTTAGATGATTTTCCTGAAATTGAAAATTGCTTGAATGCATTAAGAGACAATGCAATAAACATTTTTCAAGAAATATTCTATGGGCAATTTGAAGGGGCTAAGGACGCAACTTCTCAAATTCTCGGGAAAATAGGCTATGAAGCAGGAAAACAAGTTTTACAACAAGTTCATGAAGATAAATTTGAAAATTTAAGGTCCTATTTAGATGCAATAGTACAATCTCCAATTATTTCTAGATGGGGAAATATCAACATACTTCATTTTGATCCAGGAGAAAAAGTAGCAACAGTATCACTTGATAGCTCTATCTGGACAGAATCTTTAGGAGTAATTGCAACTAAGACTTGTGCTTTTGTTGAAGGTATGCTTGAAGCAGTCTTTAGTAAAATTCTAGATGAGCATATCATCTGTGATGAGATGAGATGTGCTTCTGAATACAGTTACGTAAAGGATTGTATTTTTCAAATAGCTCCAGGTGGATCAAATAGAGAAATCACTTCCCATAGAGAAGATCAAACAATCAGGGAAATGGCTATAGAAGATAGAGAAAAAACAATAGAGCACATTAGAGATGATATAGGGGAAAAGTTCTATTATGAATTTGATCCAATGATAAGACTAATTCAATTGTTTAACAAAGCACCATTCATATCCGATCATTTTATTCAAGAAACAGAAGAAGAGGTTAAGTTTCTTGTTGTTTGCAATTATTGGAGATACCCAAATGACGTAATCTGTAATTCTTGTGAAAAGTGGATTAAAGATTCAAGCAAAGTCCCAATTAACTTGCTTAAGAGTAAACATAGGATATGCGAAATAACATATGAAACAGAAGAAGACGAAAAGACCTCTTAAAGAGACTAAAGGAATCTATTCATTCAAAATTCTTTTTGCATAATCATAAATTAATAGATCATCACAAGCATAAGAGGGAACAAATTTCTCTGCTCTCCTAGTCCATAGGGCTAGAAGCTCCTTATCAACTTGTTTCTTAATTATTAGAGTATTCAAAACTTTACAAGGTAATCTAGCAGCTAACAGAGGATTATCGTTTACTTCCCACGCTAACGAAAAATAACCTACAGCTACATCAACTTCATCCTTAATTACATGTAGTGTTCCTAAATAAAAATAGGATAATGAAGAGAGAGGAGAAGTTAGTGATAATTCCTGAAAGAAACGAAGAGCTGAATCAATGTCACCTCGTTGAATTAAATCTAATCCAAGGTTTACCAACTTCTGATATTCAAAATCATATAAACTAATAAAATTCTTAGATGTTTCTTCTTGTTTTTCGAGATTAAGCATGATTACTTTCGATAAAGAGTCTAGAAGTTCACTATATAAGCACCAAAGAATTTTTTTGCCAGTTCTAGATGAAATAGATATAAGTGTTTTAACTTAGCTCTAGATTATGGCGCTTACAAAGAAAGCAATAATCTTAATTATTTTGGCAAGTTCAGCCGTAGCTGTGACCGCAGTAGTTGTTCCAACAGCTGTAGTCATTGTTAATAAAAACTCAACAATCAATTTCACTCTTTTATATAACGCTGGTGTTATGATAGAAGCTAAGGGATTGAGAATTTACATAGATCCTTATATTTTGCCAGACAATTATAGTGATTATCCTGCGGATGCAGTGCTTATAACTCACGATCATACAGATCACTGTTCAAGTACGATGTTACAACTAATAGAAAAAGAGGATACACAATTCTTTTTCCCAGAAATCATGACTTCTTTCATTACCTGGTTTAATGGAACAGGAGTCAAACCTGGAGACACTTTTAATATTGGACCAATTACAATAACAGCCTTCTACATGTATACTTTTGCTCCTATAGGTTATGTCTCTAGTCATCCTCAAGAGAGTAATTATACTAGCTACATAATAGATATTGATGGATTCACATTCTTCCATGCAGGAGATTCATCAAACATTCCAGAATATTCTCAGTTAACTGATTTAATCGATGTTGCCTTGTTACCTTTAGGACCAGGATGCCAAACTATGGTAGATCAAGATGTGGTCAATGCTATCGATACAATAAATCCAGAATATTTCATACCTATTCATTATGCAGAAGGAGCGGATGCAATTTTTCTAAATAATTATGGCACAGCTATAGAAAACTGTGGTTGCGAAATAGTTCATCTAGATTATTTTGAATCAACCAAATTCAAAACATAAACAACCCAAAGCGTAGAACTATAAATTTATACTCCCCGCTCTTTTTTATTTTTCAAATACCAGTTATAGGTTTCTGTTAGAGCTTTGCCAAATGTTTTTTTACTAGTAATCCCCAGTATTTTTTCGATTTTCTCTGTATTTACAATCCTAGTTTTTCCCATTTGTTTTACTCTATATCTATCCAATAGGGGTTTTTTCTTGAAAAGTTTCCATTGTAGCTCTCCAAAGAAACCAATAAGCATAGCAATGTTATAATTTAGGTAAAAGGAATTAAATTTTGTTTGGCAGATTCTAGCAACTGTTTCAAATAGTTCTTGTCTTGTGATTGTGTAATTAGTGTGATTGAATATTTCCCCTCTGGCCTTATCTACTTCAGCCATTTTAATCAATGCTTCAACAACATCTTCAACATAACTATAAGAAAAAGTTACTTCTCCTTTGTTGATAAAGGGGATTTTTCGATTACTTTCAACTAAATTGAATATAATAGAGGCCCAGTGATCTCCTGGACCAAAGACGATAGGAGGTCTTAAAGATGAAGCGTTAAAACCAAATTCTTCAGCGTACTTGAATACTTCTTTTTCTCCCAAATATTTACTTTCCCTATATCCTGGGATCAAATCAACTCTATAAGTTTCATCTATAGGATGATCTGGCAAGTTGAAGCCATAAACACCAGCTGTAGACATATAGATGAACTTCCTTGAACCAGCTCTAACAAACTCATCAAGCAGATTCTTTGTTCCAATATGATTTATTCTGTAAAAACTAGGCAAGGGAGAAAGATCATCTACAACAGCTGCTAAATGAAAAACTGATTCAACACCATCTAAACAGCCTATCAAGCTTTCTTTCGAATCAAGATCCCCTAAGAAGAAATCTATATCGTACTTATCTAAGGTCATACATTTCTCTTTTTCGCTAGGAAGGACCAACGCTGATATTCTTTTGTCCAGGTATCTTTTCCTGATTTCCTTCACTAGATTAGTACCTAGGAAACCAGTTATACCAGTTATGAGTATTGACATTATAAATGGTAGAATCAACTTTCAGAATAAAAATACTTCTACTAACCAATTGTTTTACATAAAAAGAGGAAAGAAAAAGAAGAGTTTTATTCTTTCTTGAATATTTTTCGAAGGCCAATCACAATAAGACCTTTTTCTCTTCCAGATAGTTTTTTGTAATCTATCCATTCTACTTCATTTAATATTTTCTTGAAATTTAATTTGTCTGGTTTCTCCTTAGTTGAAAGACTGCTTAATCTTTGGATCATCCACTCGAAGCTTAAAACAAAGTTAAATCTAGCCCATACCCAAACAATAAGATCAAAGAATAGAACCGTAATGAAAGCGAGAAGCAGAACCCAGTATTCTCCACCTTGACCAAATTCATCAGCTAATAAATTGACAGTTTTGAATGCTGGATTAAAGATAGCATATGGAACAAGATGATAGATTTGTAAAACGAAAATTGACAAAGAGAGAACACCCCAAATTCTGAAATATTTGACAATAATTCTATTTCCAAATTTCTGAGATTTTCCTCTATATTCTACAAGCCAGAGAAGAAGAGTCATCAATCCTACCTGACTAGCTAAAAGCATGAAGAAAAATGGAAATGTCGGGCGTTCAAAATTGATATCAAAGTGCATAAAAGTAGCAGTTATACCCCCTATTGCACCCAGAATAATAGTAGTGAGTAAACCCCATAGAGGTAATCTCTTAGGTGGTTTTTCCATTGCTAAAACAATACCGAAACCTACTCCAACAAGGGAAGTTATTAAATAGGGAAACAGAGGGTAATAGTCTCCAGTTAAAACCATCATTAGATATGTTCCAAAACTTGCATTTTCAACTTGCATATCCATACTTGGCCACGTAAGGTGATATGCATTTTCAGATGCGGATGCAGGAATAAGCCAGTTTATCTGTTCTGAAGCATACCACAAGAAGGGAGTAGAAACTGCTATAA
The DNA here is from genome assembly GCA_021399345.1 of Candidatus Heimdallarchaeota archaeon. GTDB lineage: Archaea > Asgardarchaeota > Heimdallarchaeia > Heimdallarchaeales > Heimdallarchaeaceae > UBA460. The sequence goes on from JAAFKI010000112.1 coordinate 17,542, forward strand.
CAACAATTAATCCTAGAACAATAAACAAATTCCTTTTCACTTTCTTATATCCATCATTTCTATTTAAGAAGAAAAGAACAATAGCAATAATTATCATAAGATAACCTATTATTTGAAGGGCTTCCATACGGAAGATTTGAGTCCAGATCTTTGACACTATATTTGAATCTGCTAAAAGAGCATATTGTTCTAAAGACTCCACTCCTTCTAAGTTGGAAATCCAAGTAGAAGCCATGAAAGGTATTCTCGTTTTGATTAGAGTTCCGAAATAGCCATAATAACCAAAAGATTCAGCTATAAAACCAGCAATAAGAATCCCAAAACCAGTTAGAATCTGTTTAAGAAAGACTCTAGATGTAGCATCACCTCTTGAAACTCTTTTTACAAAAGAAACAGTATTTACTACCCCTGAAACAAGGATAAAGATTCCTACCCAATTACCAAAAAATCCCGAAAAGAGGATAAAGATGGCAAAAAAGGGATTAGTAATTTGAAAAATATTTTCAATCCCTGCTTCAAAAACCCAGTCATAATTATACTTATGATTGAAAACATGAAGGAAAACCATCATCCAAATAGCTAAACCCCTAAGGAAGTCAATAGAAGCGATACGCTTCATCTTCTTAGAAGAATTTACTTCTTTGGTACTTAAATCTGTACTCAATTTAACCACTTCAAGAATTAACGAAGAAAATTCTGTCTACAGCTATAAAAATCTAATCCAAAAGATTGGTCATGGTATAATTTGCATGAAACCAATACCTTGTCGTACTTAGAATCGTTTGAGGCTAGGTTGTGGTTAGCAACAGTTAAATATTATACTCGTGAAAGTCGTTCCATTAGAGGGTAAGATTATGACTAGAGATGTATCCTCACCAAACTACATCAAAAAAATAGCTTCAGCAGCTTATCCAGCTTTAGCGATGTTAGCAGGTGTTGATCTTGGTGTTTTTGCTGCATTAAAGAATAAACCTATGAAAGCTAAGGATATTGCAACTACCCTTCGTGTAAAACAAGACAAACTAGAACCCTTACTCTATGCTCTTGTAACTGCAGAATTGCTAAGATTAAATGATAATCTCTTTTCAAATACAAGGGAAGCTAATCAGTTTTTGATTCCTAATGCTTCATCATATATAGGAACTCATCCATTTCTCAATCCGCTGATAATGTGGTGGGGTTATTATGGAGCTCTAAAGACTGCAGACACAATTAGAACCGGATCCCCCGCCCTAAAATATGATTTTGCTTCTAAATCGGAAGAAGAATTGAAGCAAGACTTTCAACACACTCAACCTATTGCTGTAAGAGCTGGACGTGAGCTAGTAGATAAATTCGATTTTTCCTCTTATCAAACAGTAGTAGATGTTGGAGGTGGACCTGGTGGACTATCTATCGCTATTACTGAATTGTTACCTAATATCAAGGCAACAATAATAGATATCGCTTCAGTTACTCCAGTCTCACGATGGTTTGTGGAGCAAGCAGGATTGAGTGATAGAATTCAAGTTGTTACCGCTGATGCTGTTACTGGACCATTAACTGGTCAATATGATTTTGCAATCTTAAGAGCATTCATCCAAGTACTTTCTCCAGTCGATGCGCTCCAGTCACTCAAAAATGTCTACTCTATTATAAAGCCAGGAGGAAAGCTATACATAGTAGGGCACATTCTAGACGACACCTACATCTCCCCACTTGAAGAAGTCTGGCATAAGCTCGGTAGTTTTAACTATTATGAAGTTCCATCACCCTATACTGAGAAAGAACATCGAGAGTGGTTACTCAAGGCAGGTTTTACACAAATTGAAAGAAGCTTCTTACCTAATGATGATGGAGTAATCGTTGCACAAAAACCATTTTAAAAGATTAAAAAAAAAGAGAATTTTTCTCTTTTGTCTTTCTAATTCAATCCTATAATTTCTCCATCTTCTGTGTAGTCCATTTTGTTAGCAGCAGGAACTGGAGGTAATCCAGGCAACAAGAACATGCTTCCACAAACAGGAACTATAAATTTAGCACCAGTATAAAGACGAACTTCGTCTACATTTAGAGTCCAACCTTTTGGAGCACCCATTAAACCTATTTTATCAGAAAGACTTAGTTGGGTCTTAGCCATACACATTGGGAAGTCAGCAAAACCTAGTTTTTCAATGGATGCAATTTCCTGTAAAGCTCTAGGTGTGTATTCAACTTCTTCTGCTCCATAAACTTTCTTAGCGATTTTCTCAATTTTAACTTTGATAGGATCAGAGAATTCGTAGGCGAATTCAACATTGCCTTTACCCTTTTCAATTGCTTCTAAAACTGCTTCAGCTAAAGCGATACCACCTTCACCACCTTTCATGAAAACTTCACTTTCAGCAGCAGTAACGCCAAGAGATTCACATTTGTTTTTAATCCATGCCATTTCTTCATCATTGTCAAATGGGAAGCGGTTAATAGCAACAACAGGAGGGATGTTGAAGACATTGAGCATATTGTCGAGATGTTTTTCAACATTTTCGAAACCTTTGGCAAGAGCATCTAGGTTTTTGATTTTAGCTTCATCAAGGTCTTTGATACCACCATGGAGCTTAAGAGCTCTTGCAGTAACAACGAGAACAACAGCGTTAGGTAAGGTATCATATTGACGAGCAACAATATCAACGAATTTTTCGAAACCTAAGTCAGCGGCGAAGCTACCTTCAGTAATGGTATAATCTGCTAATTTAAGGGCAAGTTTTGTACCAATAATAGAACTGTTACCATGAGCGATATTAGCAAAGGGTAGTTGAAAGAATTATTAAAAACCACCAAAAGAAATCTTGCTCAAAAGTGAAACAGATTTTAGTTGAGTTAACACTATTAGAGAAAGAATAAAAAACCTAAATGGCAAATACTGATGGTTTTTATACCCAAAATCACAGTTTTTAGAATTTCTTTTAAAGCAATAAGAGAATCTGTTTTTTGACACAACTAATTTAAGGAAGGATAAAAAATGAAAAAACAACAAATAAAGAAAAGGACTCTAATTTGTTCATTTATCTTATTTTCAACATTATTACTAATTACACCTATTCACACATTAGCAATACAACCAGAGAATGTTGATGTGACTATAAGGATTGCAGATTTTGACACTCTTTATAAAGATAAGGATGTGACTTCCGCTGGAGACGTTTATTTTAAGATAATACATGATACAGGAACAGAAGAATCAGGTACAGCTTGGAATGACTATGAAGACGAAGGCGATTATGATTTATCTAATACTGATTTTGATGGAAATGGATATTATGATGAACAATACTGGAATGTTGATTTGGATACTGGAGATCTTACATGGATCATAGAAGTTTGGGATGAAGACAATGTCGGAGGAGATGATCTATTATTTAGAGGTACTTTAACAATAAAAGATCCAGGGACATCAGGATCCCATTCAAATGATAATGTTATTGCTTATGACGAGTGGATTTGGAGTGTGTACCTACAAGAGTTAATACCTTGGGGATTTACTACTAATACTGATTATCTGCGCTTTCAATGGGATGATGGTCCTCATAAACAGACTTCAACTTGGAAAATATCTAATGGATTAATATTATGGATATCACTCTACTACTCAATTTAGAAATTAATGCTTTATGGTTTGATTGGTCAAATCATAAATTTTTTTAAAATTTGATAGAATTTAAAAAGAACTATTTAAATTAAGAAAACTTAAAGTATTGATTTAACAATTAAGGATTTGAGATAATGAAGTGGAATAAATTAAAGATATCAGTTCTTTTGTTCTTACCGTTATTATTTTCAAGCGTTACTACTTATATTGTCTATTCAGGTCATTTTAACAACTATCATGAGCATTTTAATATATTAATGACAGAAACTTTTCCTGATTATTCCTTTTTAATTGAAGATGAACTAAGTCTACTTGATCCTGATTTTGATGTGAACACTTTTCTCAACCAGTTCAAACTAGAATCTGTTGTGTATATTGGACGTTTAAGGTGTGAATTAGTGATTAATTCAAGCATCTATGACACTGTGGTTTTTTGGGCACCAGAAGAATATTATTTAGAGCATAGTAAGGTAGCTATTGGAGAAAATGAAATTTTGATGGATGAGTCACTCTCAATATTGGAAAATATTGAAGTAAATTTCGATCTTTCTTTAAACTTCAGTTATGCTAGTAACAATATAACAATATCAACCCAAGTAGGGAATTTTGTTGATTTTGAAGATGTCTTAACTAGTAGAGTTGTTTCACGAAGTTGGTCCAGATCAGAAGGGGAAAAATACTTGTTTCTTTTATCAGAAACTTTTGAAGATTTGTTTGGTGATTTCTTTGAAAATCTCACGATTCAGTATCTTCCGTTATTCGAATTTTCAGAAGCTATCATTAGTTCATATTTACCTCACAAATTAGACGACTTCTTGGTTGAGAGAAGGATTGAGCTAGATTCTTACTTTGATTATACATATGATAGCACTAATAGTTATGAGAGGAACTTAAGAACAAATTCACTGGAATGGCATCTATCCAATTTTAATGACAACTTCAAGGAATATACTTGGTCTCGTGTTGCAGTGTTTTATATAATCTGTTTTGGTATTAGTGCAGTTGTCATAACTAATACTTCTCGGGGATTTTTCAAATCACAAAAAGAACGAATAGAATTTTACTATTTAAGAGGGAGCAAAAAATCTGATTTGCTTTATGATTTCTTAAAACTTGAAACTAAATTGGCATTTTATGTCTTGTTAGGCGGATTCTTGGTATCAACTCTTATTATGGGAGTTTTACAGCCAAAATTGTTAGCTTCTACTTATAACCATGTATTGAATCTGTTGGTAAATTGTATAACAGCAATTATTTATTGTTCCATACAATTCGTAGTATCAGCTGATAGTCTATCAATGATTTACAGAAGAAATGAGAAGAAGGAGAAATTTTTACTTAATAAGATAATCATTGCATTTAAAAACGGATTACAATGGATTATTCTTTGCATAGCTTTAGCAGTATCATTATACCTTTACCTTTTTACCGGTATAGAGAAAGTGGAGAAGAGTGCAGTTTTTTTATATATTTTTACCTTGGTTATTGCCTTAATCTTACTTCTTGTAATCTCAAAAAGAACAATCGTATGGATAGGAGAAAAATTCATTTCACTTCTGAACAGTCTCTCTTCTATAAGCAAATATACTCTAAAAGTATCAAAGAAAGTAATTAGAGTTAATTCTCTGGTAATTCAGATGTTAATCCTATTTGGTTTTATATGTTCCTTTTTTGTAGTAGGTTTAGATACAATCAACCATTACAATTACATCAATCAACAAAATAATGCAATTGGTGAAATAATTATAAATTATCCTGAAGAAAATGCAGAATTGGTTAAAACTCAGTTAGCTAATTTTACTGCACAATATTTTGAAATTGAATATGTTGTATCTCCGCTGGATTTTGTAATTGATGTTAATACAAGTATTGCTAGTGGATTGACAGTTTTTCTCCTGAATAGTAGCACGATAGCACAATTTTTCAATTCTGATATTGTCAAAAAGAAATACTCAGGCTCTTATGAACCTACTCAGTTGGTTACAGATTTAAATACGGATTGGAACCTGTCAATAATTAATCGTGCTTATGCTGATCAAGCTACTATTCAACTTGGTGAAACAACAGAACTTCCTCTCCCAATAATAGTTGATCCATGGGTTTATCCAGAAGATTTGTATAATATTACAATATTAGATATTGTAGAGTTTGTACCATTTTTTTCAGGAATTTCACAAGAAAAACCTTTTGTACTTTTGAACAAGGAAATAACTCAAAATAGAACAAAAATAGATGTCATCTCACTGTACCAAATTCTTTGGCTTAATGAGAATAGTTCTGTGGAAAACCTTGAAGAATACATACTAGATATAAATAGAGAATTTAATCTCGGAATAGAGATTTATAATCTAGATGAGAAAAGCCTATTCACTGATGAATATTGGCTTCCTAATGTTTTACAGACACTAATTTTATCTCTTTTTACAGTTTTAATGATATGTTTAATTTTCCTCTTTTTTGTTTTCTATGTGGATGTCATTAGATTTCAAATTCATAATTTTCGAACATTCTTTGCACGAGGTTTATCTATAAAGAAAGGTATCATTTATTCAGTTCTTCCAGTTTTTCTATTTACTTTAGGTTACATAATATTTGGATTTGTATTAGGTGTATCTTTACTGTCAATTGTACTTACAACTATACAACCTGAATACTATCTGAGAATACCTGTTGCTATTTTTCCATATTCTTTTCTTGTGTTTATAGGTCAAATAACTCTTTTGTGTTGTGCATTGTTTCTAGCAAGTTTAATTTCTTATAAGAAACTACAGCAACAAATACCCACAATAGATAGAATTGTTTTCACAGTTTTCAAGGATGAAGGAGGTATTATATGAAAAAAAACTCGATAAATATAGTAATTCAGGAGAGAAAAGTATGAGTAGAAGGAAAAGTACTATTATTGAAATTTCTAACTTAGTTCATATCTACAAGGGTAAGATCGAAACTACAGCTTTAGCAGGTGTTAATCTTTCCGTCAAAAAAGGAGAACGCTTGGTTATTAGAGGAAAATCAGGAATTGGTAAAACAACATTACTACACTGTATTGCAGGAATACTTCGACCTACTGAAGGTAGAATTCTTGTAGACAATCAAGAAATTCTTCAGTATAACGAAAATCAACTAGCTGACTACAGATGTAAAACTGTAGGTTTAATCTATCAGTCTTACAATTTAGCGCAGTTCCTAACTGTTAAAGAAAATATAGAATTTCCTATGTTATTGGTAAAAACACCACAAGAAAAAAGAGAAAAACGTATTGAAGAGCTAACAGAATTTCTAGAAATTAGTAGATACCTTGAGCAAAAACCTGAATTCTTGAGTGGAGGGGAACAACAACGAGTTGCGATTGCGATTGCTTTAGCAAATAATCCTCCCATAATATTAGCAGATGAACCCACAGGTAATATTGATGTAGAAACTGCAGAAATAGTTTACACCAATTTATCTCATATGTGTCAAATCTATAACACAACCCTTGTGATAGCATCACATGATCCTGAAGCTTCAAAATATACAGAAAGAGAGGTAATTCTAACAAGATTAGAATCGAAAAAAAGATAAAAAAATGAAGATTAGTAGAAGAAAGAAACTTATCGAATATAGAAAAGTCTGGGATGAATTTGCAGATTGGACTGCAGAAAGTTTTCAAGCAAATAAACTTGCTTGGCATAATGGAGTACAGATAGGAGAGGGAATGAGATTCAGATACCATTTAGGTAAATGGCAATTTATGGATGACAGTGGAAATTGGAATGATGCTCTATTGGGAACAGCTGCAAGATGTGCACAGTCTGGACCAAATTCATTGAATATATATCAAGATGTATTTGGAGCATCAGGAAGGGGTGGTATGAACATCTTTCCATGTCATAATGGTTTATTCCAGTATTATGTAGACAAAATAATCAATGAATTTTGCAGGTTGATACTAAACAAACCAGAAAGTAAAAAAATAGGAGATATAATAGACTATATTTTAACGAATTGGAGTTTCTAAAAATAATAAAAAGTAGGGTTAGTTCAACCCTATAATATCTCCATCTTCTGTATAGTCCATCCTGTTAGCAGCAGGAACGGGAGGTAGTCCAGGTAACAAGAACATGCTTCCACAAACAGGAACTATAAATTTAGCACCTGTATAAAGACGAACTTCGTCTACATTCAAAGTCCAGCCTTTTGGAGCACCCATTAAACCAATTTTATCAGAAAGACTAAGTTGGGTCTTAGCCATACAGAGAGGAAAATCAGAAAAACCTAGAGTTTCAATAACTTTGATGTCTTGATCAGCTTGAGGAGAATACTCAACATCTTTAGCACCATAGATCTTGGTAGCGATTTTTTCAATCTTGGTTTTAATAGAATCGGAGAATTCATAAGCAAATTTGACATCGCCAGAACCTTTTTCGATGGCAGCAAGAACGGCTTCAGCGAGGTCGAGACCACCCTCACCACCTTTCATGAAAACTTCACTTTCAGCAGCAGTGACGCCAAGAGATTCGCATTTCTGTTTGATCCAAGCCATTTCTTCATCATTGTCGAAGGGGAAGCGGTTAATAGCAACAACAGGAGGGATGTTGAAGACATTGAGCATATTGTCGAGATGTTTTTCGACATTTTCGAAACCTTTGGCAAGAGCGTCGAGGTTCTTTTCTTTGGCTTGATCCAAATCTTTGATTCCACCATGGAGCTTGAGAGCTCTTGCAGTAACAACGAGAACAACAGCATTGGGGAGAGTGTCATACTGGCGAGCGACAATGTCAACGAATTTTTCGAAACCTAAGTCAGCAGCAAAACCGCCTTCAGTAATGGTATAATCAGCCAATTTGAGAGCGAGCTTGGTGCCGATGATGCTAGAATTGCCGTGGGCAACGTTCGCGAAGGGTCCTGCGTGAATGAATCCTGGTACTCCTTCAAAGTTTTGCACTAGGTTTGGTTTTATTGCATCTTTCAGTATTAGTGTCATAGCTCCTACTGCTTCAATATCCTTTGCGAATACTGGTTTATCATCATAAGTATATCCTAATAGAATACTTCCTAACCTTTCTTTTAGTTCTCCCACATCAGCCGATAGAGCTAAAATAGCCATTATTTCTGAAGCTGCTGTGATAACAAAACCTGTGTTTAGGATGTCACCACCCATTCTTCTTCCACCAAGTCCAGTAATGATATTTCTTAATGCTCTATCATTCATATCTATTGTTCTTGGCCAAGTTACTTTGGTTGGATCAATATTACACTTATTTCCTTTTGTCAAATGATTATCAAGCAAAGCTGCAAGTAAATTATGAGCAGAAGTAATTGCATGTATATCTCCTGTAAAGTGCAGATTTATGTCCCACATTGGAAACACTTGAGAGTATCCACCACCTGTAGCTCCTCCTTTTATTCCAAAAGTTGGTCCCATACTTGGTTCTCTTAATGCAAACATTACACTTTTGCCTATCTTTTGCATTGCTTGAGATAGACCTATTGTGGTAACTGTCTTTCCTTCACCAGCTCTTGAAGCAGTCATTGCTGTAACTGCAATTAGTTTTCCATTTGGTTTTTCAGAATTTAGTATCTTTAGCATGGTTTGATAGTTTATTTTTGCTACATACTTTCCAAATTGCTCTAGGTCATCTTCTTCTAGACCTACTTTTGCAGCAATTTCTCTAATGTTTTTCATATCTTTTGCTTTTTCTTGAGCAATTTCAATGTCTTTCTTCATTATAATCATCATCTAAGATTGTTAGTTGAACCCCCTTTCTGAGTTTCAATTAAAAAATATTTGGATGTAGTAATAATACTGGTTTCAACAATCTTGTTCCGTTAAAACCATATTTAAAGAAAATTTATTTGCTAAATCATATAACAGAATTCAGATAATCAGATTACTCACTATTTTAATAGCAAAAACCCTTTTCTAATAATTTTTTCTGATAGAATGTTGTCAAATAGATACGTTCTAAAATGTCCATATCCCTTGAAGCATAGAATTCAAAATCATAGAGTAGTGTATATTTTAATGAGATGCGAACACCCACAATGTAATGTTGATGCTGACATACTTTTCTATTGTAGATTCTGTAGGGGGTCATTCTGTCAAAACCACAGAGATTCGCAAAATCACAATTGTCCTTCAGTAAATCAAAGAACAGGTACAGCTCCTGGTGCACCTCAAAGTTCTGTTACACCTGCTGAAGCTATGCGACGATTTGCCCATAGCGTCGCTCAAGCTGCTCAACAATCTCAACAATCTAAACAATCTAAACAATCTCAACAATCACAACCTGCACCTAAGTACTTTGATGATGAAAAAAGTAAGAAAAAATTCATTGAAAAACGTCTTACCGAATCTGGACAACTTTTTACATTTGGTAATGAAATATTGGACATTCTTTTCGGTTTTGCTCTAATTGTGCTTGTTTTTGGTCTCTTTCAATATCTAGCTGGTTCAACAGATATTTGGTGGTGGGGATTTGTAGTCTCCATTGCCTTAGTTGGCACTGCTTTCCTACCTCATGAACTAGCTCATAAGTTTGTAGCCATAAGAAAAGGTCAATATGCTAGATACATCCTTTGGGTAAGGGGATTGATGTTTACTCTATTAACAATGGTAATCGGTATAGGTCTAATCGTTCCTGGTTTTGTTGCTATTGTTCCGATGAGCAGACAAATGGACAAAAGGGATCTAGGATTGGTTGCTTTTGCTGGACCTTTTACAAATGCGATAATAGGATTTGTTAGCTTGATTTTTGGTTTCTTGACTCATTTTGGTGCTATAGCTTTACCTCCTCTTTTAGCAAGTCCAAATATCTTTATCCTAGTTGCTCAGTTTAATGGATTAATTGCTCTCTTCAATTGCATACCAGTCTGGCAACTTGATGGCAAGAAAATATTGAATTGGAGTAAAGTCGCATATTTTGCACTAATCGCCGCTAATCTGGCACTAGTCATACCTGCGTTCATAATCAATCCCTCCTTTCTTTCAGGAGGATCATGACTTATCTAAAATTGAGATTTTGTAAGACAAGCTTTTCTGATTTTAGTTTTATTTGTTCGTTAAGAAGGTGTTATCTATGAAACCAGTTATCGATCTACGTTCTTCATAATTTAGATTTAAGCCAGATTTACTGAAAGAGACTAATCTTTCCCAGATACTACCAGATTCATTTAAAATTCTTGAAAAATCGTCTAGTTTATGAATTGCTGCAAATGATTTTCCAACGAAAAAATAACTAAAGAATAGCGTATCTATCCTTCTAAGTATATAGGAATAATCGTACAACCGTCCTCTTCTTGCTGTTTTATGATTTGTTTCTTCTTCTATCTGTGTTTTCATTTCTGGTAAAATTCTTTCTATTATATCATCTTCCAAAGTATCCATTAATTTCTCAGAGAATAATATTTCACCAAATTCAGTAAAAATAAAGATTATGACAGGTTTTTCATCTTCTTTTTCAACTTCTGCAGGAAGGACTACTCCTTTCTTTAACATCTGACTTAACATATCTTCTATTCTTGTGAGTTCTAAAATCTCTACAATGGAAGGAAGTTTTGTAGTAAACTTTCTCCATAAATCGAGCTGACTAATTAAGAAATCGTGTTCATCTGAAATCTTTCTAGCCATAAGATTCAAACCTTTTTCCTCAGCCATCACTTGTGCATTAAAATACAAACGTTGTGCTTCTTCAGCATTCAATTCAAGAAGTGAAATTTGGGATTGTAACCAATAAGTCTGCACAAGTAAAGGATAAGTAAGCTCTCTAATCCCTATTTGCTGTAATTGATTTATAAAGAATTTAAGCTCTTCTAGTAACTTATAGTCTTCTGATTCCTTCAATTCAATGAGTAAAAGATCGCATAAGTTTAATATTGCAGTTTCAACAATCCGATATTCTACATCTTTCTCATTGATAATATATTTTAGTAATTCTTTGGCTTTCATTCTATCTTGAACATTCTTATTTCTTTTTAGAACTAAAGCTGTTGAGAGTTTATTAGTTATTTCGAGTACTTTATTTTCTAACTCCTTATCAATTTCCTGTAACGATTGCAAATAAGTAGCAGCTTTCTCTAAATCCTCCAAATCAAGATAACAAGAAATGAGGTTGGAATAATCTAATGCTAAGTAGAGTTTGTTTTTTTGATTATTGGATGTTTTTCTTACTTCATAGAAATAGTGTAAGGCCTTATCATACGCCCCCTTCATTTGAAAAATCCTTCCAATATTAACTAAAGATTCTCTTATTCCATCTGGTCTTTCAAGAATTCTAAAATTTTCAAGAGAGTCAGTATAATTTTTCAAAGCTTTATCCAAATCTCCCTTTTTTAGATCTATTTGACCTTTTTGTGATTGAGCTATCGCTAATCCTTCAACATCTTCTCTTTCATCAAAATATTCTATTAACTCATTAATGAATTCTAAAGCTCTGTTTAACTCTCCCTTGTATATAAATGCTGAAGTTAAACCAGTTTGAATTGCATGAATTGTCCTGTTTGATTCGGCTTCTTTTGCGTTCGACAAAGCTTCATACAAAAGAGTCACTCCTTTTTCATACTCCATCTCTCCATAGATTACACCATTTGCATAATTGTAAAGAGATAAAGCAGTTAATATTCTATCACCAATTTCACGAAATAAATCACTTGCAATCTTACTATGTTTTAATGATAGATCTGATTCACCTTTCTGATTGTACGCCTCATCTAGAGCAAAATGTACGCTTGCTTTAAGCCTTTTTGATCCTATTTCTTCATTGAGGAGAAGAGCTTCTTCAAGAAGATCAATTGCAGTATCATGATTACCCGAAAAAGCATGCATCATACCTTTTCTAAAAAGAATACTTGCATGACCAATCTTATTCTCATCCCTTTTCCAGATTTCTTGAGATTCTTCATAACATTCAAAGGCTTCTTTATACCTTGATTCGAGGTAAAAAAACCAGCCTTTAAGTTCCAAGGAAATAGCTACTCCATAGTCATAATTTCGTTCGCGACTAAGGTTAATGCATTCATCAAAAGAATCTATTATCTGATCGAAGCTTTCTGGTAGATAGAATTCAAAATATCTCTTAGAGATTGTTATTATTCTTACTCTTTGAATTAATAAATCGATTTTTCTTGTAAACATTTCATGTGAATCTATAATTTTAGATTTCTGTAGAATTTGTTCAGCTTCTTCAAGAAAATCTAATCCTTCTTTCGCTTTACCTAAAATTTCAAAATTTTCAGCTTTACAAATGTAATAATCTAGTTGTTGAACATCATTACCAATTTCAAAAATCTCATTATTTATTTCTTCTAGCAAGTTAAGAGCTTGAATGTGATGATTAAGTTTGGTTAAAACCCGGCATTTGAGTAGTTGATAGACTATTCTTGTTTCTCTAGATGTTGCATTGGAAGATAGAACAGATTGAATTTTCTCCAATAAATGGATACTATGACCTTTTCTAATTAACTGTTCTATTTGTTCTGGTGTTTCAGAAACAAAATCTGTCATTATAGTGACTCCTTAAACAAAATAAACAGAAATTAAACTATCTTTTATACTTTCTGGAAAAATCTGTATTTTCACCAAAATTTAAATAGGTTGTAGACACACTGTTCACATACAATGCCAGACATTGCAACTTCAGATAAAGTTCGTATTCGTGCTAGAGCAAAAAATTTTGTTTTAGACCTGTGGGGAGGTCCATTCAAGAACAGTTTTTTGGTGTACGATATAACACTTAGAGCTTTATATAAACATGCAGCAAGATGGAATTTCTGCTTATTATGCGGTGAAATTGATATTGTTAAGAATTTAACAACAAATCATGATTGTATTAAAGACTACACTGAAAAATTAAGTGAAGATCAGCTTTCAAATCCAAAAAACATACCAATGATAATATCAACAAGTTGGATTAAACTAAAAGAATTTTTCCTAACTAATAAACATATAACAACGTTAAATGAATTAGGAGTAGAAATAAAATACAAAGAAGATATTCCTGTAATTACTACTTCTAAAGATGTTTCAATTGTTAAAGAAGATATTTCAGAGAAAGAAAAAGCAAGAATTCAAAGTGATAGCAGTTAATTTCCTACAAATTTAGCTATTTTTTTTCATTGAAACTGAAAGATTATGTCTCAAGAGAGAAAATATGTAGACAAAATGTTTATATAGAGTGTCAACATGTTGTTTACTTGGTTCTATTTAAACAGAATCTCAAGGTGAAAAAATGAAAAAAAAAGCTATAATGTCAAGAAGAAAGATTATAGTGATAACTGTTACTACACTAATTATCTTTTCTCTAAATATGAGTACAACCGTTAGTATGTCAACCGTGGACGATTACAAAATATCCAAACCTTTTAATCTAGCTTTAACACTTCATGGCCCCATAGAAATAATCACTGATGATAATTTTACTGATTATGGTTTTCCTGGCTCAGGAACAGATGTAGACCCTTACATTATTCAAGAATATAACATTACTACCACAAGCGGAAGTGGAATTTCCATAGAAGATACGACTAAGTATTTTGTTATTCGTGACTGTTATATTGATGCTGATATTTATGGTATTTACATTAGTTATGTTGCTGATGGAACAGCTACAATCATAAATAACATTTGTACTAATAACAATGATGATGGTATCTTTCTGTGTCATGCTAGTTTTTCTACTCTGATTAATAACACTTGTACTAACAACGACTACGGTATCTGTATGCTTGGTTCTGCTAGTTCTACTCTGACTGATAACACTTGTAATAACAACAATAAGGGAATCAATCTGTATAGTTGTCTTAGTTCTACTCTGACTGATAACACTTGTACAAGCAACAATTATGGTATCTATCTGTATAGTTCTTCTGGTTCAACTCTTGCAGATAACACTTGTACCAACAACTTGGATGGTATCAATGTGGGACGTTCTTCTTTTTCTACTCTGACTGATAACACTTGTACAAACAACATTGACAGAGGAATCTATGTAGAGTATTCTTCTGAAGTTACTCTGACTGATAACACTTGTACAAACAACAATTATGGTATCTATCTGCTTAATTCTTATACTTGTCTTTTTACTGACAATCTTTTACAAGAAAATGAAGAATATGGAATCTACTTAAATTCTCTTTCTGATGACACCATTATTTATCACAATTATTTTGTAGACAATAACCTAGGAGGTATTTCACAAGCTAATGATAATGGAACAAATAATTTCTGGTGTAATAAAGAAACCAAACTAGGGAATTACTGGTCTGGTCACGAGAAAGGAAAATATATTATTGATGGTTCTGCTAATTCAACGGATCCATATCCACTCAAAGAAATTTACGGCACTGAAAGAATCGGAGGTTCTTCTATCCTTCTAATTTCCTTTATGATTTCAACTATTCTGATTACTCTTGTTAGAAGAAAGAGAAAACACGAAAAGGACGTTAATAATAAATGACAATTGGAGAAATAATGGTTAATATAATTTGTTGGTTTGCAGTTAATAGGTTTAGTCTACTGTTCTGACAATTAATTTCTCCTATTCTTTTTTCCTTCTTTTTATCTGATCTTCGTTATGCTCTATGTGGTTTCAATCAAAAAAGATAATTATAGGGACTCTTAACTAGATTAGGGATGAACAAGGCATTACTGAGAGCTTTTGCTCTATGACGAGTCATAGTTAGTCTGATTAACTATATCTTCTTCCTATTTTTTTGTATCTCTTCTTCTTTAATTGGTGTAAGTTCTCTGATCCTAACATAGCCATTGTGGTTCGTAGCTCAAAAATAAAAGTAGTAATAAACTTCCTCAATTCACTTACTCCACCTTTTGCTAGAGCTCTTAATACTGGAAGCGCAAAAGCTACATAATCAGCACCTAAAATTAGTGCCTTCACTGCATCAGTACCATTCCATATTCCACCAGAGGCTACTAATTTCACCGTTTTATTTTTCGTTGCTGAACGTGCATGATTCAGACTAACAGCAGTAGCTATACCTTGTTCCACAAATTCTTCTGAAACATATTCCATATTCTTATTTCTAAGATATTCAATTTTTGTCCAATTGGTACCTCCAGCACCTGAAACATCGATAGCATAAGGGTGTAGTTTTGCCAAATTATTCAAATCCCTTTTTGAAAAACCAGTTCCTACACCTTTTAGAATAACAGGAAACTGCACATTCGATATTAGCTGTTTGAGAGGTTCTAAGGAATAATTATCTTGCTTATCTCCTTCTAATTGTACCAGCTCTTGTAATGGGTTGATATGAATAGCTAGTGCATCTGCATTAATCATCTCCACAGCTGATTTTGCTTCCTCTATACCATATCTTTTGTTGAATTGAGCTAAACCTAAATTAGCAATTAAGGGGATGTCTGGTGCAATATCTCTTACCTCAAATGTTTCACTGAATTTGGTGTCTTCTATAGCAGCCCTTTGTGATCCAACCCCCATCCCAATTCCAAATTCTTGACATATTTCTGCTATTTGTTCATTGTACTGTTTTCCCAACTTAGACCCCCCAGTCATACCAGAAACAATGAGTGGATAGTCTATTTTCTTCCCAAAAACAGTTGTGTTTAGATCTATTTTTTCAAGAGAAAGATTTACAAGAGTTGCAGGATGAAGCTCAATATCTTGAAAGCCATTATTATGTAACTTGTACTCAACATTGTGTTCCAAGCAAATCCTAATGTGGTCATCTTTCCTTTTAGATGTAACTTCATCCTTTTCTTGTTCCATATTGATTATTTGTGGTAAGCTAAATAAAAACTTTGTACATCAGAGTTAGCATTTTAAGTGTCTGAGCAATTTTGTATCAAACAGAAAGGTTCAAATGTCTAAAATGACAAATAGCAAAAAAATCAGATATTTTAAGTGATAACAATGGAATTTTGCCCAGAATGTGGAAAACTACTGATTCCTAAAAAGAAAGGAAAATCAAAAATGCTATTTTGCGCCAAATGTGGTTATGAAGGCAAACTAGAGAAAGGGGAAAATTACGAGGTTCAAGATGAAATTGAACACAAAGCTAGTGACATAACTGAAGTAGTCGAAGTAAACAATGAAGAAGGTTTATCTGAAGCAGAACTTGAGGCAAGGCGAGAACGATTTATTGAAGGAATAGATTTTCTTGAAACAGAATAATCCTAAGAGCACACCCAAAGCTGATAACGGTTATTCCTCTTTTATTATGATTAGGTTTTCAGAGATAGCAATAAAGGGTTCTAAAACACGAAAATGGTTGACTAAACGTCTGGTAACACACATTGAGTATGTTTTAAGATTATATGGAATATCAGACCATAAGGTCATAAATGATTATAGTCGTATTTTTGTTGAAAGCTCTCAGCTACTTGAAATAGAGAAGTTCATAGCTCATTTGGTACCTGGTGTTTCTAGTTTGAGCATTGTAAGATCCTGTTCATCGAATTTGGAAGAAATTAAAGAGTGTGTTAAAGAATTTTTCTTTCAAAATTTTAAAGAAGGAATGTCTTTCGCTGTAAGAGCTAGAAGAACAGGAAAACATCCTTTTTCCAGTGTAGAGTTAGGAGCTATTATTGGTGAATTTATTCTTGAAAACAATGCCAATAAAAAACTAAAAGTCAATCTTGATAAACCAGAGTACACCTTACAGGTTGAGGTAAGGGATAATAGTGCTTACATTTTCGATAGGATATCTAAAGGTATGGGAGGCCTTCCAGTTGAAAGTCAAGGTCGAGTATTAGTTATTGCTTCAAATGAAGATGAAGATATTTCAAATATTTTACACATCTATAAAAGAGGAGGAATAACTTATGTTTATTCGATTGAAAATCAAGAGACTATTAATGATAAAAACATAAAACTATTGCACAAGATGTTGGATTTACAGCCTAAACTGAAAAATAAAGAAAATCGTTTGTTTCTACTAGCTAACGAATTCGAAATCAGCCAAATGCTTGATTTCTATAAAGAGAATCAATGTCTAGCAATAACAATGACAAAATCAATTTTCAATAAGATTTCATCTGAAATCCCCACTTCAATTCCAATATTTGTCCCCCATCTAGCAGTTGATGTTGATAAACACGAAATAGAAGATTTTCTTTCAGTATTAACCAATTAATGTCTGATAATTTCTCCATCAGGATATTCTTCTGAAAAAATGATCCCTTGGAATTTTTGAACAATAATCTTTTCTTTTTTCCAAATATCTGTTGGTAAGTAAGCTTTTCTGCAGGTATATGATAGAAATTCTTCCTTATTCCAATTCTGCTCTATTGGAACTTGAGGAAGTAACAAGCCTTTAGATCCTTTATATTCAACTATGAGACCATCACCAGGTACAGTTATTTGATTAAGTAATTCCTGTGGTGTTTCATATACTATTGTTTGAGGAGGAGTCATAATTGTAACTTCAAAAACTAACTCAGAAAACTCAGCTTTCTCAACTGGGGGAAACCTTGGATCTTCCATCGTGGAAGATATAGCTAAATTAATAATCTCCTCATGTAATGGCTTTATGCCTATTGGATAACCTATACATCCTCTCAGAGATGTTTGACCATCAACTTGGGTTTTGACTGTAACAAAAGCTCCTGTTACAGTTTCAGCTTGCGGAGGGATTGGCTCCACTGCTTGTGGCTTTAAATTAGCTACAATCCATTGTTTAGCAGCTAACCTCGCTAATTTAACTAAATAAATACCAGTTTCATCCTCAATTTGCATATATCTCACCATTACTATAGTTCACTTATTGTCTTTTTTATATCTTCCCAGTGGCTTCCAACCCAGTAAATTTTAAAGCACTTTGAGCACTCCCAAAAATCATCGTATTCCTTAGCTGTTCCCTCTGGGATTCTATTCAAAATATCTAATTTGCTTTTCTCTTTCAAATCACCATTGCAGACACTACATCTCATTTTTAGAGGGTGACACGCGAAATCAACATTAAAATTATCTTTTATTTCTCTAAGCTGCCCAGAAACGTCTATATTAGTAAGAAAAAGAGTTTTTATCTCCCTTTTTATACATAATTGAAAAACTTCTTGAGATCTAGAAAGAACAATTCTATTATCATCTACTGAGATCTGGAGCATTTCATCTATAGATTCATCGGTACGATACAATGTATCAAACCCTAAAAAGCGTAAATATCGGGATAATTTCCCGAGCATTGAATCTGCATAAAATTTACACATTACTTTCTATCAACTCTTCAGGAGCACAACTTGAACACATGTATAAACCTTGACTGAGGATCAGTTTATCAGAATATTCTCTACAATCATCACAATAGCCTGCAAAATCTAGGGATTCATCGTGTTCTGTGTCTTCTGCCATTAATTTAAGATATTCTTGTTCTAGTAAGATTAATTGTGGAACAACTTTGAATACATCTGAATCTGTACATATTCCAATAATTTTTCCTTCAGAGTTTGTAATAACAAGATGTCTTATGCCTTCTGTGAACATAGTTTGCATAGCTTGGATGATAGTTAGGGATGGAGATGCTGTAATCACTGGTGAAGACATAGCCTCTTTTGCTGTAACGCTATCCGCTCTTTTGTTCTTGGCAATAACATGTTTGATTAGATTCTCTTTGGTAATGATACCAATATTTTTTTCACCAGTATCAACTACTACAACAGATCCGATTCGATTTTCAATTAGAAGCTTTGCACAAACTTCAGTTGAGGTATTTGGTGTAACTGTGATAACACTCTTAGTCATAATTTCTTTTACAGCCATATCGAATTTTTTCTCATCGAAGATAGATTTCATTTTTTCCATCCTTTGTTTTATAATAACAAATGAATTTAATACCTTTAAAGGTTTTACACTAATAGTAAATATTGCCCAGATTTTACATATTAACCATATCTGAATCTCCGGGGATGAATGGTAAAAAGTCATTTACAGTCAACGCATCAATTTTGTATTTTTCTTCTTCTTGACATTGTGTGAGTAGTTTTCCTTTTACCTCTTTTACAATTTTTCCCTTAGGAATATCCCCAGGTTTTATCTGAACATAAATATCTGTCTTACTGCTTATACTACTTGCAGGACCTCCAATCACTTGAGCATAGTTCTCATAAAGAATTACACCTATTGTATGATTTATTTCAATATTTTTGGAATAGGTTTTTTCACCATAGATCATTACACTTCCTTTAGCTAAGAATTGACCGGAGGGAGCCGTTAAACTAACTTGATCTGGAAGTACATGGTAAACATCTCCAACCAATTTTTTGCCCTTCCATAAACTAGAATAGTTAAGTGCAAAAGTAGCTATCTCTTTTATGCACTCATCAGAAAGACTACTTTGACCGTCTTTAACTACAACATAAGGAGCTCCATGAACATCAGCATGGAAGAATAAATCGTTATCATCTAGATATGTTTTCAAGATTCTTTCATTCACTTTTGCATCAGTTCCTCCAATAACTATGTGTTCTTGACAAATGAACCAATGGAATTTCTCATACCATTTCTTTGAGCGTTTGACAACCATAGGTTTGCTTTCCTTTTCTTTCACAATTACTTCTTTGGTTGATTCAGTATCTGCAATTTGGATTTTAGTCCGTTCTATTGCTTGTAATGCTCCAGGTATTTTTCTTCTGCCTTTCTTAGCCTTTTCATAGAATAAATTTGCACTTTCAGTTAATGTTCTAGTGAAATCTAATTCAAGCAATTCATGATTCCCTGATTCAGTATCTAGAAGTTTAACAATAATTGATTTTGTTTTGGGTTCTATTTTCTCCAAAATCATAGCAGAAGGGATTTCTTTTTCTTTTGCTAATGATAATTTAGCCATTATTTCCTCCCAAGGAACATCAGACCTTCTAGCCTGTAAAATTGTAGTTAAAAGCTCTTCTACATTAACAAAACTAGAATAGATTAAATCACCTTTCTTTTTCTCATCAATTTCTTGATTTCTGAGTTTCTCTAAATGTTTCTCTTGATTTGAAAGCTTCTTCTGATATTTTGCTAATTTACTAGAAACTTGTGACCTATCTTCAACAAATTCAGGTTCTTCTTCAAAGAGTGAAAAGAACTCATCAAGCTCATCATTAAATGAACTGACTTCTTCTTGTTCAAGGTCTTCATAACGGGAAAGAGGTATGGGAGTAACATCGACCATTTCACCCTCATCTAAGTATTTGATTGGTTCGTAGTCATTGTTATTAATAATTTCTTGAAGGGATAGAATTTCGTCACATAATTTCTTAATTTCATTCTCTTTTAGTTCTTCTGAGTTCTTTGAAACTATCCCTGCACGAGCAAGTACTTCTTTTGAGTAAATAGGTCCCAAATCCATCATTTCATTTAGAACAGCAATAATTTTACCTGAAGAATTAGTGATCTTTTCAATAGTAGTGGATTCAGTAAGATTAGAGATGTTATCTGTAGATGCAGGTGGAAAAATGTATTCTTTTCCAGGATGAATATCACGAGCTCTCATTCTTCGGTATTTGTATGCAAGAATAATTTTGTCATTAGGACCGATTAAAATGAGATTTCCATTCCCAAAGAGTTCAACTACAAGCTTGTAAAATCCGCCTTTGTATGCAATTTCAATAACAATTACCCTATCAATTTTTCTTTGATAAAAATTCTTAACTGGTAAATCCCTAATATGCTTCCTCATCGATAGGACTTTATTGTTAGGCGTAGTAGGTTTCTTTCTCTCATAGTTGGTTATATGGATTCGCTTTCCTGGTTCTATTAAGAGTTCGAAAGGACTTTCTGTTGACTTGCGAAACCTTAATATAACCAAATTTTCCCCGATTGAATAAATATTGTTAACCCAGCTGTCAACAATCTTTGGCCGTATTTCATCGACCAAAGCAGCTAAGTCAATGCTTGATAATGAAGTCTTCATTGAAATCACCGGTGAGTAAATTGCATCTTGATGTAAAAGGAATATTTATCCGAATTAAAAGTTATTTGAAAGGTAAGATATCCCGAGGATATAAGAAAACAAAAGAGGGATTGAAACCTAAAAACATTCTTGAAAAAATTAAGAATATGCCTACGCTTGATAAGGTTTACTGGTCCAAAGTTCTTACAGCATTTGTTGGTGGAATCATCTTTGGTGCGTCTAATTTTACAGCATGGCCTGCTGGATTAACAATGTTAGCTATATTTTTAGGACTTTCTACTTTCTGGTTTCTAAAATATAGAAAGATAGAAACAGGAATTAAAGTACGCCAATATTATATGTCTGCCATGTTTCAGTATTTCCTAACATTTGTAGCTGTATGGGCTCTTAT
The DNA here is from genome assembly GCA_021399345.1 of Candidatus Heimdallarchaeota archaeon. Classification (GTDB taxonomy): domain Archaea; phylum Asgardarchaeota; class Heimdallarchaeia; order Heimdallarchaeales; family Heimdallarchaeaceae; genus UBA460. The sequence continues at coordinate 39,387 of JAAFKI010000112.1, forward strand.
ATGGAATATAATATATGTTCCCCCAACTAATTGGTTTTTCCCAGTTAAAGGATAAGTAAAATATCTAGGGTGAGATCAAATGAGCTCAAAGAAGAGAAAAAAAGAACCTGAACCGGAAACTGAAATCAAACTTCCAAGGATGCAAAGACCAAAATTCAAACTATTTTATACAATGGCGGTCATAAGTTTCTTCAGTTTAGGTATAATTCTTCTTATTCTTTCATATTCAGTTTGGTCCGATAATTCCTATGCTATGTTCATCGCACTCGGAGTCCTTGGGGTTGGAATTATTCTTCTTACCATGAGATCCTCACACAGAGGTTCTTCTCCCTCAAGTGATAAACAAGAAGAAGAAAAGGAAAAAGATAAGGACACTCTTAAAATGAGAACTCGAAGATGAATTTTTTTCTTATCTTAACACCAAACACTTTTATTTAGTAATACTATGGAGTTACCAACAATCAAATATTCCGACAAAAATTGTTAGTTGAACGATATGGATGAATTAGGATTTCAGGAAAAAGTTGGTCAATTTCTTAATAGATATGGTAAAGTAAAGAGATTAAATGAAGATAAGATAGATAATAGTGGCAGAATTTTACCATATATTGTAGAAAATGAAGATCAAAAATTTGCAGTTTTTGCCTATCATTGGAAGAAGAGTATAGGAACCAATACAATCATCAGAACTGAGCATAAAATTAGTGATATGAATTGTGATGGGGCCATAATCATTGGTAATAGATTTTCACAAAATGCCTATGATATGGTTAGTGACACAAATAAAAGAAGAACTACAAGAATCATCCTCATCAAGATGAATGAGATGGAAGAAATCCTAAACATTAAAGCATCATAATATGCTGTCCATTAGGAAGGAAAAATAAATAATACCCAAATGGATGTTTTATGTGTAGATAATATAGTAGAGGCTTTATTTTTCAAATATTTCTGTAACTTGTAATTCAACAAACATTACAGAAACATTAAAAAGCAGACAATATAAATTTACTTTGACTAATGATTTCGCAGATACGAGAACCACTTTCAAAACTCGCCCAGCCTATAATTATTTTCTTTGCGAAAATGAAAATTCACCCAACTGTCTTCACATATATTGGTTTGTTATTATCAGTAGGAGCAGGTGTTTTTCTTGCTTATGAAAATCCTCTAGTTGGATTTATTTTTATTTGGTTTGCTGGTGCAATGGATTTCGTCGATGGTGGTGTAGCAAGATATAGGGGTTTAGATTCAAAGAAAGGATCCTTCATTGATAGTGTCATCGATAGAGTAAGTGATTTAGCAGTCTTTACAGGTATAATCTTCAGTGACTGGGTAGATGGAGTAACCGGCGGTATAATGGTAGGTTCAGCTCTTCTAATCAGTTATGTTCGAGCCAAAGGCGAGAGCGTAGGAGTCGAAAGAATGACTGTAGGCATTATGGAAAGAGCAGAAAGATGGATGGTTTTGATGGTATTACTGTTTGTAGCAGTAATTGTTCCAAATCAAGCATTCATAACAGAAAGATGGTTGATTGCAGGAGAGCCTATTTCATATTTCTCTCTAGGATATATGATTTTAACAGCTCTGTGTGTTCTAACAGTACTTCAAAGGTTCATCTATGTATCAATTCAACTTAAAAAAGCAGAACCTTCACAAGAGGTCCAAGTACAAAAATAGAAAACAAACTGTTTCTTTTTTTTATTATTCCATGTTTTAGACATTCAAATATGCCTAGAACACAGATTTGACCCGAAGGATAAATGTTTTATAGTTAAGAACATTTGGGACATCAGAAATGGTGATTTTTTGGCTAATAAAGGTAGAAAGAACAAGAAACAAAATATTAACGACTTGAAAGCTGATAAACAAAAAGAACCAATTAAAGATTTTTCACAAACAAAAGATATAGTTAAAGCTCTATCTGGAGAAATAGGGCCTTTAGTAGATCAGCTTCTTGGAGCAGTCTACAATGTCGAGGTTGCAGAAGATTTTGCTGACTCCTTAATTCAAATTTACAAAAAACTAAGGGATGAAGGAATTACTAAAACAACAGCAGAAAAAATACTTTGTGAATATTCATCCAATGTAGACCGGTTTGCTTCTATGTTGAAGAAAAAAGAATGATCACCAAACAAAACATTTCCTATTAACCAAGTTTAAACAAGGGATATATTTCCAAAAAAATAACAACTGAGGTACAAAAATGTGTATATTTTCAACATTTAATCTAATAACTACTTTGTATTATGGTATTGCACTTAGAATAAAACTCAGTTGGTACTCCAGAAAGAAACGCAAGAAGAAAAAGATGATTAAAATTTTCTTAGTTAACAAACTAGAAAAGGAAAGATATACTAGAAAAAATATTGAAAAAATAGCAGAAAATTATCTTAAAATCGGTGATATCTTTTTTGATCAAAAAAATATGCGTACTGCATTTAGAGTCAATCGATTATCAATTCCAAAAAAAACTAAGAGTAAAAACAAGAACTGAGAACCTTTTTGTCTGAAAAGCAGTTTATCCATTTCAAAATCTTTATTTTAGTGAAAGAAAACTCTAAATTGGGTTATTCTATGTCCAAACCAAAGAAGTATAAAGGTGAAACTATCTATGATTATGTTCCCGACTATTATCCAACTACAAATGTAGACAATCCTGTTTTTACAAAACTACCTCCAGGAAGAAAGGATTCAAGGATGAAAGATGTTGAAAGAGAACTTGTACAATATTGGGAGATTATCCATCCAATGGTGAGAGAATATCTAATCACAGTGGTTAGATATATGAATGAGTTTGGAGAAGGATCTGAGGATCTCGAACATCTAAGAAGATCTCTAGATTTGGAATTAACAAACTCATCTGAGTTATCTGAAGAAAACAGACAACTGAAAGCTCAAATTTCTGATTTAGTTGTTGAGAAGAAATCTTTGGATGAGAGAGTAAATGATCTTATAGAAGCAAGACCACAAGCATCAGCAGAGGAAATTAATGCCATGAAACTTCTTGTTTCATCACAAACAGATTTATCAGTAGCTGATATTGACGAGAAAATGAGAAAAGCAGTTCAAGAAGTCAGAGAAAGCGTAGAGATGAAAAAAGCTAATGAGGATCGAGCTAAGATGAAAAAGGAACTTGAGGAAGCAAAAGTGCACTTTGAGAAAACTCAAACTGAAGTAGGTACAACATTTCAGAAGAAACTACTAGAAGCTCAGACTAGAATAGATGAACTAGAAGAGAAATTAGCTCAGTATAAAGAGTAATGAGGATGAATAATTTGCGCAAATGGAATTTCAAAGTAGTTTTAGCAGGACCAGGAGCTGTTGGCAAAACCTCTATTCGAGAAAGATATATGGGAAAGGGGTTTGAGTCCAGTTATCTCAAAACTATTGGTGCTGATTTTGCAAGTAAAAAAATACAAAAAGAAGAAGACCTGATTACATTTCAAATCTGGGATTTAGCTGGTCAAGACAGCTATCAAGTTGTTCGAAGTACCTTCTATAAGGGAGCCATTGCAGGAATTCTTGTTTTTGATTGTAAAGATCCCAGTACAATGACTAACCTAAAAGAATGGTTAGATGAAGCTATCAAAGGGTCAAATAACGGCATTCTTGTTTATATTGTCATTGCTAACAAAATCGATTTAGAAGAAGAGAGACGGGTTTCTCGTGATATGGCTTTAGAGTTTTGTAATCGTATGAAAACTGAAACAGGCATTCGTTTTTATTACAGTGAAACCAGTGCTTTAACTGGACAAAACATACAAGAAACTTTTGAATTTCTTTCTGACAAATTACTTGAAGTTAACAACATAAAGGATGCAGTACCTTTTGCAAAAACTAATAGTATCATTGATCTTGATGATTATGATGAAAAACCAAAAGAGGTTTCAACTGTTTCAGTTTCTTCAGATTCAGTTTCTCGAGATGAATTCACTGAACTTCAGGATAGAATACATATAATTGAAGAGAGATTAAATACTATTCAAGCAATAATTAAGAAAATAGTTGAAAAAATTCAAGAAGAGGAATAGAGTTTTACACTCTATATAACAACCTTTTTTCCACAGTCAGTACAAAATTCTGCTCCGTCTATCATTAATGCAGAACAAGCTGGACATCTTTCTTCTCTTTCACCACTAAAATGTCTTGATTCAGTTTCTGTATTATTTTTCTTTTCACTTTCTGATTGAGAAGAAGAATATTTGCTCTTTATCCAACTTAGACTAGGTGGTTCCACATATTCTTTGATCAATCCTTCATAGTAGTAAATACCATTTATATCCACAAAACTTCCAACAATTACACTAACTGAAAAGAAGAGGAAGACTAAGCAACCTATAGCATAGTCTGAACCTGAAACTGCTGATTCAACAGCTGGTGAAAAAAGGCTAAGAAAGATCTTAGAAAATGAATTTAATCCTGCAATAAGTATTGAAGCTGGTACCAAGAAGGATATCAACCCACTTTGAATAATACGTTTCAGGCTATATTTTGGAAATTGGAAAGCATCCAAAAAACTCTGAAAAATGCTAGATTCTCGAAGTGAAGATAGTATTTTAGCTATTCTGAATATGGGTGATATAATAGAGAGAACAATTGCTGTTAATAAGAAGGGCAAGTAGATAGCAATATTCTGATTTGATCCCTGAGAGATTCCTTGAAATATCTTAACAAATGTTATTGATATGGCACCAATAGTAACTATTTGAATTAAATAAATTAGACCATAGGTAAATATGTTTGAATTCTTAGCTTCTGAACTATTATCTTTCCAATTCCTTATAGTTTTTGCAATTCTATTATTAAACACATAAATCAGAAACGTAATTGCAAAGAATGAAAGAATTGTAAACAACAAAGATGCCAATGAAACTGGAAGAATACCAAGCACCAATAACAGTGATAAATTAATAAAAATAATCAGCGCTAGCGAGGTTAAAACACCTGAAGTCCCAATGAGAAACATCTCTCTAAGGGAGAGTTTTTTGAAAAATCTTAGTTGTAATTTAGGGGGTTTGAAGTTATCGCTATAGCTTATATGCCCCTTCATTCTCAATGGAACAAGTGAATCAGAAGCATTCCATGCAAATTGAGTTGAATCTGCCACAAAATCTCCTCTTTCGGTTTTAGTTTCTATTGGTTCATCTCTAAAAGAAGGTCGAGATGTGGGGTTGTTTGATGGAAAATCGTACGGTGATTCAGTGGTTGGTGCAACTTTTGCTATTTGTGTTTCCAACTCTGTTCCGCAAATAGGACAAAATACTACTTTTATCGGGAATGTAGAGTAACATATAGGACATCTCTTATCAGAAATACTACTCACCTTATACTTACATCTAGTATTTTATTTATATAACTGGGCAATACGTAGATATTTTTAGAGTAAATCTTCATCATAAAAAACTCCTTAAAAATATGGTTTCAAGCATTCACTCTCATTAAGCAATTTCGACTAGTTTAAATATTTCGAAGGTTGATAATAAATTGGTTATAAGACATGAGTGAATCCCCAAAAGAAAAACCTCAAACTCTTTCTGGTTATACTTCTTTAGTAAAAAAAATAGAGAATATAATCAACCAAATTACAGAAAACGAAGAATTAACTACAACAGAGGAGGAGGATCCACTTGAGCAGCAAGATTCAGAAATTGTAACTGAAAAAGAATCATCAGCAGAAGCAGTAATAAAAGTTGAAAAACAAACCTTACAATTAGAAGAAAGTATTACAAAAGTTGCAGATGAAGAAAAGAAAGAAGTTCAAGCAGAGAAACTTCCAGATTTAGTGAAAATCGAGAATGAATTGGGAGAGTTATATCCTGGAGCAGAAGTTCAAGTTACAGATTTTTACTATGCAAAAGATGAATTGCCTGATGATGAGATCAAAAAAAGGATTAAGAGCAAAATTCCTTCATTAGAAGAAATAAACATCAAAAACAAGGAAAATTATGGTTTCCCATTTGTTCTCTGTAAACTCGAAGGGCATTACGAAGCAATAATTCCTATTAATCTAGAGAATATCAGTTTACCAACAATTCAACATGGTGTGAACAGACAATTTAAACTTCTTTTTGCTGGGACTGAAGAGGTTCTAGAGTTAACTCCAAGTGAAAACGAGATATGGAATCAATCTTTTAATCGGTTCCAGATTAAGCTAACTCAACTTCTGAATACAAAAGTAAAAAGCAACCTGAGCAAGAAACCATACAAAATGAAACTCATCGATTTAGATTCTATTCTGATTAAAGACTTTATCAATGAATATCATAAGAAACTGAAAAATCTGCAGAATTATCAAGATGATATTCTATTGCACTTACATGAGCTAATTGGAATAGTAGAAAGGCGAGAGGGTATTTGGAAAAACACAGATGATTTCAGTAAAACTAAGAAGATGCTTAAGCTACAAATGATAGATTTTGAAAAGAAGAAAAAGAATCTGAGTAAAGAAACACAGATAGAATTTTTCAAACTTAAAAAAACACAGCGGAAGTTGGATGCTAGAACAAAGAAATTCAAGCTAGATGAAAAAAGAAACAAGACAATAACAAGGGAAGAGAAAGAAGCATTAATCAACGATGTTAGAAAGTTCCAGAAGAAGAAAGCAGAAATACAAAAGGAAATAGATCATGCAAAGAAGATAGATGAAACGTTGAAGGAATGGATAGAAATTCTAACTAGCTTGGGACTGGAAGAAGCAAATGCAAAGTTTTTGGAAGCTTTCTCAGAAGATTTTTCAAAAAACATCTTAGAGCTGCTAGAGCATGAAAATTTAGAAGAGTTTCTTGAAAAAGCATTTATTGAAAGTGCAGATTTCTCGAATATTACTCTTCATGTCTTATATATTCCAACACTAATTTATTCTTTTAAAGCAAAGCAAGGGAGTCAAAAAATAGAAGGAAAAATACTCTATCTTGCTCCAGCACAAGAAACAATTTTTCTCAAGCCCCCAGTAGCTTAAAACAAGACTGTTTTTTATTAAATAAAATAATATTTCTTTGAACAAGTTTATTAGTGCTTAATTGTCTGAATGAGACAGATGACTGAAGAGATTGTTGTTTGTGAGAATTTATCAAAACGGTTTATAGTAGGAGATAGTGTTGTAAAAGCTGTAAACGGAGTGGATTTAACTTTTCATAGAAAAGAATTTACTTCAGTTGTTGGACCAAGCGGAAGTGGAAAAACAACTCTGTTAAATCTGATTGGAACACTGGAAATTCCAACTACTGGAAGGATAATAGTGAATGGTACAGATTTAAGTCATTTTTCTCCAGCAGATTTGACAGAATTTAGAAGAAAGAATCTAGGATTTGTTTTTCAATTTTTTAATCTGGTTGAAGGGTTAACAGGAAGGGAAAATGTTGAATTGCCATTGATTTTTGATGGAGTTCCATATGAAGTGAGACAAAAAAGAGTAGAAGACATTTTCAAGGAATTTGAAATAGAACATCTGTATAATAAGTTCCCAGAAGAATTAAGTTCAGGAGAAAGACAAAGAGTAGCTATTATGCGGGCGTTAATCAACGAGCCTATTTTACTTCTAGCAGACGAGCCGACAGGAAATCTAGACACAAATACAGGACAAACAGTACTGGATTTGTTCAAGCAACTCAATGATGAGAGAGGGACATCAATAGCACTAGTAACACATGATCTATCAGCAGCAAAAAGAGCAAAAAGAATTTTACATATGCATGATGGAAAAATAACTTTTGACCAACAAAACTTGGATGAAGAACCAAAAGGATAGAAGAATAGGCAAAATGAAGTAGAAGCCAAAAAGAGAGGGCAAGAGAGCAGAAAAGACCAATTTTGAGAAGTAACCCGAGACTTTTCTTACTTATATATATTTCCCCTAGTTTCTTCATAAGACTTAAAAATGCATAAACTGGCCATAAATATAATTAGTGACTCACTAATACTCTTATGAGTATAAACTTCGCGGAGAAAAATATATGTCATTAAAAGGATTCATAATTAGAAGAACCATATATATTGTCCCAGTTATGCTTGGAATTACTTTGATGAATTTCACGCTTATCAATGTCAGTCCCGGTGATCCCGTAGTCGTCAGACTTGGGTTAATTCATTGTGATAATGACGACTGTTATAATGCAGCATACAATGGCGAAGCAATCGAAATGGGGCTTTTAGATAGCGATTTTTACACCGTTCCATGGTTTAATCGATATGTAGATTTTGTTAATGATTTGCTTCATTTTGACCTAGGGAATTCGTGGTACTATACGCAGGCGGGTGAAGGTGTACCTATATCGCAGATTATATCAGAACGAGCTATATATACAGTTGTACTAAATGTGCTCTCGTTCTTCTTCTCGTTATTACTCGCAACAGCAATAGGTGTAGTATCAGCAACACGTCAAAACTCTTTCTGGGATAGGTCGTTAACGGTCGCAATGCTACTAGGGTATTCAATGCCTCTGTTCTGGCTAGCTAAGCTCCTGATGTTACTATCATTTCAATTATTCAATTTTACAGGAGTAGCCAATAAGGATGCATTCAGGAAACCACTGTTTTTGAATCCAAACTTCTATAAATATCTAATATTGCCAACTATAGCGTTAACACTAGGTGGACTGGTATTTATGGCAAGATTGGTAAGATCACAATTACTAGAGATTCTAAGACAAGATTATATAACAACAGCGAAAGCAAAAGGACTGGATAACAGAGCAGTAATTTACAAGCACGCATTCAGAAATGGATTGCTACCAATCGTTACAATAATTGGTAACTCCCTACCAGGATTACTAGCAGGGTCAGTAATGATTGAAGCAGTATTTGGATGGCCAGGACTTGGTACAGTCTTCCTAGAAGGAGCTCTATTTAGAGATTATCCGATGATGATGGCTACGAACACGATCTTTCCGTTGCTCTTCTTAGTGGCGCGTTTACTTACGGATATCACGTACGTTTTCATCGACCCGAGGATTAGATACTAAGGTGTGATTTACATATGGCAACAGCAGAACACGAACAATCTACTGAATTTCTGTTAGATGAAAAAACTCTTCGAGAAATCGAAACCATGAAAGGAGCTGGTCAATGGTCTATTGTCTGGCGACGTATTAAGAAAGACAAGATGGGTATGCTTGGTCTTTACATCGTCATTTTCCTTATCTTAATGGCTTTCGCATCTTGGATTTTACTCGGGTTTGACAACTGGCTTACTAGTCAAGGTGCTCTCCTTGGAGATCCCTCTAATCCAGCCAGTCTGAATAACCTCTATATTGAACTATGGTTACCGGGAATGCCGGCGGAGAGTCCTCTTGTATTATTCCAACACCCCCGATACCATTTCCCTGAATTAGCTAAGCTTCCCCCATCATTTGCACATCCTTTTGGTACTGATGGAATTGGTCACGATATGGTATCACGTATTTTCTTTGGAGCAACTGTCTCCTTAGCTCTTGGTTTCATTGGTCAAATGACCACAGTTATCATTGGTACATTTTTAGGATCAATTGCGGGATTCTATGGTGGATTTATTGATGAAGTCCTACAAAGGATTATCGAAATTCTTTACTCAATGCCAGGCTTCATACTGATGATATTCATTATAGTGCTCTTTGAGGATGTGAATATACCGGGAGGTAGGTACGCGGTAGTGGTAATATTCTTTTCACTCATCGGGTGGGGCGGAACAGCTCTCATCGTAAGGTCAAACTTCTTCTCGTTGAAGCAACAAGACTTCGTTGAAGCGGAACGTGCGCTCGGTGCGAGTGATATGAGAATTATTTTCAAGCATATCCTACCGAACTCGTTGGCACCACTAATCATCATCGTAACGCTAGGGATTGCAAACACAATATTCCTATTTGCAGCTTTAGCATTCTTCGGTTTCGGAGACCCTAACGCTGTTTCGTGGGGTGATGATTTAAATAAATGGCAGAACGATTTACTCGATTATCCATGGATGCCGATGTTTCCAGCGCTATTTATTTTCTTCACGGTACTGGGTTTCAACCTCTTAGGTGACGCTTTAAGGGATGCTCTCGATCCAAGACTGAAGGATTAATACCTTCTTTCAATTCTTTTTTATTTTTCTTTGTTTTTCAGATTACCTTTTGATAGTAGGTTCATTGATTTTCAGAGAAATTTTAATTATCAAGGAATTTCTTGGGGTGATGATTTGAATAAGCGACACAATATTAATTTAGACGCCCTCCGGGTTCTGTTCTCAGTTTAAAACACGTGCTTTCAAAGTCTTTTTTTATTTATTTTCATGCAAATAAACGGCAATTTTTTTTTTCATCCTTTATTAATCAAAGTTGTCATTATCTTTTTGATGTGCCTTGTCTGTTGCACGTCAGAGTCAAAAATCTTGTAGATTGGGTGAAGATGGGAGGGAGACTCACCATCTATTGCAAGATGAAGAACTAGTTCTTCCTCTCCAGTTCTTCCTCTCCAGCTGTAACCTAGCTGCACAAAAATTCTATTGAGTATTTAAATCAAATTCTATATATATTATCGAGGAAAAAATGACTACTATCGTCGACTCAGTGCACTTACAACCCCTTGAAAAGACTATCCGTGAATTGCAAACCCCACTCTTTCTAATTAATGGTAAAATGGAGCGCATAGATTGGAGCCAAGACCTACGCCATATCTTCAGATTTATTGAAATTATTTCTGATTTAGCCAAAAGATCTATACCTGAAACTATCTTTGCGGAAGCATTCATCCAATTCCAATATCTAAGTGATTTATTGCTTGAAAGTCACTCTGGTGACAATAGCTTCAACAACGATGATATGTTAGCTTATTTTCTTGCTCTTCTTGATAATACCTTAGCTTATTATGGTAGAGAATTACAACAGAAATTGTTGCACAGAATCTTACGATTTTGGGGTGTTGACAGAGACATAGGTGTTTACACTAGAAAAGTCACACAAGCAAAAAAAATTCTAGAAAATGCCAAATTATTGCGCAATGATAGCGAAAACGTTACTGATGAGCTGCATGCAAAAGTCAATCTCCTAGCAAAATACTTGAAACAGATTCTCCCGCAAGCTACTGAGGAGCTAGATGTAGTGTTGGAAGAAATCACTGGACTTATCCGAAAGAAAATTATTCCATTTGCAAGTATAAGTAATGCTGCACTAACGATGATAGTAGCTTTTTTCCCGTTCTATTTAAACTATCCAGCAGTGAAACTTTATATCATGCTTCACCTGCAAAAGGAATTAAATGTACACCTCCCAACATTAAGAAAAGATGTAATAAGATTTAGAAAAAAACTACAAAAAGCTGGTATTCCAAAAAAATGAACAATTCTTGACATTCTTTTTGTTTTCATCATCTAGTAGAAACTTCTTCTAAACACATTTCTGGATGTTTTTACTCAGCTAGTGGATATATTTTAATAGGCTCCCGAAATCTTGAGTAAAAATAGGCAAACTTATAAAAGTTAGAATAACAAAATCAACCAAGTAATTTAAGATTATTAGCTAATAATATAAAAAGTGATTTTATGAGTAGACCATCAGAAGATGTATTGTTGGAGATAAACGGGCTCAAAACATATTTCTTCACTGAAGAGGGTGTAGTTAAAGCAATAGAATCAGTTGATCTTGAGGTATATAAGTCAGAAACTCTTGGACTAGTAGGTGAGTCAGGATCAGGCAAATCAGTTACAGCTTTATCTATATTAGGTATTGTCCCAGATCCGCCAGGTAAGATACTTGGTGGAGAGGTAATTTTCCACGGACAAGATCTTCGCAAACTTAGTGATTCAGATATGCGTAAAATAAGAGGGAACCAGATAGCAATGATTTTCCAGGACCCAATGACATCTCTAAATCCCGTCTTCACAGTAGGAGACCAAATTAGCGAAGCTATTATGCTACACCAAAAAGTTACAAAGAAAGAAGCAAAAGAGAAGGCAATTAAAATCATGTCTCTTGTAGGTATTCCAAGTGCAGATGAACGTGTAGACAACTATCCCTTTGAGTTCTCAGGCGGAATGCGTCAACGTGTAATGATTGCGATGAGTTTAAGTTGTAATCCTGAACTCTTGATTGCTGACGAACCTTCAACTAGTTTAGATGTTACCATTCAAGCTCAAATCCTTGAATTGCTCAAAGCTACAAGTGAAGAGTTCGACATGAGTATCATACTTATCACACACGATATGGGTGTTATTGCCGAGATGTGCGATAGAGTTGCTGTCATGTATGCCGGGTTTATTTGTGAAATTGGTGATATCATGATTATCTTCAAATCCCCTTATCATCCTTATACTCGTGGTTTATTAGGTGCGATTCCTCGTCCTGATGCAGCTCGTGATGATTTACAGATTATTCGCGGAGCTATCCCCAATCTTATCAATCCTCCATCTGCTTGTCGATTCCACCCACGTTGTGATTATCACATGTTGGGTCTTTGTGAAAGTGTCGTACCAGAATTAGTTGAAATAGAACCTGGACATTCAGTTCGATGCCATCTTTATTCTAACGAAGGTAAAGCTTGGATGGCTGAAAAAGGAGATAAACGCGTTATTGGTACTGTACCAAAAAGTATTGTAGATGAGGTGACAAAATGAGTAGTGCAGATTCTTTTATTGATAAACTTCAAGAAAAACAACAGAAAAGGGGTTTACTTGCAGATCGTATTCGAACTAAGGAAATGGGAGAAGACGTCATTCTGGAAATAGAAAATCTAAAGAAATTCTTCGATATTCCAGTTCCCTTTGAAACTACATGGTTTATGATAGCTTTCGTAGCAGCAATCGTAGTATTTGCTTTTGAACAAATAATTGGACTCAGTATTATTGGAGCTATTATTGTTCTCTACTTTGCTTTACCATATATTCCTCCTTTCAATAAGCGACCTCGAGTAGCGCATCTGAAAGCTGTTGATGGTATTTCCATTCAGATTAAAAAAGGAAAGATTGTTGGTTTAGTTGGTGAATCTGGTTGCGGAAAAAGTACAGCCGCAAAAACAATCATAAGATTACACGAACCTACTGAAGGGGCGGTTTATTTCAAAGGTATTGACATCAATCGTCTAACTTCCGATGAAATGAAGGAGATTCGAAGACATTTACAGATAGTATTTCAAGATCCTTATGCTTCATTGAATCCAAGAGCTACAGCACATGATATTATTATCGAACCATTTGACATACATGGAGTTGCATCTGGTGATGAAGCTAGTTATAGAGTTTTAACTCTTCTAAAGGATGTAGGTCTTGCCCCTCACCATGCATACCGTTATCCTCACGAATTCAGTGGCGGACAACGTCAAAGACTAGGTATTGCTAGAGCTTTAGCATTGGAGCCTGATTTTATCGTCATGGATGAACCTGTATCTAACCTTGATGTATCAGTCCGTGCAGCTATTATCCAGCTGATTTTACATTTGCAGAAAAAAATGGGATTAACCTATCTCTTTATTGCTCACGATCTTTCACTCGTTAAGATTCTTTGTGATGAAGTAAACGTCATGTATCTCGGTAAAATCATGGAAGCAGGAACCAGTGATGAAATCTTTGAAGCAATGATGCATCCTTATACTAAAGCCTTGATTTCAGCAGTACCAATAGCTGATCCTACAAAACGCTCAAAGAAAATCTTCTTGACTGGAGATATTCCAACTCCTATTAATCCTCCTCCAGGTTGCAAATTCCAAACACGCTGTCCTCTAGTATCGGATGTTTGCCGTGTTGAAGATCCACCAGCCAAATGGTATACTGCCTCTCATGTTGCATATTGCCACAATATTGAAGGTGGAGAAGATAGCCCTGATTCATATATTCAGTGAGCTTTTTCCTTTCTCTCTTTTTCTTTTGTCATTTAAACTTTAACAAGATTTATTTAGCTAGGTAATGGTGTATTATTTGTTATTGTTTACACAGATTAGTAATGTGAGGAAATAAAATGAGTAGAGTAAATCTTGAATCAGCTAAAAACAATATTGAAAGGCTAGCTGCAAACCTCGACGAATTACAACAGGTTTTAACTAGCAAAAAAGAAGAGATTAACGGGAAGATTAGAGAAATTATGGAAGTACTTTCCTCCTTCTTTAAAGAAGCTGATGATATCAATCAAACTATTAATTCAGGAGAAGAAAAGAAAAATCAAAGCTCGAATCAATTGGATCAACTCAATAATGAATTACAGGAGCTAAATCATAGAAAAGATATTCTTCAGTCTGAAATCACCAGCAAACAAAGAGATATTGAACAGCTTTCAGCTTTAATTCTGGAAAGAGAAAAAACTAGTACGGAAGTTATTCTTCAAGTTGATTCCTTAAAAGAAAGAGTTGCGGACTTAAAACGCAAAATCGAAGAATTTGATGTTTTAACAGATGCATTAAATGAAGAAACCAAAGAACAAACAAGAACTAGAGAAATTAAAAACGTCGACCTTGAAAATAATTTTAATCGAATACTTTCCCGTTCTAAATCTTTACAATATTTAGTGAAAAATGATATTGTTACTTTGCCAGAAATACAGGTTTTACGTAGTTTGAATACACCTGGGGTAGATAATGCTGAAAATCTTAAGAAAACCTCTGGTGTTTCTGATGACATTATTCGTAAAATTCTGCAAGACTTAGCTCGAAGAGAAATTATTGAATACGATCCTACCTCTGGAAAGTTCAAAGTGCTCTCAAGGATTGATATTTAGGTGATTATGATGTCAGAAGAAAAATTAACAAACTTACTTGAAGAGATTAAGAGAGATGTTGAGGAATTATCCTCTCGTGTTTCAGCTACTATTTCAACATCTAAAGTGACAATAGATTCTACAAAAGATGATGTTAGAGTCATCCCAGACTATATTGATTCATTAAAAAATTCTTTGCTTGGATTGAAGGAGAACAACGAACAACTAGAAGAGAAGGATATGCATACGCAACAATCAATTGAGACTACCACAACTGAAATAGAAATCAATGTTGTTAAGAAAAGTGAACTGGAATCTACAGAAAATAGTAAAAGACAATACAAAGAAGAAATTGAGCACAAAATTATTGATTTTCAACAGAAGATTAGTCAACTGGAATCAGAACATAACCAATTAAGTTCTGATGTCAAAGGTAAAGAACTGATTTATACTCAACTTCAAACTCAATCTAAGGAAACTATTGAAACATTGGATCAAAAAATAGCTGAAGCAACTGCTAGGTTGGCACAAGTAGAAGATGAAAATAAACTGATTGTGTATCTGATGGATGCTGGTCTAATGGATGTTCCTGAAGCAGAGGTTGTTGCAACAATCGCATCTCGTCCTGAAGGTCTTAAGCTAGCTGAGATTAAGGAAAAAGTCAATATGCCACCTGTTAGAGTTCAACCTACAATCAATAATTTGTTGGAATCTGTTATAGAATATGACACAATGAGTGATTCTTACAAAATACTTGATATTATAAAGAAAGAACTAGAATAAGAATAAGTTTTTTAATCTATTTTTTTCTTTAATTTTTTTAAGCCTCTAGTTAAACATGTACTCAACTTCCCGTATTCTTGTGAATTTATAATACGTAATTTTACAGTTATATCACAATGGTTTTAAATAAAATTTAGATTAGCAAATTAACCCGTATGTGAAGTACGCATAGAGGTCATATATATGTCAGATTATGTTGAACGTGTTTATGAACATGTAGTTGAGAAAAATCAAGCTCAACCAGAGTTCCATCAAGCAGTAAAGGAAGTTCTCGACAGTATAAAACCTGTCTTTGAGAAAGAACCAAAATTCGAGAGACACAAGATTCTTGAAAGAATTACAGAACCAGAAAGAGCGATTATCTTCAGAGTTCCTTGGGTTAGTGACAATGGTGAGATACAAGTCAACAGAGGTATGAGAGTTCAATTCAATTCAGCAATTGGTCCATACAAAGGTGGTCTTCGTTTTCATCCAAGTGTTAATTTAGGTATCATTAAATTCTTAGGTTTTGAACAAACATTCAAAAACTCACTAACCGGTTTATCTATGGGAGGCGGAAAAGGAGGCTCAGATTTCGACCCTAAAGGTAAATCAGATAATGAAGTAATGAGATTTTGCCAATCTTTCATGACAGAATTGTATAGATACATTGGCGGAAGAATGGATGTTCCAGCTGGAGATATAGGTGTTGGTGCTCGTGAGATTGGTTATCTTTATGGACAGTGGAAGAAAATTACTCAGCGATTTGAGCCTGTATTAACTGGTAAATCATTAGAATATGGTGGTTCTCTTGTTAGACCTGAAGCTACTGGATATGGATCAGTTTATTTTGCTCGAGAAATGCTTAAAACTAAGAATGATGACCTAAAAGGAAAAACATGTCTTGTTTCCGGTTCTGGAAATGTAGCTCAATATACAACAGAGAAAGTTTTGGATTTCGGTGGTAAAGTTGTTACTCTCTCAGATTCAAATGGTTATATTCATGACCCAGAAGGTATAACAAGAGAAAAACTAGCATATGTTCTTGAACTTAAGAATGTTAGAAGAGGACGTATAAAAGAATACGCTGAAGAATTTGGCGTTGAATATCATCCTGGTGGTCAACCATGGGAAATTCCAGCTGAAGTTGCATTTCCAAGTGCTACTCAAAATGAAATCGATGGTGATGAAGCTAAGTTTCTTGTTGATAATGGATGTTTTGTTGTATCTGAAGGAGCAAACATGCCTTCCACTAATGAAGCAATTGATGTTTTTCTTGAGAACAAAGTTTTGTTTGGTCCAAGTAAAGCTGCAAACGCAGGTGGTGTAGCAACATCTGGTTTAGAAATGGCTCAAAATTTCAGTTTTGATTCTTGGGACAGAGAAAAAGTCGACCAGCGCTTACACAGAATTATGATTAATATTCATAAGACAGCTTATGAAGCTTCAAAAGAATATGGAGAACCCGGTAATTATGTTCTAGGTGCAAATATCGCTGGTTTCAAGAAAGTAGCCAACGCAATGATATTGCAGGGTCACTGGTAATAATTATTTTTCGATGGATTATCCATCGATAATTTTTCTTATTTTTCAGGTTTTAAAATTATTCCTTCTCGTTTTTGAGCATCTATTCTAACTGTTAAAGAGTTTTTCAGCTCAATGTGTCTTACAAATTTCAAATCAGTTTTAGATTTTTGTTTGTTTAACCAATCCCAATCTATCTTATGATGCTCAGAATTGTGCTTAATATGGAAATACCCAATATTAGCTGATACAATATTATGGAAGAAATGAGTGCCTTGAGAAAAATCAATTGAGAAACCTTCTAGAGTTGTCTCAATTATAGTTTTCGCTCCATTAATATTACTCCATTTAGCAGGTATTCCTAAAAATCTATCAGCTGTCCCCCACCTACCAAAACCTATTAACAAGTAGGGGCGATTCTTCTTAGTTAATTGGGAATTTAGTAAATCTATTTCTTCAACAATTTCTAGAGTTTTTGTCTTATCAAACATCTCTGCTTTAGCATAAACAATATCCTTGATATCCGAGTGGAGAAGGTTTCCCGACACATGCGAAGAAAATGCTAAGATTTGATTAACATCTACAACCTCAAAATCATCTAACAAAAGAGCTTCTTGTTGTAAAAATGGTCTTATTTGTAATATAGAGAATTGATCCTTTTCGCTCTTCGAATTACTGAAGTTTCCAGCAAACTCAACTTCTATGGAAGAACCTAGAGCTCTTTCGCCAACAGATAAAATTCTGGTTACCAATCTTGCTAAAGGTGTAGTTTCAAATTTTAATTGCTGATTGAATGTTATAACGGGGGATCCTTCACCAAAGAAACCGTCTTCTAAAGATTCTGTATTGAAGTTATAATTATCTGCGATTTTAGATAAGGTTCCCTCTTTGATTGCATCTCCAAGGTGTAAGCGTTTAATATATGGATCATCATCTAGGATATCAAATTCAGTTTTTGTTAAATCAACACAGTAGTAATATTTTTGGCTTTGGTCTAATAATAAATCAGGTGTTGAGTGGTAATTCAATTTAGGATATTTAGGACAAAACCGCACAGCAGATTCTCCTTCGACAATTGTTTTACCAAGTCCTAGAGCTAGATGCGCAATCCTATCTTCAGGTTTCATATAGTCTCCAAAGGGGTAATAATTATATGAAGCAGCAGTTCCAGAGAAATCTGGATAATGATGATTGTGTCTCTCTTTCCCTACTACTCTTTGTATAACAACGGCCATTTTCGATTCTTCAACAGTCTGTTGAATGGTTTCTACATATGATTTTGCAAGTTTTAAGAATTGAGAGGCATAAACAAGTTTTATAGCTGTACATAGTTGCTCAAGCTTTTCCTTCTTACTTCCATGATTATTAGGAATCATATAAGTATCGAAAATTCCGGCGAATGGTTGGTACGCAGAATCTTCTAGAAGACTTGATGAACGAATAGCTAAAGGACCATCTAAATCTTTGAGTAAGAACGCTAAGTCATTTCTTAGACTCCTTGAAAGTTTGCTATTAACGAAGCTCTTCTTTATTTCAGAATCTGGAGCATCTGATAAAGCGAATTCATATAGATTATTTTCTTCCATGAACTTATCATATTCATCAGTACCAATAACAATGGTTTTTGGAATTTCTATATTTACTGTAGGAAAATCATCTTTAATCATTAACGAGTTAAGGAGAAACATCAAGAAAGCAATCCCCCTTCCTTTTCCTCCTAATGAACCTGGTCGTAATCTTAGATATAGAGTCTCAGGATGATAATTATCTCGAGAGAAATCATTAATAACACCTCTTGTTTTTTCTATTACAATATTATCTATTGTTTTAATTAGAAAGTCTCTAAGCTCAATTTCAGTAAATTCAGAAACTTTCCGAGGTTTTAATGTTTCAGCAATATCGAATTCTCCTCTTGCATGTAACCAGTTGGAGAAATGATCACTTTTCCCATGATAAACTAAGGAATTTAAAGGTACTTCAGAAAGTTGCTTGTAAAAGGTAATGACATCAGTAGCATGACCATAAATATTGCCATCCTGATCTTTAAATATGAACTCTCCAAATCCAACATATTCTAGAAGCCATTTCCGAAGATCCCACAGCATACCATGTGACCGTTTATGAATGAAATAACAGTGCATCTCTTCGGCTTGTTCTCGATAAGAATCTTTACTTGATTGTAGAACAATAGGTAAGTTGGGAAAATCTTTTTTTATTTTCTCTGCAAAGAGAAATCCAGCTTTTTTGTTGAGTTCGCCATCAAGTGGAAACTCGATATCTGAGATAACGCCCATTACGTATTCTTTATAACGTTCATAATATGACACAGCTTCTTCATAATTCTCTGCAAGCAAAATTTTTGGTCTTACTCGCATCTTGAGTAAATCCTGAAAATCATTTGTACCTTCAGTAATTAACCGATGAGTTTGCCTCATAATTTCTCCATAAACTTCTGGAAGCATTAGAGAATAGGACCTAATTGAATCATCAACAAAGATAAAAACTCTTACATTGCCAGCTTCTGTATCGAAATCCGCATTAAATCTATCCTCAAGATGTTTGATAATAGCAATGAAAATCTTACTGTCTCCATTCCAAACAAAGACTCTATCTATACCTTCTCGTTTACTAAATTCTGGAAGATACTTGATTTCTACAACACTATTTAATAGAAGAATTACAGGAATATCTTGGATTTCCTTAACATTTGTCCCAAAAGAAAAAGCATCCATATCTCCTAATCGTCTCATGGTGATAACTAAATCAAACTTTTTCTCTTCTAGCATATCCAAGGCTTCATTTGCAGAAGATACCCGAGTAATTCTTGGTAGAGTTCGAAGATTGAGATTTTGAAATTCTTCATAAATTTGATCAGATAATCGACCATCCTCTTCTAACATAAAACTATCATAAATACTAGAAACAAGAAGGACGTTTCTCATTCTTCTATTCATAAGTTCATGAAAGATTTTGTATTTTGGTTTATATTCTAGAAAGAAGCTAACTGCTTCTTGATCAGTAGTCAATTTATCACATCCTAAGAACTTCTTGACAGACAGTTAGACATAACATCATATGACATTTAAATATGTTGAAGTTCAATCCTTAAAAAAGGAAAAAAATGAAAGAATAGTAATTTTCTTTATTTTGCTGCTATTTATTTAATATTTTATTAGTGAAAATACTGGAATAATAACCATAGAAATATCTTCTTCATACAGTTTATATGGAAAAAATCAATTGGACGCATATTATAATCACAAGGTGTGAAACATCTATTTTCTCCATTTTAGCAAAATCATTCCAATGATTAGAAGTAAGTAATAATATTTTTATTACCATGTTTCAATATAATACTACATACAAAGCTATATTGATATAGCTCTTTAGTGGGAAATTTCAGAGTTGATGAAAATGGAACCTAACAATCAAGGAGATGAAGCTCTATTTGAGGAAAATATTCCAGCTATGTTAGAGAATGTTCCATTAAATGAAAGAGACGCACTAATAGTAGAAATGTATGAGGATGGCCTCTCTACATATGAGATTGCCATAGAACTTGAACTGAACAGACACACAGTTTCAAGAGTTCTCAAAGAAAATAGAATTGAAACTCGTACAATTGCAGATTATCATAAATTCAAGCATGAAGATATTGAAAATCTTTTTAATCGAGGTAAATCAAAACACGAGATAGCTAAAGAGCTTGGATTGACATATTATACAGTTAGAAAAGTTCTAGAAGATAGAGGTTTCATTAGAAATAGGAAGGATAAAGAAACATTACGTATTGCCAACTATGTCCAAATGAAGAATAGAGGTTATGATAATGAGGCTATATCAATCTATCTTGGATTAAATGATGTGAAGCAACTTAACAAACTAATTCGTAATTCAACTGTAAATATAACAGCTGTCAGACAGAAGACAAAGAAAATTGAGAGTCTTCCAGACATTGTTAGAGATAGATTAGAGGGTAAATCCATTCATGATATTTCCATGAAATATAACCTTTACATTCTAGATGTTATTGACATCTTATACGAATTTGGTTTAACGATTGCTAAATACAAAGAAATTTACGTTTATCACAAACAAGGAAAAACAATAGAGGAAATTTCGGAAAAACTAGAGCTCTCTGTTTTTACTGTTAGGAGAGTAATAAATAAATTGAAGGAAATTGAAAAATCTGTTAAACTGGCATTTACACCCAAGCAAATAGCGGAAAAGTTGAATATTACTACTCTAGCTGTAAAAAGAACAATAGAAACTCTTCAGCTAATATGAATTAGTTCTAATATTTACACGTATTTAAAATTATATTTCTATTTTTAAGGAGAATTTGATGGCTTAAATTTTATATACAACTTTTCTCATTTCGAAGAAAGATATCTTAATTCTGTGATGATTGAAATAGAATATTATATGAAATTGAATAGCGGAAATATTCGCTCCAAAGTCAAATTTCAACAGATTTGCAGTAATTCAAACATGTGTTGATCACACTTTCATCAGTGACAAAGCTGAACGTGATTTTGGTTATAAACCAATAGTATCTAAAGAAGAAGCTTTTGAAAGAACTGTTCAATGGTTCAAAGAAAATCCTGTTTAGGAAGAGAAAAGTTGTTTTTTTCAGCTTGCAGAGACAGTTTATGTAAAAAATTTTGTTTATGTAAAAAATTTATATAATTCAGTTTGATATTCGTATTACCAATAAAAAAATTAAAACGGTGTTTATATGGGAAAAATTGGAAAAATGATATCTAGGCTTATTATCTTAGGTCTATTCGGTTCATGGTTTACTTTTACCATTTGGGGAATAGTTCAATGGGCTAATCCTGCAAGTTTTATATCAAATAAAACAACAATATCTCTTCTCTATGTGCCATTGTTCATAGGAATGTTTATTCTATTCGTAATATTTGGCATTCTTGGTTCATTAGGCGGGAAGAAGAAGAAAAAAGATGAAGAAAAAGCAGACTTCATTCCAAAAGATATTAAGGAAAAATTCGGCAAATTCTTTGAGAAGAAAACTGGGGATGCTGCAGAAGGCGAAGATATAGCAGACAAAATTCCTAAAGAAATTAAGGATAAATTCGAAGAATTCTTTAAGAAGATAGCTGAAGAGAGTTAACGAGGTTTTAGAAATTCTTTAAAATGGTCAAGTTCATCTATCTTGAATAGAATGAACTTACCTGCTGAGTTTGAAGAAAAACTAAACGACTTAACTATTGAGAAAAGAGATTATCAGCTGTCTGCAGTTAGTGAGATAATTGAAGTCCTTCCAGATAGGTCAATTCTGTTAAATTATCCCTATGGAACAGGTAAAACAATTATCACCCTCTTATCATTTTTAGCAATAAAGATGCAAAAAGAAAATGCTAAATTTATCTTTACATCAGCTCGTGAGGCCGCAGGTTTACGTTGTCGTCAAGCTTTAGAAATGGGTAAAAAATTTGGTTATATTGAAAGTTTAGGTTATCTCTATGACCCTACTGGTAAGGGATTGAGTCTCAGACAGAAGAGTAAAATGTATGAAGCTTCAACTGTTATATTTTCACCAATTACATCCCTTATGAACGATTATTTTGAGATTAAAACTAAGTTGAAGATAAACATTCTAGAGAATATTGACATCTGTGTAATTGATGAAGCTACAGATGTCCTAGCTAGAGATATGTCCGGATTCAGATTGAGTAAGTATTTTGAGATGTTATTCAAAGTAAGAGAAAAGGGTAATAAGTTCCCTATACTTGGACTAACAGGTACAAGAGACAAACACAAGGCAAATGCCATTTTACGTCTATTAGGAAAAGAAACTTTGATGATGCAAAGACTCGATCTTTCACCCTATGAGACAGTTACTAAAATTCACAATATTAGAAGGGAAGATTATATCAAGATTGATAAAGAAATTTCAACTCAGCTTACCAAACCAATTGAAACAATACAGAAGATTCTTGATCCAAAGCTTTCTCGTTTGGAAATCATCAAACTATCTTATAGTGGAGTTTTAGAAAGATTAGAAAGATTGAATCAATTTCCAGCAAAGCTTGGAAAATATGAAGTCAAAGATACAGAAGCTAAAAGTAGTCTAGCAATTGCCTTTAGAAGGCTTTTCAAACTGAGTCATTCCAGGTTATTGCTTTTAGAATCAACACCAGGGGAATTTCTGAAGTATATTGAAATGGATGAAAACAAAGATATTTTCAAGAATATTCTAGAACCCAGTAAAGAACTGATTACATATAGAGTAGATTTACCAAAATATGAAAATCCAGAAGAAAAGGTAACAAGAGCTTTAGTGCAGCCCAAAATTTATACAGCAATTGATATTATCCACGAACATCTTTTCAGAGGAGCGCATGTTCTAGTCTTTACAAGATATCTTGCTCTAGGGAATTATCTTGCAAGATTGTTAAACAACCTAGGATTTCCAGAAGTAAAGTATCTCTCTGGGCAGAGTACAGAAGATACTCGTAGAATTGTTCTCAAGAATTTTGATGAAGGAAATGTAAATGTACTTATCTTTACACCTTTAGGAGGAAGAGGTCTCAATCTTGAAGCTGCAGATGTAGTCATTCATTTGGATATTACAACAAATATCGATGACATGATACAAAGAAGAGAAAGGGCAAGAGGATGTATAGAATATGTTCTTGTTTTAGAGGAAACTAGTGAAGAAGGAAAAATTAAGGATTATAAGAAATTAATTGGGCAGGATAAGGAAGATGAGGAAGGGGAAAAATCAACTGAAGAAACAACTGAAGAAATAACTGAAGAATGATTATTTGTACCTTGTTTCTAATTAATAAAAAGGAAGAAGGGAACAGACCCCCTCCTGGGTTATCTCCAATTGAGAGAGGGTTTGCTTTTATGAGTAATTCAAAACAATAATTTTTTACAAACAGGATTTTTCAATTCACCCTTAATGAGATAACAAAAGAAAAGAACTAGAAGGGATTGGTTATCATAATGATTGACAAACTGGTTAAGGAGATAAGTAGATACTCTCGCATATACAATTTTACTCTATCTACTGCAGAATCTTGCACAGGAGGGTATATATCACATAAAATAACAAATATCGAAGGAAGTTCAGATTACTTTTCAGGAGGTTATGTTACATACAGTAGAAACTCTAAAATTCGGGATCTCAAAATCAATTCAGAATATTTAGATCGTTATGGAATTTACTCTATAGAAACTGCAAAAGCAATGGCTGAAGCAATTAGAGAAATCTTCGATACAGATTTTGGATTGTCAACAACTGGAATTGCACCGCCAGGAGATAGTAAATCAGCAGAAAAAGCAGGTAAAATTTGCATAGGGATATCTTCCAAAGGAGGTACTATTAGTAAAGAACTACACATAAAGGCAACTAACAGACTAGACTTCAAAGAAAGAGCAACAGAAGCTGCATTGATTCTTTTAAATAAGGAAATAGAAAAAGAAGAAGTGTGAAGGAAGATTGAAAATTTCCTTATTTAACGAACATGTTACCTTTATTGAATAGATTTTGAGGATCCAAGACGTTTTTAACATCACGCATTTGATTAACTCCATCTTCACCATACATTACTATCAAATATTCAGCTTTGATTTTACCAATACCATGTTCAGCAGAAACTGATCCACCAAACTCTACTGCTTTCTTAGCGAATTTTTTATAGAGTTTCTTACCTAATTCAAGCTCCTCAATATTTCTAGGTAGTATATTCACATGAACGTGAGAATCACCTATATGTCCCCATGTAGCACTTTCAAGGTTGTGTTCTTCTAGAGATTCTCTATAGATATTCATCATTTCTCTGAAATGCTCATGCTCAACGGACATATCAGTTCCCAGTTTGTGAATCGCAGGATACTCGCTTTTTCTCTTAGCTATTATAGCATTGACAGTTTCAGGAACTGCATGTCGCATAACTTTAAGATTTTCTCGTTCAACTTCATCAAATGCTGACCAGCATGAATCAATTGAAGAATTACATTCACTAGCAATTTCATCTAGTTTTACAATTATGTCCTCAAGAGTTTCTTCACTATAAACAACTTCAAAGAAAATTGCAGTTTTAATTTCAGGAGGGATTGTTTGAAGATTAGCTAATGCGGGATTTGTGTCTTTTTTACTTTTCAGGAGATTAAATGAGTGTTCATCGAAGTATTCCATATATTCAACAATTAGCTCATCATCAGTTCTAAGTTTTTCAACAAAAGAAATCGCATCGTCTTCTGAAGTGAAGAACATTACATTTGGCAATCCTTCTACTGTTGGAACTATCCAAAGATCAACTTCTGTTATAAAACCTAGCATTCCTTCTGTACCTATGAAAAGCTCAATTACATCCATACCAGGTTTTGAATAGAAACCTGCAGCATTTTTTGCTTTTGGCATTTGATAAGTTGGAATGGTGACTTCTAGTTTTTGATCACTTGTCGCTATAATGAATTTACCATTTTCGGCATTGCATTGTCCTCTAGTCATATCAAGAACATCACCATTTGCTAAAATAACCCTCATACGCTTTACCCAAGGTCTCATTGAGCCGTATTTGAATGATCTTGCACCTGATGCATTAGCTGCAATGGCACCCCCAACAGCTGCTGACATTTCGGTTGGGTCTACTGCAAACATGAATGTTTCCGAATCATGTTTGAATTTGTCAACCCAGTTTGTATCACCAATATTCTGCTGTTCAGTGAACTCTTTGTGTTTAATAACATCTTCAAGAGCGTCAAGAGTAATACCTGGTTGAACTCTTACGAAGTATTTCTGGTTAGTTTCATCAAACCCAAAACCAAGCACTTTTGCCATATCATCTGTTGATACAACAGCTCCACCAAAAGGAACAGCACTCCCAACAATCCCTGTTCTACCTCCAGAAATTGTTATTGGTATTCCTCTGTCTTTCATCTTCTTTATGATAGTAATAACTTCAGATTCATTCTTAGGAAAGAATAATAGTTCAGCAGATCCTCCTGCTAACTTCGATTCGTCGATTATATAATCAGGATGTTTTGAAGAAATTGTTTCTGAGCCCTCAACCTTATTAATGGTGTCATAAGGACTTCCTTCTTTTTTCTTAGCAGTAATTGCGCTTGTACCCAAATGTGTCACATCCGTTCGCACTGTTTTTGTCCAGTTCAACAGAAAAAGCATAAAAACCTTCACATTCTTATAAAAAACAGAGAACATGACTATAAAAAAATTAACAAAACAAGAATCAATAGATCTTGTAATAGGAGCAAAAATTTTAGCTTGTGGAGGAGGAGGAAGTGAAATTAGTGCTTTGGCAAATATCAATAGAATATATGAAAGTGGCTTGAATTTTACAATTGCAGATTTAGACGATTTCAAACAGGATGAATATATTGGCATAATTGGGATGGTGGGAGGCGGTATTACAGAGGAGGACAAACTACTAGTCAAAAATCGGGAAATTGTTCAGAAAAAGCCAATGATTACAGCTATCAGAGAATTGGAAAATTTTTTAGATATAGAATTCAGTGCATTTGTTGCAACTGAACTTGGACCGAATAATAGCGTTATTCCAATGATGGTAGCAGCAGAAATGGGAAAAGTAGCAATTAATGGAGATTGTTGTGGAAGAAGTAAACCAAAAATCTCAATTAGTACAACAAGAGTTGCGGGTATTCCTATAGCACCATTTACAATAGTGAATCAATACGGAGATATTCAAATCGTAAAAGAGACCATTGATGATGTAAGAGGAGAGTTGATTGCCAGAAATGCATCTAGGTTATCAGGTGGTTCAGTAAGTGTGGCTAGATGTCCCATGAGAATAGAGGAAGCTCAAAAAGCTGTTATTCCAAAAACCTACTCATTAGCTGTTGAACTAGGAAAGAATGTTAGGGAAGCTAACGAAGAAGGATTTAACCCAATTGAATCAATTAAAAATACATTACCAAATGCAGAACATGTTTTCTCCGGAAGAGTAAAGCTGTTCTCCAGAGTTGAAGAGGGAGGTTTCACAGCAGGTGAAATAATAGTAAAATCATCAATGAATACAGGAGTTAATCTAAAAATCTGGTATCAGAATGAATATCTTCTTTCATGGATTAACAACAAACCATATGTAACTTGTCCGGATGGGTTCTATGTAGTAGACACAAAAACAGGTCTAGGTCTTTCACCTTGGGAAGAGGATTTCAAGCAAGACAGAAAAATATCAGTTTTTGTTCAAGATGCCCCAGAGATCTGGAAATCGAAAATAGGATTGAGTGTTTTTGGTCCCAAAGTATTTAATGAAAATTGGAAAAAATACAAAGAGTCCAGTTCCTTCTCTTGAAATCTTACCAGATTCAGATGGGTGTAATCTTGAACGAATAGGAGTAATGAACATTCTTTTTCAGTTTATATTTATCATGAACTGTTGGAAATGCAGGTAAGTCCCCACCTACTCCTCTCTGTTTATGATCAATGTTGAAAGTAATTTCTTTTCTTATAGGAAGCTCATGAATATGTTCTGCTTTTTCTAAATCCTCCAAAGTATAAGGCCAAGCACTGAAATTCAGAAAGTTTCCTTCCACATCAGTTACTTTGAAACCTTTTCCTTCACTGTCTGTAACACTTACCCACCTAACATCGGTTCTATTTCCATTTTCTTGTGGATAAACATAATCGTGAATTAACTCTTCTACCCTTGCTGTATAAAGACCTACAGCTGCACCTGTTTTACGATCCTCGTAAGTTTCATGAGGACCTCTTCCAAACCATTTGAATTCAACTAATTCTTGGTTAAGAGTTGTTTTCATCCCTAATCGAATTAACTCTTTTAAAGGAGTGAAGTCAACTTTTACTTGGATTGCACTTCCTGTAATTGTGTACTCTAGACGATAATTTGTTTTGCCTTTTGGAACTTTTATTTCAACTATCACAGAGAGAATTTTCGAATCGATAAGCTCGTAGAAGATATTATCAACCTGCATTCTACTTGATGCCTTCTTCCAAGGATTTTCTAATATAAGTTTACTTAGAAGGGGGAAGGTATAACTTACTACTCTCTGGAGATTGTCATTATCAATTGGAGCTCTCCAGAAATTAGGTGCTATTGGTGATGTAATCAGTTGACGGTTTTCTACTTCAAAAGAGGTAATATGGCCAGTAATCTTACTTATTGTAACTGTGAACTTTTCGCTCATAGCTTTGATTTCTTCAACATTTTCTTGTATCTCAAGATCATGTGTTTTATCAAAATCATATACTTTCTTCAAGCCTTCAAATGGAACCTTAAATTGTTCCCAAGCTACAAGATAACCCTTCCTTGCCCAAGAAGTTGCTTTATTAAGTTTAAACTGAATCATCAGATGATACTCGCTACTATCTGGTTTTTTTGGTTTCTGAAAAGGAATCATCAACTTTTTACTAGACAAAGGTTCTATTTCAGGAATTTCAATTGTACCTTTCTTAGTTGTTTTACCATCTTTGGTCAGTATCCAATCGAGTTTCAAGTCCTCTAGATTTATGAACCGATTTTTGTTGTGAATTTCAAAAGTACCTGCTAAAATTTGAACTGGAGTGATTGAAACATTCTGATATACTTTCTTAACTTCGAATAGAGATGGATTGGGTGAACGATCTGGACGGACAATCCCATTAATACAGAAATTTGATGAATTTGGTTCATCTCCGAAATCCCCTCCATAAATCCAATATTGTTCTCCGTTTTCAGTATATCTTCTTAAACCTTGATCTACAAAATCCCAGATGAAACCTCCTACACAGTTTGGATGTTTCTCAAAAACATCCATGAATTCTTGAAAATTACCTAATGAATTACCCATTGCATGTGCATATTCACAGAGAATAAAGGGTTTATCAGCATACACTTTAGGAGAGATAGAACCATTGGGAAATCTGTATTTAATCCTTTTAAGTTCTCCAACTTTTTCTGATTTCTGAGGAGAGAAATACATGACACTAAAAACATCAGAGACCTTCAAATCTAGATCATTTTCGTAGTGAAAGGGTCTTGTTGTATCAATTTCCAAAGCTGCTTCCTTCATTTTATAGAATGGTTTACCAAAGCAAGCTTCATTCCCCAAAGACCACATAAAAATTGAAGGATGGTTTTTGTTTATTTCTACCATTCTTTCCATTCTATCTACAGCTGATTTAGACCATTTATCATGCAGTTTAGTGCGGAGATACAACATGCCTAGAAATCCGTGAGTTTCAACATTAGCTTCATCTAGAACATAAAGACCATATTCATCGCACAAATCATAAAATCTAGAATCAGCAGGATAATGACTTGTCCTTACAGCGTTAATATTATTTTGTTTCATTATTTTAATATCTTCAACCATTTGTTTGTAAGGGACTGTATAGCCACCGTCTTGATCAAAATCGTGATGGTTTACACCTTTAAATAAAATTGATTTACCATTGATGAATATTTGGCTTTCCTTAATTTCAACTTGACAAAAACCATATTTGCTAGACAGATATTCAATAATTTCCCCATTATCGTCCTTAAGAGATAATAACAGATGGTATAAATTTGGGGTTTCTGCAGACCATTTATCTGGATTTTTTATTTTTGTTTCAAACTCTATAATTTCTTCATTACCAGGAAAAGCGTCTATTTCTTTTTTTATTGCTGGACTTAGTGGAACTTCATCTAAGTTCTTATCAAACAAAAACACCTCTAATGTAGGTCTGCGAAATGTTGAATCACCAAGATTCCTTATTTTAATTCTTAATTTAAGTATAGCATCTCTATATATGACATCAAACTGACAGGAAGCAAAATAATCAAAAATATGCACTTTTGGTGTAGAATACAAAAATACTTCTCGATAAATGCCACCAAGAAACCAGAAATCTTGATCTTCAAGATAAGATCCATCAGACCACTTGTATACCTCAACAGCAATCCGGTTCTTACCTCCCTTGAGAAACATGGTTATGTTGAATTCAGCTGGTGTCATAGATCCTTGACTATATCCAACTTCTTTACCATTAATCCATAAATAAAAAGCAGATTTAACTCCTGCAAAATGAATGAAAACTTCTCGATTATTCCAACCTTTAGGGAGCGAAAAATTTCTTATGTAAGAACCTATTGGTGTTTCCTTTTTGTTAATATTGGGGGCTCTTCTCTTTCTAAGATTTGGTGGGTAACTCTGAGCTAGATAATAAGGCATACCATAACCTTGTAGCTCAAAAGTTCCTGGAACGTTGATTTTATCCCAATCAGATGAATCAAAAGCATCCTCATAAAAATCTTCAGGGCGTTCATCGTATTTGGCTACCCAATGAAATTTCCATGAACCATTGAGAGATCGAAAGTATGGTGATTTTTTGTTCTTAATTGCTAAATCTCTATCAGGATAAGGAATGGTTCTAACATGGGCCATCTCTTTATTGATGTTAATAACGTTTTCATCTTCCCAATCAAGCAAAACTCTCATTGAGATATTTAATTTACTCACAGTTCAAAACTTTTCTGATAGAAAACGTTCTAGAGAATTTCTATCCAAATCGGACCTACTGCAGAAACTCTCCCCATACTATAAAGAATCCTTACAAAATAGAAATCAGCACCATTTGTATTAAGATTTGCAGGATTGATTGGAGTTTCAGATTCTTCATTGACATAATACCCTCCATTAATTTCTATACTTCCATCATATGAAGCTCCAGTAATGTTTGTGTTGTCAAAGAAACTCAATTCAGTAACTGGTACATCAATAGATTGTTCTCTCCATAAATATCCGTTTTTAAAAATTTGAACAGTTGTACCCCAATCAGGGTCACTCAACCAGGGACTAGCTGCTTGTAAAAGTGCAGATTGCGGAGCACCATCTTGAGCCAAAAGTAGTTTTATTTCCCTAGTGCTTGTTGCATTAGCAACATAAACAGTTGAGTCGTCTTGACCAGCAATCACATCATTAATGCT
Source organism: Candidatus Heimdallarchaeota archaeon (assembly GCA_021399345.1). Lineage (GTDB taxonomy): Archaea > Asgardarchaeota > Heimdallarchaeia > Heimdallarchaeales > Heimdallarchaeaceae > UBA460. The sequence goes on from JAAFKI010000112.1 coordinate 70,231, forward strand.
AAAACGTATATAAGGGCGACCAAAATCCGAATTGGAAATGACTCGACGGTTGTAAAGTGCATTAAAAATACCGTCTCGAGTAAGTTCACTAACATAGGCACCTGTTATTCCACTGGGGTATAAATGTGATACTCTCGAAAGAAGGTATGTGTAAGGATACTGGTGCCCTGATGAAATAAAGCCAAGTCGCTGAACTTGCAATCATTATCATGCAAAGAGGAATACAAATAGCAGTTACAAGTGCAACAAAGAAGAAACCTATACTTACTTTTCTTGCTGAAACATCATATTTGGAAAAATTAAAAGCCACTTGTTATATTCACCTGGATTTCTTAGATATAGCAATATTAAATGAAAGTTATAAAACTTCTCCACATTCAGATTCTTTGATAATTTTACAAGTGAAACAATTACAACTTCTTTAAAATTCAATTATATCAATAATAAATACATTGGTTTTATATATTAGAGTTATACAAAAAATGGTTTTAGTTGCAAACCCAGCAGCTATTATATCTCTACAATGGGGATACTTCCTCATATTAGGTGCAGCGGTTCTAGCAATAGTTAATTTTGGTGCGGCATTTCCATTTACAGCTTCAAAAAATGACAGAATTGCTAAACCATTAAGCATAATTAAGGCATTAATTACAGCTTGGGCAATTCTATTCCAATTTGCTATAATAATAGCAGTCTTCGTTGGTCTTTACTTTGGATTAACCTACTTAGGAGTAGCAATAGTAAACACTATACTACTTGCAGTAGCAGGAGCTATAGCGGGCATATCTATCCTTGGAATGATATTTAGAATTGTAGACTATTTACTAGAATTAGAATAGTAAAATAACCTACTCTCATTTCTATCTTTTTTCATCAAAAATAAAAACAATATTATCTATTGATTGTCTTTTTCGATAAAAGTAATTTTCTCTATTTTCTTATCACAATTAGGACAATTATGGTTATCAACAGTCCAGCTTGCTAAGTGAGAACGATGAAACTCGTGCATACAGGGTTCCACAATTGCTTTTTCTTGTTTATCTAAAATTGCTTCATTACATATGGAACAGATAAGCTTAGAATCTGCTTCAACACCCTCTATTTCTTCATGTTGAATTCTATCAGGAGGATTAACCTTATCTTCTCGCCTATATTTGTAACCTAGAAACGAAATAATGAAACCAGGTAAAGGACCAAAAACTATAGCAACAATAACTGGGATGTGTATTACTGGTCTAATTCCCAAAACAGCAAACACTATCATTAAACCTGCAAAAAGTGCTCCAAAAATTACAGAGAGAAGTAAAAGAATGCCAGCAGAACTTGTAGCATAACACCTAAAAGAACAATATGCTGTAGTTTTGAATGTCCAATAAACATTAACTGGACTTTTTCCACAAAAGGAACATTTTCTGCTCTTCAAATCCATATGCATAAGAAAATCATGTGTATATAAGTTTTTTATTAGCATTATAGAAACATTGGTCTAGGAAAAAAATAGCACAAACTTACACTAATAATCTTCTATAAAAACAATTGTAAATGTATTTTTTCTTCTTTCTGCAAAACTAATTAAATTGGTTTAAATCATTGAATTGTTGATAAAATCACAACTTTTCTACCGAAGATTTATTATTTCTTGAATAAAGATAACCATGTGATTTCTGAGGAAGAAGTAGAACTTAAAGTCGATTCTTTGCTAAAAGAATTATCGTTAGAAGAAAAATTTAAGCTTATGGTTGGCTATTTCAGATTTCAAACTAATACAATACCTAGATTGGGTATAAAAACATTCAAGATGACTGATGGACCTTTAGGTATTTCACGACATTCAAGTTTTCTTAGAAAGAACACCTATTTTCCAGGTGGAATTAATCTTGCTGCTTCATGGAATCGGAAGTTAGCACACGAATGTGGAGAAGCAATAGGAAGGGAGGCTAGAGCCATTAACAGACTTTGTGTTCTTGGTCCAGGAATCAATATTAATCGAACACCCTTTAATGGTCGTACTTTTGAGTATTACAGTGAAGATCCGTACCTGAATAAGGAGATAGCTATCCCATTCGTTAAAGGAATACAAAGTCAAAGGATAGCTGCATGTCCTAAACACTATGTTGCTAACAACCAAGAAACAAACAGACGTACAGTCAATTCAGAGATCGATGAAAGAACATTACATGAAATTTACTTGAAGGCATTTAAGGAAATTGTAGAAGAAGCTGATCCCTGGACAATTATGACAGCTTATAACCGTGTGAACTCTGAATATGTAAATGGAAGTTCTAAACTTCTAAAATCTACTCTTTTTGAGAAGTGGGGTTTTACTGGATTTGTAATGACTGATTGGTGGGCAACTAGAGAAAGAGGTATTGCACAACCTTCAACAAAAGAAGCTGTTAAAGCTGGTTTATCAATTGAAATGCCTATTCCAATTCTGTATGAAAAAACAAAATTATACAAAGCATTTACTGAAGAAAAAATTACTCTAGAAGATATTAATCATCTGATTAGACGAATACTAAGAGTCTATATAAGAGTTGGAATGTTTGAAGATGAAGAAAATCTTCCAAAAGGAGAAAGAAACACTAAAAAACATCAACAATTAGCAAGAAAAATGTCAGAAGAAGGGATTGTACTACTAAAGAATGAAAATAATGTACTTCCACTAGATATAACGAAAATACAAAAGATCGCAGTTTTAGGCCCCAATTTGAAAAAGAAATTTGGAAAATTTTTATGCGGCGGTGCTGCGGCTGTTACCCCTCCTTATGAAATTACACCACTTCAAGGATTAAAGGAAAAATGTAAAGGAAGAGTAAAAATCATCAAAGATCCTTCTAAAGCTGATGTTGTTCTTTTGTTTATGGGGTTGAATCATGATTCCCATTCAAGTCTATTTAGTGATAAGACAACTAAAAGCAAAGAAGAATATGGATATGAAACAGAAGGAATGGATAGAAGAGAACTAGGTTTAAATGCCTACCAGATACAACTAATCAATGAAACTGTTAAAATCAATCCCAATACAGTAGTAATATTAATCAACGCTAATCCTGTTTCCATGGATGAATGGTTTGACAATATTCCTGCAATCTTAGAAGCTTGGTATCCAGGAATGGAGGGGGGAAGAGCTATAGCTAATATTCTCTTTGGTGATGTAAATCCATCAGGAAAAATCCCTCTAACTTTTCCAAAAAGAATAGAAGATTCACCTGCTCATAAATCTTCGAAATCTTTCCCTGGGGAAAATCTTGAACTTCACTATGAAGAGAGAATATATGTTGGGTATAGATATTTTGAGAAAAATGAAATTGAACCTTTGTTCCCATTTGGTTTTGGTTTATCTTATACAACATTCAGACTCGAGGAAGTTAATTCAGATAAAAATATCTTGAAATCAATGGATGATTATTTGGAACTAAACGTCTCAGTTACTAACACAGGAGACAGAGCAGGAAGTGAGGTTATACAAATTTATTCAGAAGATGTAAAAACTACTGTAGACAGACCAATCAAAGAACTAGTAGGATTTGAGAAGATATATTTAGAGAAAGGGGAAACAAAATCTGTAGAAGTAATTGTAAGAGCCAAAGATTTAGCGTTTTATGATATGGAGATAAAAGATTGGAAAGTAGAATCAGGTGATTTCACACTTCACATTGGAAACTCATCAGACTCAATACAACTTCAGAAAAAAATCACCTACAAATCTTGATAATTTCGCGTTTAAGAAAGAATAAATAGAGAATTTTGAAAATGGGGGAATGGATAGTCTTTTTAAAAGGATGAAGTTATTCCATCAACGATGAAGTCATTTCAGGTTATTGACACGCTGTTCTTCGATTTAGATGGTACTCTAACCGATCTTGGTAAAAGATGGTGGGAACCTTTCTTTAGGGCAATGGATAAACTAAAACCTGACCATGATAGAGAGAAAAGGCAGAAAGTTTTCGAAAAAGTACTTGGAAGAGTTATGAATACTCAGATGGAACGTTCAAGGCTTCTAAAATTTAATATTTTTCGCAATGCAATTAAAGATGCAGACTTATCTTTACGAGACGCTTACAAAGCAATGAAATTAGTAAGGGCAGATCCTCTAGCATTCAAAGAGCTTGTACCCTTAGAAGGAGTTGAAGAAGTGTTAAACACATTACAATCTAGAGGATATAAGATGGCATTAGTTACAAATGCAGGAGATAAGACCGTTGCTCGAGCTAAGAAAAAGCTCTCTATTCTGAATTCATTTGATGTTCTAGTTACTAGAAATACTGTGAAGAGGATAAAACCTGATCCTGAACCCCTTCTTTATGCTTGCAAAGTATTGAATAAGCATCCAGAAACATGTGTTATGATTGGGGATTTTCCTCAAGACATTCAAGCAGGGAAAGCAACCGGAACCAAAACTGTAGCTATTCTTGGAGTTAATGGTAAATATACTAAGGAAAGTATTAGAAAACTTGAACCCGATGTAACATTAAATTCCATTGGAGAACTCTTACCACTATTTCTAGGACCAACGGAATTTTCTAAGACTTAAGTATTAGAGGTTTTTTCTAAATCCCTATTTTCTAAATATTTTATGTCAGCTTCTATAGCTTCTCTTGAATATCTTATCTTTCCAGCTTTGTATAGTTTGTCGAGATCTTTGTTGTTTCTAATAATCTCGCTTACAAGATTAAAATCTGTTTTAATATTTCTGAAATCCCTCCACCCTAGCGTTTCTTTGAATATCGGTTTATTCCTAATATTGAATACAAATGCGAGAATAATATACATTAACACTATACCCATGTTGAATTCAATTAAAGTATTAATTGCCATCAGCTGAAAACCCCATGATTCTTGTTCAAGACGAATTCCAGAAACAGTTAAAGTAAATTCAAGACAGAATTCCACCAAAGTACCAACTATAAATAGATACAAGATATCCTGAAGACGGATCTTTTTGAAATAACAAAGTATGAACGCAATTATAAGATTACCAAGTGTCATTAAGCCAAATGTTAGTCTTTGTCTTGCTTCATTCATATTCCTTGCTACTTCTATAACTCTGTCATCCCACGGAATTAATTGAGAACCAACACTCACAAATGTCCATCCAACATAGAACATAAGAGTCCACAACCAGATGTCCCTTCATTTTCTTTTTCAAGCATCAAAGCTACATAAGAGAATTGAGCAAATCCAGGAGATAGACAGAACCATAGGAAGAATAAAGTTGAGTTAATGGGGCCATCGTAGGTTCTACTTCCCATTACTATATACCAGATATAGAAATCAGTTAATAGATAAACTAACCAACCTAGTATTCCCCAAACAATAGGTTTAGGGATAGTTGTCATATGTTTTTCAGTTTCTTTGCTTTTTGAAACAACTAGAGATGATTTATATGGGGGAGAAGTTGGATGTTTTGGCATCTAATTCACAAGATATTGGTAACAATAAAATAAAAAAGAAGAAGTTAGATAGTAGGTTTGAAAATTCTACTTTCCCAATAGAGGAATCCTGTGTTTGGATCTCTAACAATTGTTTCGCCTTCAAAAGCTCCACTTTGAATAATCAATTCAGTCTGACTTAGGGGGAGGAGAACGAAGTTAGTCATATTAAATCGAAGAACCCCATCTTCACAATACAATATCATAGTAAAGGGCACTTCTTCCGTATTATAGATTGAAAAATGTCGATACCACACCTCATAATCGTCTAGATAAGAAGACCAATGATTCATCAACTCTGCATCAGGTGAATATTTAAGACATATAGGATTATGAACACCTTCTAATGAGAGTATAAAAAAGTCCTCAAAAAACCTTAGTTTGATATTTCCTATATTGATTAACCAATGATCTGCATAAAAGGTTGTATCGTTTATTGGTTTAAGCACAACATTGTAACCCATATAATTCATTTTGAGTTTATTTCGTACCAAATAGATTTCTGCCACATCACCTTCAACTGCATATATTCCAGTATAGTTTTTCAGAATTTCAATATCAACTTCTTGTTTATCATAACACTCTTTCTGTTTTTTCAACCCTGTTCTTGTTTCGTGCATAATCTCAAGTATTTCCAATGCTAAAGCTTTTGAATCATCCTCAAATTCTGCTGAATTTGAGACAAGTATCACGGCTAGCTGTTGTTCGGGAGCAAAAGCAATTATTGATTTGGTTCCTTGATTGGTTCCTGCATGGAATGCTGCAAGTTCATGGTTGGGCAAATAAGATCGATCCAAGAAGAACCCCATACCTACTTTTTGTGGATCTGAAGGATTGGAATAATAAGATTCATACATCATTGAAAGTGTAGTTTCATTGATAATCTGAATACCATCTACTTCCCCATTGTTAAGGACGAATTTTGCGAATTTATTCAAATCACCCAATGTAGAGTGCAACCCTCCGGAAGCCATGCCGATAAGATCATATTGATTATAAGGTACATTATTTCTACCTTCTTTGAAATAACCCATAGCAATTTTTTGAGGTGTTGGAATTAAGGATGATACAAAACCACTTGATTCCATCCCTATAGGGTGCAATAGAGAATCTCTCATACGAAAAGCAAACCATTCTCCTGTAACAACTTCAATAATTCTAGCAAGGATATTGAAGGCGATGTTTGAGTACTTGAACTGCTGTTCAGCAGGATATGCCATATAAGATTCTTCTAATGAAACAATCATATCTCTGAAGATATATGTATTATTATCCCATGCCCATTGAGGTAAATTATGAGTTCTGGGCAATCCAGAACGATGGGCCAATATATTACGAATTGTTATATTAGCTGAACTGTTAAAACGACTCTTTATTTTGAAATCTGGAAGATAAGTTGTAATTGAAACATCCAAATCAACTAGACCTTCTTCATATAATTTCATAATCTCAATGGCAGTAAACAATTTAGATATTGAACCTACTTTGAAAACGGTGCTCAAATCTGCTTGCATATCTGTTTCAATATTAGCCATACCAGTTACTTTCTGATAGATTGTTTCATTATCAACGATAAGACTGACTGCAGTACATGGTAGTTTCTCTTTTCTCATAAGCCTATCTAGTTCATACTTGGTAAAATTGATAGCATAAGAGTAATCATCAATAGGTATGGTTCTAGGCCTTATGGGAGGATGTGGAATAACTGCCAAAGTGACTGTAGTAATAACTAAAATAACGGCAATAGCAATAAATTTCTTACTTTTGAAAAAACTCAATTTTGTGTGACCTTCTAACTTTCGTTACCAGTTGGAGACTATAGACCCTTATATAGCCATGTAAATAGAACTTGTCGGAGAATTATTGTAATTTAAAGAATTAATACAAAATGATAAAGAAGGTATTTTGAAAGACTATCATAAAGGTTAAGAAGAAAAAAAAGACCCTAATTCTGTAGAAAATGATTAACATAAAAAAACATAAACTAACAATAAAAGTTTGCTTAACTGTTCTTCTTATTGCACTTTTATTAATTCCACTTTTGAGTGATGGAAATATTGGAAGTATAGTTGAAGATGAACAGATATCTGAAATAAAGCTATTTACAACAGTTGGAATCGTAATTAATGATACTAACATAGCATCCTATAGCTCCTCAGGAACAGGTGCAACTGGTGACCCTTATATCATTGACAATCTAATGATCAATACAACAGATTCATTAGCAGTTGATTTTAAAGGTGTATCATCAACAACCTACTATGTTCTTCGTGACTCTCATCTGATAGGTTCAACTTATGGGGCTTACTTTCATGATTCTATGACAGGAAAAGCTTCTGTTATCAACTGTACAGTTGAGGGTGCATTGTCAATCGGAGGACCTAACGCTTTGTATCTAACTATTCACAACAATACGCTTAAAGCAAGACAGAGCTCTAACTTTAGAGAAGGTGTGAAATTTACAAACAACGTAGTTTATTTAACAAGTGATTACTCTAGCTCCATCTTTCGAATAACAGATGAAAACAATATTGTAGAGAATAATATTTTTTATGGAAATTCTTCAGCGATTAGAATAAATCGTGTTACAAATACCACTTTTAGAGATAACATCCTTCACAGTTCAGGATTCTATTTCTCTGATGATGAAATTGAATATATTTTGAATAATACATTTGAAAACAATATTATCAATGGTAAACCTTTTGGATTTTTATATAATCAAAATGATGAAATTGTAACTGACGACCAATATGGACAAATATATCTAGTTAACTCAACCAACGTACTAATAGAAGACCATTCTTTTGTTGATGTATATTCCGGAATTCAAATCTATAATTGTACTGATATTTCTGTAAGAAATGTGGAAGTGAAAGCTAACACAGGAATTTATGCAGAAAATGTTGAAGAAATATTGATAGAAGATTCTAGCTTTGAAGGGTACCGTGATGCAATGCAATTTGAAGGTGTAAATAATAGTATTATTCAAAACAACTACATAACTGATTTTGAATATGGTTTGGAATTTGAATATATGAATAATGTCCAGATAAATAATAATACTATAGTAAATATGCTTGAATATGGACTTACCTTAGACGAGGTAAGTAATGTAGATATAAACTTCAATATCATAACTTGCTTAATGCAAGACGAAGGGAGTGAAATACCCATAGTAATATGGTCATCAGAAAATATAACCGTATTTTATAATGTCTTTATTAGCACAGGAAATCAAACAGCTCATATGGCAGAAGAGTGGTCAACGACAAATATAATGTGGTATGATGCAACTTCAGAAATTGGAAACTTTTGGTCAAACTGGAATGAAACAGGAACTTATGCAATAGAGGGTGATGGAGGAAGCATTGACCTATATCCATTCTTAGACATAGATGGAGACAATCTTACTGAAATTGAGGAAGTATTAATTTACTTTACAGATCCTTTCACTGCCGACAGTGATGGGGATGGGTTCTCAGATTATGAGGAAATACAAACTGGTACTGACCCATTGGACAGTAAGGATTACCCTGGAAGAGGTAGAGTCTTAGGAATTGTCTTAGGCTTAGTATTTGGACTAGGTATAGCTGCAGGTGTAGCTGTCTTCTTCCTGTCAAAGAAAGGTATAATTAAACTACCCAACTTAAGAGGAAAATAGTATTTTACCTCTCTCTTCTCTTTTTCATCTATTTTTGAATAGAATGTCCATTCTAAAATTTTGTATTTTAAGCATCTTTTTAACATCAAGAGCAAAATTTCTTGTAGGAGATAATTAAAATGAGTGAAAAATGGACACCCAAGAATGTACCTAATCTTTCTGAAAAGGTTTTCATCGTTACAGGTGCAAACAGTGGTATAGGTTTTGAAGCTGCTAAAGAATTTGCACGCAAGGGTGCGAAGACCATTCTGGCTAGTCGCAACTTAGAAAAGGCAAAGAAAGCTTTATCTAAAATTCAAAAAGAAATCCCTGATTCTTCTGTTGAAATTATGCAACTTGATTTAGCAAATTTGGAGTCTGTGAATAAATTTGCTTCTGAATTCAAGGAAAAATATTATCGTTTAGATGTGCTTGTGAATAATGCTGGAATAATGATGGTACCTTATCAAAAAACAGTAGAAGGATTCGAGAGTCAAATAGGTACAAACCATTTTGGCCACTTTGCTTTAACTGGACTATTATATGATTTACTTATGAAAACAGAAGACTCACGAGTAGTGAACGTAAGTAGTAATGGTCACAGATTTGGAGAGATGGATTTTAATGATTTCATGTTTGAGGATAGCAAGGAATATTCAAGAGTGAAAGCTTATGGAAATTCGAAGCTAGCTAATCTTTTGTTTACTTATGAATTGAATAGGAGATTCAAAGAAGCAAATGTTAATGCAATTTCTGTTGCAGCACATCCTGGTATGTCAAATACAAATTTAGCTGACCATATGATGGGGTGGCTTGCACCAATATTGAAGGGATTATTTGGTTTCTTTATGCAAAGTGCAGCTAAAGGAGCACTTCCCACCATTCGTGCATCTGTTGATCCAGAAGTTAAAGGCAGCGATTACTACGGTCCTAGAGGACGTAATGAACATAGAGGTTTTCCTATCAAAGTAGAATCTAACGAAGCTTCTCATAATGAAGAAGATGCGAAGAAATTATGGGAGCTGTCTGAAAAACTAACTGGTATTAAATTTGGATTTGAGCAATAAAGTAGAATAAGAAAAAAAGAAGCAAAGAAGAATGGAAAAAATCATTTCTTCTTTTTAATAGTTACAAGACCCATAATTAGAAGAGCAAACAATCCATATAGCCACTCATAAGGAACAGCAATTTCATCTATACCAGTTTCTAAAACAACTCTAGTCTCTATAGTGGAACTTTTTTCTATCAATTCAAGGTAAACTCCAACACCCCATTCGACATTATAGGTAAGTTTAGAATAGTAAGTATAGCTTAGTTTTGCAGCTCCACCACTAAAAATTACTACAGGTGGGGCTTTATATTCTTCTTCAATAGTAAACGTTTTGTCAGTTTTCTTAACCTTTAAAGAACCATCCTCGTCATAATCAAGTTCCGAATAGTAATCATAGAGATAGTCAAAATAGTTCACTTCTCCACTAGCAAATGTAATTGTTGTAGGTACTATATATCCCGCATAGAGTCTTTCATCCCTTTTCCATACTCTCCAATCAACATTTGATATATTATCTGTGATAAAGACATCATTGAGATAAAAATCACTCCAGGATTCACTTCCAGTATACAGAATAGCTGGATGTGTTAAACCCATCTCATCTGGATCTTTAGTAACATTAAGATTAAACACATCACCAACAGTTAAATTATGACCAGGATAAATTTCCCAATTTTCAGCAGCTGGATCAGTAGTTTCGAAAGTTGTAAGCTCCCAACTAATTTCTGTACCAGGTACTATTTTATCAGAATAACCTAATCCGATAATTTCACTCCATTCAGGAGGTTGAGCTGTAAGTGTAAAGGATGAGAAGGTAAGTAAGAAAAGAGCTAAAATAGCAAGTACATTTTTTTTCATATTTTTCACCATTTTGTTTTTTTTTGAGATTATTATCAAGCTAGAAGCTTTGTCGTTTAAACTAATATAGTTTTCCTAGATATTTATTAAAGAGCTAAATTAAACTGTTCTAAAGATAGAGCTTTAGTTTTTTTATTCTTTAAAAATCATCTAAAATACTTCTCAAAGAAAGATTCTGGACCGTCAATCCAACACCAACGAAAGATAATCCAATGAATAAATGAAGACATACCCACGCTTAAACAAGAGAAACAGGCGTAAAGATATGTTATTTAAGCGCATAAAACTAGTCTTTCTCCGATCTTGTTTCTAAATCTTTAATTTCTTTACCCTTAAGAATATTATAGGTGCTTCTACGAGTACTTGAGGTTTCTTGTCCTGTTTTCTTCAGAAAATTGAATAAAGCTATAACACCTAGAATAACGAAGAAAAGGATTACTCCGAATAATATATAGAATACAATCATTCCAGTAACAATTCCTAACACCAATAATGTTATTAAAACTAAAATGAATACAGTTATTCCACCATTTATTGAACGACGACTTCTCATACTACACTTAGATAACAATTAACCATTATAAGTTTATTTTATCTAATACCCTCCTTTCCTTTGCTAGAAAAGCAATGCAAAAATAGTATGGTACCACTAATCCACAAATAAATGACTGTGAGAGTATAAGTTTCTAAATCTTATACTCGTCACTTCATTTCCGATATGTGCTTTGCTGCAACATACCCAAAAGTCATTGTAGGCCCTACAGTTGCACCAGGACCGGGATAACTGTTTCCCATAACAGATGATGAACTATTACCAACAGCATATAATCCCTCAATTATTGATCCATCTTTTCGCAAAACTTGAGCATGTTCGTTAGTAACAAGACCTCCTTTGGTTCCTAAATCTCCAGGAACAAATTCTACTGCATAAAATGGCGATTGCTCTATAGGATATAGATTTGGATTGGGTTTAACTTTTGGATCTCCATAATAATGGTCATATGCGCTGTCGCCCCTACCAAAATCTTGATCCTTTCCTTCTCTAGCAAAGTCGTTAAAGCGTTTAACGGTCTCACTTAAATTTTGTGTATTAACATTGATTTTCTTAGCTAACTCTTCCAATGTTTCAGCAGTTTTAATATATCCACTCTCAAAATATTTTTCAGGAAACTTCATCCCTGGGAAAACTAATCCAAACATATATTTCGATTTGAAACGTTGATCAAAAATGAAATAACATGGGACATGAGCTATTTCTTCTGAATGTTTTTCATACATATCATGTACAACTACAACATAACTTGCAGATTCATTAGTAAAACGCTTACCTGCTTTGTTAACCATAATTCCTCCAGGGTAACCTCTTTCACCAACATGGAAGAAAGGTGGTTCTTCATGTGGAGCAGATGAGGGACCCCACCAAGCATCATCCATAAGATCGACAGCAGCACCATGTTTCATTCCTGATAAAATCGCGTCTCCAGTATTTCCAAAATGTGCTGATGTCCATTCAGTTGTTATAGGTTGGGGGTGATATTTTTCTCTCATTTCTAGGTTATGTGGAAAACCTCCAGCTGCAAAAATTACACCATGTTCAGCTTTTATTCTTATTTCAGAACCTTCTTTCTTAGCAATTACACCAACTACTTTGTCTTTTTCCAATATTAAATCTTCAAAGGGTGAGTTAAGCCAGAGAGGAATGTTATCATCTTGCATAGACTTTCTCAACCTACCAATTAGAGCATTCCCTAAAGTAAGGTGTCTATAGCGAATCAATAAACCAAAGATAGCTCGCATCCCTGCTTTAAGAGCTGTCCATTTTCCAGCCCAAGTTGACATAATCATTCCTAAATTATGATACTCTGAGATAGAAAAACTAATTCCAAGAGGAACATCATATGGTAATGCATTAATATGTTTCAAATCTTTCTTGAGTTTTCTTCCGTTGAACGGTTTACCTTCTAGAGCTCGACCTTTAGCTATTCCACCAGGTCTTTCTGGATGATAATCCGAGTAGTTTGGAACAAAAAGAAATTTGACTTTGGTATTTTCCCTCAACCAATCTATCATTTTAGGAGCATTATCTAGATAAGCATCTTTGAATTCTGAAGGAACACGATCACCTACAGTATTATCCATGTAAATTCTAGCTTTTTCTATTGAATCTTCAACACCATATTTCTTCAGAAGATAATTATTTGGTATCCAAACTCCTCCTCCAGAAAGAGCAGTAGAACCACCATAATATTGTGACTTTTCTAAAACTATAACATCTAAACCAGCTTTCTTCGTCACAAGAGCTGCTGTCATTCCCCCTCCACCTGAACCGACAATTAAAACATCAGTTGTATAATCCCACTTTGTCATAAAAAATTAACAATTCTAACCTTATTAAGTGTTTATGGAAATCAATTAATTATCAATATCAATTCTTTTTGTTTCTTTTAAGATGTAAAGAGAGTCAATTGTTACCCACTCATTCATCCTTAGATCATCAAATCGAAGAAATATAAAAAAACTATGGAGATGATTGGCTTTTTTTGTGTTACTTCGACTTCTCGTGTTTGAGATGTTTAACCATCAATCTGCTTGCTGATAACATCCATGCAGTTAAGCTAATCATTAATAACCATTCCCAAATTGGTGCCCATTGCCATGTCGGTAAAAAGGTCCAGAATTCATCTGTATACCATAAATAAGGCACCGTATAGAAAAATGCAAAGCATACCGGCGTAATAATCCATGAGTTAATGATATAGAATATTCTTACCCTTCGAATTTTCGATTTGTCTAACCCTAACTTGTCCCTAAGGATATCGGGAAAAATTATAAATTGCGAGGCGACCAAAATTCCACTGCCCATGAAAAGATAAAATGCAATATCAGCAGTCAGATCATGCCACGGGTAGCCGATCGGAAAGAGCAGATCCCATACTTCGCCAACATCCTCTGAAATTACTCCTGTAAAAAATAAGCCCAGCATGCCGATCAGCATACTGATGGAAGTCAAGTACGCCAATATTTTTCTGATTAATTTCGAACCATCCCCTTGAAGGAGAATTATCAAATAGAGAGCGGGTGATATCATGAGCAAGGCAGTGGTCATCATGGCCCAATTCATGATGATCGGCATCGGGGTAAGATCTTGATTTCCAAGATCACTGATGTAGTTTATGAGGGGATTAAATCCCGCAAGGTCAGTTGTAGGTCCAATGGGATCTAATTGGGCAATCAGAAGTGCAACGATGGTGCCCCCAATCCACGTGATAACAATTCCAATCCAACTCAGTTTCACAACCTTAGGGGAGGTTAGAAATCGATAACACATTTGTGATTTTTCTTTAATCTTCATCAGATGGTTTTCCATCAAAGTACTATAAAAGGATTTAATGAGGGGAGCAATGAATAAAAATCGAAAAAAACAAATATCTTGCTTCTTTGCCTTGCTTATTGAATTATTTATTATTTTTCATTTTGCTGCAAAGACATTCATCTTCCAGTAAGGTCGTTCATACAAGAAGGCACCTTATTAGATGATGGTTACTAGTGTAATTAAGTATCCAAAACTATATTATTTCATTCACATTTGATTCATTAGATAGAAATCTTGGTGATTAGAACGAAAGTTACTGTATTTGTTGGTAGTGCAAGAAAGAAGCATACTTATAATAATTCTGAAAGATTTTTGCAAAATTTACAATCATTTGGGGATTTAGAATATGAGATAGTTCAGCTAAATGATTATGACTTAGAAATATGTATTGGTTGCAAATTATGCTTAGACAAGGGTGAAGAATTATGTCCATTGAAAGATGATAGAGATATACTGATCGAAAAAATGATGGAATCAGACGGAGTAATTTTCGCAACGCCTAATTACTCTTTTCAAGTATCTGGAATGATGAAAGTGTTCCTCGATCGACTTGGTTTTATTTTTCATCGTCCAAGATTTTTCGGGAAAACATTCACCAGTATAGTTGCACAGGGAGTATATAGAGGTAAAAAAATTGTAAAGTATTTCAATTTCATTGGAAGTGGATTAGGCTTTAATGTTGTCAAAGGTAGTTGTATAACAACACTTGAACCAATGACAGAAAAAGGTCAGAAAAAAATTGACAAGATAATTGACAAACATAGTAAAAGATTCTATTCAAAATTAGTAAAACAAGAATACCCAACTCCTGGCATGTTTAAGCTAATGATTTTTAGAATGGCACGGTCAAGCATAAAACAAATGCTTAATGAGAATTTTCGAGATTATACTTATTATATGGAAAATGGATGGTTTGATTCTGATTACTATTATCCTGTAAGATTAAATCCACTAAAAAAAATGGTTGGTAAATTCTTCGATATGGTGTTTAACAAGATTTATTCTAGACCCTGAAAATTATTAACAGCTACATAACCTTTTGAATCTAGGATAAGAAGGATAAGAAAGCTAAGGTGAAGCTACTTGCCTCTTCTTTCCAATTGTTCTGTAACATTACCTTATTCCAATTTTCTCCAGTTCCATCACCAGTACGGATTGGGAGAGTTTTTTCGAGTATTTCAATTTTGGGAAGAGCAGTGGAAATCTGGTTCTGGATAGTTATGGAAACATCATCACCAGTGTAGCAATTAAAGACAGCTGCTTTTTGCATAGTTGATGCTTGTCTAAGTTTCCCTAATTTCTCTATATATTTTCTAAGAGTGCGAGCAGGTTGACCAAAATGTGTTGGACCACCTACCAATATTGCTACTGGTTGGAACGCAAGTAAATTTGCTGGTTTAGTCTTTTTAGTTCTGAATAGTTGAACCTCATGACCACCATCTTTTGCTTTTTCTCCTAAGAATTCTGCTAATTGTTCCGTGTTACCGTACCTACTATCATATAAAATTGCGATTTTCATTTCATTCACCTCTTTTTTTCATCATTTCTTACTTTTTTAAAACCTCTTGTGAATTTGAAAGCCTTCGAGAGTGTTGCAGATTAAAAGTCCTTAAGTATGTTCATGCGAATGTCATTAAATATATGCAAGTATCTCATTAAAAAAAGAAAAGTTATGTTTCTAACCGTTATTTAAATTTATCGTATTTGAAAAAGAATTCTAGAAACATTGAACCTTGAATCAGGTCAGGTACTAAAATTAGAACCATTGCCCAGCTACATCCACTTATAGGAGTTGTAAGGGCTAGTATAAAGTATATTACAGCTGTTAGAAAGAATAGGATTTTAGATATTCCACCAACTAGCGCTAGGCTTCGTGCCTTTGGAAGATCCTTCATTGCTAAGAAGTATGCTATTGCAAGTCCAAAGACAAGAACTATAACTAGGTGTAGGAAAATCAGGCTTGGAGGATTCTCAATTCCAAAGGCAGGTAGAAAACCTGCAATGAAAATAGGTAGCAATCCAAAAAGCAATCCTGCGCCAAGGTTATAGAGAACTCCTGAAAGGAACATATACTTATAGTATTTCTCTTTGTCCATTTAGTTTCAAATCCTGTGTTTATAAGTTAAACACAAAAAATAGGTAATGAGTTGAAAAATTTAAAGTTTTCGTGATTCAGAAGAGATATATATTACAAAGGAATTTTTCGCTCTTTTTTAAGAAATATGAATCCTAAAAAGTATGAGGGGAGGGGTATGATTATGTCATAACCTTCAATTTAATCACTTGCGGGCATAGTAATTGGAATCTTCTTTTTATTTTGGTTAAAGCTTGTAGCTTGATTTGATTTGGATTGTTTGCTTCTATCAGTTCTTACTTTGTCGAAACTTAGCCTTTGTATTGGTTTCCTCATGAAGTCTTCTATTTTGTTAAGCACTTCCATTTGTTCATTAGTAACTAGTGAAATTGCTTTTCCTTCATTTTCCATTCTTGAAGTCCTTCCTATTCGATGAACATATATTTCAGGTCCTTCCCTTGGCAAATCAAAGTTGAAAATATGAGTTACATGTGGAATGTCTAGTCCTCTTGCGGCTACATTTGTGGCTATTAAGCAATCAATTTTCTTTTCTCTGAAACTTCTCAAGACATACTCTCTTTGACCTTGTGTTTTATCACCATGCAAAGTGTTGAATCTTAAACGCAATCCTCTTTCTTGAGATAAGCGTTTTTTTAGTTTATCTGCCCATCTCCTTGTATTAACAAAGATAATTGCGGATTTAGGACGTTCCTTTCTGAGTATAGAAACAAATGTGGAATATTTCTTGTCAGGTTTGACTCTGTAATAATACTGTTGACAGTTTTCTACTGTTAGATCATCCTTGCTAACATTTATCTCAACCAAACTCTCACCATTACTAAACTGATGAGCAATTTTTCTTATCTGTTTAAGCATGGTAGCTGAAAAAAGTAATAAGCGAGGATAAACACCTCTCATTGCATCAAAAAGAATGTATTGGATATCTGGAAGGAATCCCATATCAAGCATTCTATCAGCCTCGTCAAGTACTACAAACCTTACATCCCTAAAGGAAATAGCTTTTCTTCTGTATAGATCCATAAGTCTTCCTGGAGTAGCTATAACAATCTGTGCTCCAGCCTTAATCTCTTTTCTTTGTTTCTCGAGAGAGACTCCACCATATATTTCAACGGCTTTCAATTTTCTATATTTATTCAATTTAGTAAACACACTGTACACTTGTTTACATAATTCTCTAGTAGGTACTAATACAACAGCTTGAATATATCTATGTTTAGGATTAATCTGGTTTGTTATTGGAATCGCGAAAGCTAATGTTTTTCCAGTTCCAGTTTTAGCTTGACCAAGGATATGTGTTTTTCCCCTATCAAGAAGTCTAGGAATCGCTTTACTCTGAATTTTGGTTGGATCATAAATCCCCATATCGTTTAAAGCGAGTTTAATTTGATTATTTAAATCGTAATCTTGAAATTTCATTGATACCACTTTTTTGGTTTAACCTAAAATCAAGTATCAATTCCTTGAGGCATGATTTTAAGTAATTATTTGGACGTTGAAAAAAACTTAAGCAAATAATCACTTATTTCTAATCTTCCTCAACTACAAGAGTTCTTGTTGGCAGTGCTTTAAAAGACTTCGATTGAACAGATTTAAGGGGTGCCTTCTTTTTTTTCTTCAGTCTTGAAAATTAATTTTCTAGATTAACGAGATGTTGGATAAAATTGATAAAGAAGACTAAGAATGTGTTGAGAAGGTAAAGAAATGAGCAGTGAGGAATTAGACGACTTCAGTAATTCAGTGAATAGTGACCAAAGTGTGTCTTCTCGCCAAAAAATCTACATCGGTCTTACTAAATCTGGCTCTGATATGTTTAGTGTTTTCTTTGCTGGGGCTTTGTTTGGTTTTTATGTTGATATATTACATATGAATCCTCAAAGCTATGGGATTGTTATGATTATTTTTGCCGTTTGGAATGCAATAAATGACCCTATATTTGGCTATATGTCAGATAAAAAAAGACTGGATAAAAGAGGAAAAAGAACTTTTTTCATCCGTTTATCTACACCAATCTACTTTATTGGCTATACCATGTTCTGGTTTGCATTTCCTTCATGGTCACAAACTTGGCTTTTCATTTTCCTTCTTATTTCTCTATTTATTTTTGATACTGGGTTAACTATAGCTGGTTTGAATATAAGTGCGCTTCAAACCGATCAAACTACAAGTACTAATGAACGAACTAGAATAATGCTAATCTCTATGCTGGTTAGCTTGCTACCTGTAGGAATAGCTTCACTTGCGCCTAATCTAGTACTAACTTCAACTAAGCTTAGTAATATCGATATGTCATTGATATTTATTGCAGGAGGTATAGTTGCTGCCTTATTCATGGGTTTTGGGGCATACAAACTAAAAGAACATTCACTTGAAAAAGAAGGTACAGAACCTTTACCTATATTTGCAGCAATTAAAGAAACCTTGAAATCAAAATCATTTATTTTCTTCGTTATTTTTTCTTTTATGATGAATGCAGTTACCCTGAATTTAGTTGCTATTATACCTCTGCACTTCAAATATGTATTTATGTTAAATGGAATTGAGGTACTAATCATTAGTGTTGTAACGGGTGTAGTTTATATTCCTTTATTATTTGTTTACGAGAGATTACAGAAGAAATATGGACTAAGAAATAGTTTTTTCATAGCTATAATTCTAATGATAATAGGGTGTTTAGGCCTATTTTTCGCTAATTCTATAGTCCTCATGGCTATCTCATATGGACTATGTTTATGGATGTCAGCACTTTGGTGGCTTTTAGTAAATCCTATGGTTGGTGACATTGCAGATGAAGATGAACTTAAAACCAATAATAGAAGAGAGGGAATGTTTTTTGGAACAAATGCACTTATCACAAAACCAGCTTCATCACTCATAATATTCGTTTTTACTGCAATAATCAAGTTTTACGGCTATGATTCCCATTTAGATATACAATCTTCTGAAGCTCTATTTGGAATCCGTTTAGGATTAGGTATTCTTCCTCTTGCATTTTTAGTACTTGCTTTCATAGCTCTGTACTTCTATCCATTGCATGGAAAGAAATTGAAACAAGTTAAATTGAATTTGAATAATCTTCATAGTAAAAGGAAGGTTTAGATCTAATTACTACTTCATGCTTCTAAATTTGAATTTCTCTCTTTCAAAATTTCCAAAGATATCTCTAAAAGAAAGAAATCTTCAAGTTTTATCCAAGAAGTCTTAACAAGAATAGGGAACTCGTAAGATGTAAGGGATGTACATTTGTGGTTAGAATATGAGAAAATCTCAGGATGTCCTATTTCTCCACAGAGAAGACAAATTCGCCATCTTGCTGATGACATAGAAAGTTTTTGATAAGATTCAGAATAAAGTAATATTCCCTCTTCAAAAGGAATCTTTGACAAAATAGAACAGTATTTTTTAGCGATGGATCTTATTAGTTCTTTTTTCCTATCGGTAATGTCCGGCATATTCCATCTCTCTGCATAAGGTGAAAAAAATGAAAGAAGATTCCGGATAGATTAACTATTGTCTGAAATCTTCAGCTTGAAAAATTCCTAAGGGATAAATACCTTCAGTAGGTAAATTAGGTATCTTATCTATGATTGCTTTAATAGCATCAATATTTTTTGCATCCCATTGACAGAGAATCTTCATAATGTGACCTTTTTCATTTAAGATTGCCCAACTTTTAACCCAGTAAGCATCAGCAGTACAGAAAGCTTTAACTCCTTGACCTATAGGAGTTGCAGCTTCAACAGGAGCTGGTTCTGGGAAAGGGTGTATTGCTAGAAATTTTGGCATGTTTTTTAACCTCCTAATTTTATGTTTCGATCAAATTTTCGTTTTGTTCTTTGGTGAAAAAAAAATGAAAAGGTGATTTTGCATTCTATCATAGTATAGTGAACCAAATGTCGTCAGGTGGTGTTATGAAATTGGGAATTGGCCCAGGGAATATACCCATAGGGTTCATCCAATAATATGTAACTAAGTGATATGTACCAGGTTCTAGTGCTCCAGGCTTGAACAAAGCTCCTACATTAAACCACCATAATATTGGGTCACCATGGATATCAACACCAATACCTTTCTTAAGTGGTGTATATGTCATTTCCAGTGGTTCTCCGTTTAAGGTAGCAGTGGTAGTAAACCAAGAGAGATACTCCATACATCCTTTGTTGATATTATCATATGTGAAAATAACTCCAAAATAATACCACATAATGAATTGAGCTAATTGAAGAACATTTTCAGTTACGTAAATTGCTCCATAAATACCATGAGCATCTTCATAGTTGTAAGTCAATCCATCGTACCATGGAACAATTCTTCCTCCATTAAATCTACCATCAAGAATTGCAGGTAATGTTTCTCTTTCAATAACATCGAACTCAGCGTTGAATGTCAAAGAATTTCCACCGTTTAGCATTGCATTGAAACTAGCTACAACGTCTCCATAAGTAACATAGTCATTTGCAGCAGCAACAGGCAGTAATCCAAAAAGTAGAATGCAAAATCCACTCAGCAAGATTACAGTTTTTTTCTTATTCATTTTTTAACCTCCAAATGAATATGCAACATAACAGGACACACATATGTATCTTGTTTTGCCACATACATATGTGACAAGAATAGACGCATATAAAAAGTTTTCTCAAAAAAATTGCGATTCTATAAAAATAAAAGAAAGAAAAATTATACTCGTTCTTTTTCAGTTGCAGGAATCTTCGTTTGTTCTGATTCCTTTGTTTCCTTTGATATTTTAGTAACCAAGGTCAGTGAGGGGAGTCTATCGATACCTGCTTCCTTCATGAAGTCCTTGTAAGTATCTGTTAAGAAGAATTCCTTTAGTTTATACCAAGAGGTTTTAATGAGAACCGGAAAATCATGCACGTCTAATAAACATTTGTGCTTTTCTAACTCTTCTCCTTCCTTTAGATCTTTCTGGGTTTTGGATTTCAGTATATCTCCACATTTTAAGCAGAATTTCCACCTTGCGGGATGTATATTTAACTTTTCATTTGTTTTCACATAGAGAATCAATCCTTCGTTAAAAGGTATCCTCCAAATAGAGACAGCATATTGTTTTGCTATCTCCCTAATCTGTGATTTTTCAGCATCAGTTATATCTGGCAATGAAAATCCTACTCCTACGTGTACTAGAATCTGACACATATAATAAATCTTCTGTATAACTTAGGTTTAATGATCTAGTAAGTAAATTATCTCAAATTATTGGAAAGTATTATAAAACCTGGTGAGTTAATATTGTGATTAAACAGTTGATAGAGCAAGATGAAAGGAATTTTCGTTAAAGAGTTAGAAGAGATAGAATCGCTCATAGATAAGGGAAAGTATAACGTGGCTTTAGAGCATATTGATTCAACATCATCTCAGGAAGCAATTTCTGCAGTGGAGAAGACAAAATGTACTATTTTTAGATATCGGGTATATTCTGAATTAGCTAAGTATGCTGAAGCTATAAAGCTTGGTGAAAAAGCCTTTGAGGAAAGCCAAAAACTAAATAATAAACACCTAATGTTTGATTCACTCGTATATTTTCCTTACATTTACTTTATTGCTGGAGAATATGAATTGAGAAAGGAAAAAGTTAAACTTGCAGGTCAAATACTTGAATCAATTGAAGATAAAGATTCTTCAGATTATTTTCTCAGAAAAGCTATATTTCTAACTATGAAAAGTGATAGTTTTGAACAAGCTATAGAAAATCTTGAAGAAAGTATTGAAATCTCTAAGAAATTTGGATTTGATAGAATATTAGTTGATTCATACCATACGCAAGCTTGTACTTATCTTTGGTCTGGAGGAATCACAAAATCTCTTAAACTAAATCAACAAGCATTAGGTCTTGCTGAAGAAATAGATTACTACTGGGGAATCACCAGTGCTATGTTTTCTTTAGCCGTTACCTATTTGCATAAAGGGGAATTAGAACAAGCCCTGGATTATTTCTTGCAAACAAAAACGCTAATTGAAGAAGGTGATGACTTATATTTTATAGCCTGCTTGTATTTGGATCTAGGTTATTTATATTGGTTAAAAAGAGATCTTAAATCCTCACTTGATTATTATAAGAAATCTGTTTCCACTTTTAAAGAAGCTAAAGTTGTAAGTACACGTCATTTACCATGGACTCTATTCCGAATGAATTTAGTTCTTATTGAAATGGAACATTATGATGAAGCACTCAAGAATATTGAACAGATTGAGCTCTTATTCCTAATGAAAGATACTCCTGTTTTCAAACTATTCTACCATCTTGCAAAAGCTGTTTTTCTTAAAACAAAAACAGATGATGATTGTTGGAATGAAGCTACACTTCTTCTCGAGGAAGTTGCTGATGAAGAACTTGTTTATCTTGAGTTAAATGGTTTAGTAATCTTCCATCTATGTGATGTATATCTAAAGAAAATACAAACTTCAAATGATTTGGATGCATTTGGGAAACTAAAAAATAGGATACAAGAGTTAGCAGAAATGGCTAGAGAGCAAAAATCTGTCATTCTGCTTGTTCAATCTCTCTTGTTGCAATCAAAGCTAGAACTAATTGATTTAGACATTGAAAAAAGCCAATCGCTATTAGGAAAAGCACAATCTATTGCAGAGGAAAAAGGACTTACTAAACTTGCTAAGGTTGTTTCAAATGAATTTGATATTCTCTTAGATCAATTGAGTACTTGGGAAGATATGTCAACGTATTTACCAAGCTTAGAAGAAAGGTTTGAATTTACTCATATTGAAAATTATCTAAACAAAATGATGAGAGACTATATTATACATGAAAGCATTGTTGATGAAGAAGAAGCACCAGTATTTTTCTTACTGCTGAATAAGGAAGGAGTCATTCTGTTTTCTGAGAAATTCAATGAAGTATCTCTGGAAGGTGAATTACTTGGAGAAATATTATCATTTATCAATAGACTCAATTCAAGATCAATGTTTCCGTCTGAAACAACCAAGAGGATAAAACATAAAAATTATACAGTTGCGATTAATGCTCAAGAAGACATATTTCTAGTATATGCTTTCATTGGAAAATCTTATCATGCTTTGCAGAGAATAAATTCCCTCATCAAGGAATTTCGCACTTTTACAAGTGGGTGGCAGGAGTTTTTTGGTAAACTAAAGAACAAGGAAGAGTTGTCTTATTCTGATAGAAAACAATTATCTGAATACCTAGAAGGTGTTTTTTTCTAAATATAAAAATAATCAAAACGTTATTCCAAGAAATTAAATAAGATATTGTTTAACAAGTGATGATAATTGAATCCTAGTTTCTAAATCGATGTTTTTCTTATTTAGCACAAAATCATTCAGAGTATTTGTGATGTCAGAATCTGAGAAATAATCCACGAATCGGGTAAATTTCTGTTTAGCTAAAAATGATTTGCCAACAAAAACATAACAGAGGAATAATCCTTGAGATTTCGATAAAATACACATAAATTCACGAAATTTAATTCGAATTATAGAAACATCAGTTTCTAATAGTTCTCTTCTTTCTAGAATCTTAGGATATAAATCTGAAAATTTGGTTTCCTCTAAAGTTCTAGATGAGAATGAATCTGAAAATTCTATTCTCCCCTCATTATTAAAAATTATAAAGAAAATAGGTTGTTCTTTTTCGATTATAACATCCGTGTAGTTAACCCATCTAGTCATCACTTTACTCAGAATCTCCTCAATGTGAGTTGTTTCAAAACGTTCTTCCAAAGAAGGCAAACGATCGGAAAGGTCATCCCAGACATCTAATTGTTCCAGAAGAACATCATATTCGTTAGAAATAAGTATCTCTAGTCTCTTCAATCCTTTTTCATTTGCTAGTTTTTGAGCTTCTTCAAGTACATTTAACGAATCTTCAACATTGAACTCTAATATAAATAATTTAGATTGTAAGAAATATAATTCTATTAATAATAAGAAGTTTTGATTACTTTCCGCTATATAGGAAAGATTCTTGATATTTTGTTTTAATTCTCCAATTAGTTTCATGTCCTTAGTATCTTTAAATTGTTCAAGTAAAATATCACAAAGATAAAGGTAGGATTTCTCTGTTGCTTTAAAGAACGAAATTTGATCTTCAATCACTTTTTCAAAAATCTCTTTAGCTTTTGGTTGATTCTCTTTATTATATCTTAGAAAGATAGCCTGACTAACTTGATAATAAATGGATATCCTCTTATTTGGATTTGACTCATTAAGTTTAGCTAGCTCAAACAAGTATTCTTCTGCTTTTACAAAATTTCTTTGTTCAGCATAAAATGTAATTAGGTTGAAATAAGCCATCGCAACATGAATAGTACATTCATATTTTTGTCTAAATTCTAAGCTTTTCTTACTATATTCTATTGCTTGATCCAATTCTCCTTTTTGATAAAAAGTTTCTCCGAGATAGCCGTAAGCATCTCCCAAAGTAAGAAATTGTTTTGAATCGTGAAAAGCTTCCAGAACAAACTGATAGTTTTCTAGAGCTTCTGAAAGATTTCCATGGTAATAGTTTTTACACCCTCTGAGCAATTGTCTCCACCCCACATAAGAATCGCTACTTAATCCTTTCTCATAAAGAATAGCCAACTCTTCATATTTTGAGCTATTAATCATGTCTCCACTATGAACATAAGCAAAACTCAAATGTATCATTGAATGCCATTTTCTATATTGAGAGGTAGATTCTTTTGCGTATTCTAAGTATTGAAGACCATAATCTATTGCTATTTTAAAGAATCCCTTTTCAGTATAAGCATACCTAAAGCAAGCTAAAGATCTCATTATTAGCTCTTTATAATTGAGTTTTTTAGCAAGTAAATGCAATTCTTGAGATTTCTCTATAGATTTATCAGAATCACCCACATACATCAATGACCAACATAAATCATTCAAAAATTCTGAATAATAGAACTCTTCATTGAAATCTCTTATTATATTCAGAATTGTTTCTAAATAGTGGTTAAAAAGAGAGAATTGGATATTATACTTATATTGAAATTTTGTTTTTGCTTTTAACAAGATAATACATTTATGTCTTACTTCTTTTGATTGCTTTTTTAGCAAGTTTCTTGTTTTTAGTTGTAAAGTTTCAGGAATTTTGGAACTAGAATCCATTAATTCAATAATTTCTAATTCCATTGGTGGAGCAATATCTTCTAGAAGTTTATTTGTCTCAGCTGTTAATTCATCTCTGTCTCCAAAAAAATCAACTCTATCGATTAGAAGCATTCGCAAGATTAATGTTTCAAGCCTTTGAAAAGGGGTTATTCTGTCATTCTCTTCAATTTCTTTTATTAAGATTGAAAAGCTCCTGTGTTTTTCACTAATCAAGAACTTCTTAGCTAATTGTAAATTAGATTGTAGAGACGGCATTTGAAACATCCAAATTAGAGATTTAACACGTTAAATACATTTTTGCATATAAATTTCTTATGCTTAAGAATCAGTACTTACATGAATCAAAACTAAATCTTCAGAAATATAAACAAAAAAAGGAAAAATGAAGGTATTGGACTATTTCTTCCTACTTCTTCTAATTACTAGAATTATTATAGAAATTGAGGTTAGGAAAAATACTAAACCAATCTTTTGTGAAAGCTCAGGGACTATAAGGGGGGTTCCTAGAGGATAAGGGTCAACAGAACTGGCTGTTCCAGCAATGACATAATCTCCGCCGTACCAGTTATTCCACCAGTTTCCTTCGTTGGTAGTAGTATCAAACCAAATGTTGTTAGCTCCAGAATCACTTGCTTGAGAATTTCCAATATTATTATCTATGAAATGATTATGGTGGATAATTATATTAGAAACAGCAACATCAAGAACTATACCAAAGCTTGGGTGCTGTTGAATAGTATTGTAGGTTATATTGGTGTTAATTGTACTTTGCAATTCTAATCCAAAGACCTCACTTCCAATAAAGGAATTATTTGAGATTTGAAGATTTTCAGAATTAATAACAAGAAGGTTATTTTTTTCATTTGCTTCAAAGGTATTGTTAATTATATCTGCATAGGAGACAATATTCATAAATATACCCGCAATTTCCCAATGTTCGAAATCAGGAAGTCCATCCATTGCTATGTTCTTCACTATGTTTTCTTTAACCAAAATTCTATCAGAATTTGTTATATAAATCCCTGCGAAGAGAGTACTTTCTTCAAGATTCATATAGTTCTCTGTAATGTTAGTGTCTGAGCAATCATAAACAAATATTACTGAATAATCTTCGGGGTCATCGCTATATTTAAGATAATTTCCAGGTTCTTCTGGGTTTGATCGAAGTTCGTTTTCAAAGTTGTTTTTGAATGTCAAGCTTGGAGGAACTAGTTTGTAAATATCATTGTTTTTTATTCTTGAATTAGTACAATTTTTCAGAATGATACCCTTAACATATACGAGAGTATTATCCTCAATTACTGTACCTTTAGAATCTTCAACATAAATGCCGTTTCCTAATAGCATTAAATTGTTGTTAATTATCTTAGCCGTGTTACTTTTAACATTTTCAATTAATATTCCAGATAATGTTGAACTAACTCCTAATCGGGAAATCTCGTTGTTTCTAATTTCAAAGTATTTTGTTGTATTTGCAACAGTAATTCCAGATTCACCTTCCCCCACCTCAATATCTTTACCTTGTATGATGTATGGATGTGTTTCATTTCCATATCCAGGATAGCTAGCAAAATCTGAATCATCGTCAATCAATATAATAGGATCAGCCTTTATAGAGGGCAAAAGATCATTTTGAGAAAAAGCATTAGTGGTGGTAATCATATTACTAGGGAGAAGAAATAACAGAAGTAGTATAGAAAAAATTGTTATTGATAGTATTTTTTTATTTTTCATTTTCACACCTTAGTTTTGTAACTTTTTTGTCACACCCTATGTAATGTATTTGCTACATATAAGTATTTTGTAGAATAGGTAAACGAAAAGTAAATATAAAAGATTCGTTCATTTAGATTCTTCGGATATTGCTTCAGAAACTTCTGTTTTGATCGCTTCGGCTTTAACTTGTTTAACAACAATTTTAAGTTTAGGTATCTCAGATAATCCAATCTCTTTTAGAATCTTATTGTGTTGCTTTTGGATTAGGAAGAATTTTCGTAGTTGAAACCATGAGGTTTTTACTAATAAAGGGACATCTTCAAATTCCAAAATGCAAGAATGATTGATTGTTTCATCCTTAGTTTTTGTATCTCTACCTAGAGTAGTTTTGAGAATCAAACCACATTTAAAACAATATCTCCATCTTGCGGGATGAATA
Source organism: Candidatus Heimdallarchaeota archaeon (assembly GCA_021399345.1). GTDB lineage: Archaea > Asgardarchaeota > Heimdallarchaeia > Heimdallarchaeales > Heimdallarchaeaceae > UBA460. Next base: position 97,946 of record JAAFKI010000112.1, read on the forward strand.
AACAGTTCGTTGTTTGTTTTAACATATGCTACAATACCTTTATCAAAAGGGATAGTCCAAAGCTCTTGAGCATATTTTTTCGCTATTTCCCGAATTTCAGATTTATCTGAAGCAAGTATATCTGGCATGAGAATCACTCTTCTGTTGAGGGTGTACTAGAACAAGTTACATATAAGTTTTCTTTTATCTGAAAAAACCTCTTTTTGAATCCATTGGAGTAGATTTAAGAAATAATATGCAATAACTGTTATTTGGTAAAAATGTCACTTCATGATAGAGTAGAATTTTGGTTTATTTCCTTTATTCACGATAAATTATATAGTCTTTCTATGAACCCAAAAAAACTCTTGTTGCCTGCAGGTTTAAAAGAAGGAGATAATGTTCTTGAAGTAGGGTGTGGTCCAGGATTTTTCACATTACCATCTGCAGAAATTGTTGGTGACAAAGGGTTCATTTATGCTATAGATATCAATCCTTTTGCTATTAGAAAGGTTAAGAAAAAAATCGCTAAAGCTGGTGTTAAGAATGTTAAAGCTATGATTGTTGATGTAACTGAAACAACTTTGAAGGATTCCAGTATAGATATAGCTTTCTTCTTTGGTGTTATTCATTCATTATATAGTATCATTGATAGGGTCATATTAGAAATGCATAGAATCTTGAAGGACGAAGGGATAATTGCTATCCAGAAGTCAGGAAAGTCTAAGGATTGTTTGGTAGACATCATAACACAGAATAATAAGTTCAAGTTCATAGAGGAAAAAAAGAGCGTGTTAGTATTTCAAAAAATAGAATAGAAAAAGAGAGTAAATTAGCTCAGTTTATTCTGGAATTATTTAAAAAAAAAGATAGAAGAATTACTTCTTCACAATTTTTCTACTTAACAATGTTATTGCTAAAACTGATACTGAAGTAATTGTCACTATTTCGATTACTCCAAAACCTGCTTTATCAATTACAGGATCTTCTAATGTTCCAACTGAAGGGTCATATGTTACTTCATCATCAAAGTGCTCAAAGCTCAAGTATGTTTGGACAGAACCATCGCCTAAGGAAGAGACTGAACAATTAACTGTCTTGTATTCATAAGAATTGTTAATCAAGTATTGGGCTTGATTTGCATAAGCGAAGAATGCTTGGTATTGTTCTTCACCAATAGAGATCTGCTCTTTTACTGCGTCTCCATGGTTGAGTACTTTGTATTCATAGCCGGTTGTGTTTTCATTTGCGTTTATAGGATTACCATTAGTATCGTTGAGTCTATAATTGTATGCTGTATTCATTGGTATGAAATCGAATCGTAATGCAAGGTTTGAATCTTCTCTTTGCCATGGCCAATTATCCATGATAATATCAAATTTCATCTCTTGACCACCCTTTAATTCATATCCATCGATTACTTGATCAGCTAGATATAGATGAACAACAATTGTGATCTCAAAATCACCATAATTAGGTGCATTGATTGTTTCAGAAGTATAGTTGAAATGAACAGCAGATAGTTCTTCAGTTCCTTCAGTATATTCAACATCAAAACCACTGAAAATGAATCTTACACTTGATAATGGGAGTGTGTTTGAGAATACTGGACCTGGTGGAGCTTCTTCCTTCCATAAACCTGTTTCATTAAACTGGAATACTCCATCTTCATTATAATCTAGATATTCAGTAAGTGAATGGAACATAACATTGTATTCAAATCCTGCATCTGTCATAAATTGGAATTTAGGAACTTGCCCTCCAGCTTTGGCAATAAAGTGCATGTCATAATAAGAAAATGTCACTTGGTTGTTATCTTCTATCCATAAGAAGTCTTGATCATCTGCACTTACTTGAGTAACTACAAGTAATGCTAGAAACGCTAAACCGATTGTTATTTTGATTGCTTTGTGTTTCATTTTTGCTCAGCATTTCTTATTCTTCCCTTTTTGAATAGGTTCTCATTTATACAACCAAAGTTTGATTACTTTAGAAAACTAAAGTTAGTGAAAATAAGAAAAAAAGAAGAAAATAACATAACATTATGTTATGCTCATATCTAAAGTTAGAAAGGCATGAGAATCTGAGATAGACCAGTAAACAGGAGGAAGTGGATAGCCATATAGTGGAAACATCCAATAATTTGTCCCTACTATAGCCATAGTTCCATAACCTGCCACATTTAGATAGAGAAGGTCATCTTCTAGTGGTGGGAATTCAGATTTCGCAATTTTGAACTCAAACATCCTATGATCTTCTGCACAATTTTCACTAGAACCATAAGAATAACCAATATCATAGTTTCCAGAAGCAATGGTGTTACCAACTATCGATGCTATGTCACCCCCTGTGATTCTAAGTGAAAGTTTATCGATTTGGAGTTCATATGCAGTTGGAACTACATCTTCATCATTCCAGCAGTGAATTGTGAAATAAAACATTCCATTTGAAGCATTGATATTATTATGATTGAGGTCTACTGAACCGCTTACTATTGTATCTGCAGCGAAACTTATTTCGTTAACATCATTTAGAAATGTACCTTCACTCATGTTTCCTGGTATTCCACCGTGTTCTGCAAAAGAGCAATAAAACTCATCAGGTACTCCAAAGTGTCCTACTGGATTTGAGGTTAAATTAGCTTTTAGTCTATATTCTAAATCCATATCAGTTACACTTGCCATGAACAATCCAATTATTTCATCTGGGATCTTTTCAGTGATATTGACTCCAAATTGGATATCTAAGAAGTCTCCTGCCAACCAAAATCCACCACTCTCATAATTATAAGAACTTCCTGTATAGTTGCTGTTATCATATTCTGTCCAGAAATCATAAAAATCTCCAGTTGTATTTCCTCTAAGTACTTCTAATGTATCCATTTCTGGTACAATCGGGATATCTGGGTAAACATGTGTGCTAGGAATTGGATTTAATTCAAAATCGAACACATTATCACCACTTACATTATAGAATAAATACTCATATCCATAATCTTCTAATGAAAACAAAGCGAGTTTCGAATCCCAAGTATCAGGTAAACGATTTGCTAAGTGAAAAGCAAGCCATTCACCGTCTTCATTATTCGTTCTGTCAGAACATAAGTCTAATGCAATATAGTAGAAATCATCATCTTCCGCTACCGAAAGGTAATTCCATCCATCTACATTGGCCAAGTCTACGACTGGATCAATTTCATTATCTATATCTAAGTAAAATGGTATATTATAGTACGAACTTTGTAACCATTCACGTTTCTCAATTACACCATCAATTGTTGGAGTAATTTTAGCTGGGTCACTATTAAACTGCCAATCATTCCCCATTAGCCATCCTACAAAGAAAGCACCCCCACCAATAGCTAAAACAAGGACAATTGCAGTTACTTTAATACTTGAACTTTTTGACATATTTTTGACCTTTTTTATTTTTTAACCTTTTTAATTTGTAAAAAGATAGATACAATTATAGCGAGAGATGATATATACTTTTCCCAAAATTTTAAGCCTAGATAATGCGAAAGTCATAAAAGAGGGGAAAGGAAATGAAATTGATGAAGAAAATAGGTATAATAGGTGGACTGAGTGCTGAATCTACTATTGAGTATTATAAGATACTAATCAAGGAATATAACAAACGAAAAGGGGGAAAGTCTTCACCTCTACTCATAATAGATAGTCTAGATTTAGAAGAAGCTGTAAATTTAATGAGTAATAACGATTGGGATGGAGTTTTTAATATCATTTTCCAATCTGCTAAAAATCTAGAACATGCAGGTGCAGAAGTTATCATCATTGCAACCAATACCATTCACAAAGTCTTTGAAAGATTACAAAAGAAAATCAAGACCCCGATGATTAGTATATTGGATGTAACTGCAGAAGCTGCTAAATCCAAAAATCTGAAGAAAATAGGTCTTTTGGGGACAATTTTCACAATGCAATCAGATTTCTTTCAAAAAGCATTCCAAAGATATAATCTAGAAATTATTGTACCTAACCAAGAAGATCAAGAATTTATTAATGAAATCATTTTCAACGAACTGACGTTTAATATAATAAAGTCTGAATCTAAAAGAGGATATCTAGAAGTAATTGAAAGATTACAACAAGAGGGAGCTGAAGGAGTTATCCTAGGATGTACTGAAATCCCCTTATTAATTAAGCAGAAAGACAGTCCCATACCTGTATTTGACACAACCACCCTTCATGCAATGGCTGCTCTAGAATATGCAATGAAGTAAGATTCTCTTTCAAATACATTTATCCGGCATTACTCATATTTTACTACTAAAACAAGATATAAATACATTTCAACTCTCTGTAGCTTACTTATAGTGAAATCTCTACATAGTGATAACTCAAAATGACATGGTGAACATAATGACTGCTGAAACTGTGGAGTTGAAATTCGATCAAGAAGAGATAGATAAAGCTGAGGAAGAATACAAGAAGCTTCATCTAGATCCTGCTCAACAAGACATGGTTGACTCCATAACAAAAATCATGAATGAACTGGTGCCAATACCTGAAGCAGCTATTAAGGGATTCACATGGAAAGTCATGAGTAATTGGCAGAGGATGCGTAGAATTACAATAGCCGAGTTAAATAATAGACCTCTAAGAGATAGAATAGAGGTAACTAAAGAGATGATTAAGCAAGCAAAGAAATTTTTTGTTAGTCTTCTTTCAGAATCTACACCTGAGCAGAGAGAGATACTGGAAAGAAAGTTTGATACGGTTTTAAAACAAAGCTCAGAGTTATTGAAAAATTAGACAAAGATTGATTCTAAATAATCAGATAATCTTGTTCTGTCAGACAAACTCAGTTCTTGATTGGAGTTTATTTTTGTGCTTAAATCACCCCAGATTTCTGAAAATGTGCTAAAATCAGTGATAAGTTTCTTTATTTTCTGTACAGCAGAATAAGATTTACCAACAAAGACATAACTAAGTAGCATATTTTCACTGTGATAAAGAACTATGCCAAAATTCCTAAATTGAAGACGATAAGAAGTGTTTTTATCAGGTTCTTTTTCTTCTAGAAAGTCATGTATTGTAGTTATTATCCCCTCAACTAAATCATTTTCTAGAGGAATATCTTCAAAATTATCTGAAAAGACAACATGACCAGTTTTATCCATAATCAGGAAAATACTTGGATCTTCAATTTCATGAGAAACATCTGCAAAGCTTATTCTATTCTTAATTAGCTTATTCATCATATCCTCTAAATGAGTTAACTCCATACGATCAGCAATATTTGGAAGTTTAGTAGTGAAACTTTCCCAGCTGCTAATTTGTTCTAGAAGATGATCGTATTCATTAGAAATTAGTGTCGCTAAGCGAGTTATACCTTTTTCATCTGCAATATTTTGGGCTTTTTCTAACATTATTTTTGCTTCTTCAATTTTAAGTTCTATTAGTGCTAAATGAGATTTGAGCATATAGGTTTCAGCAAGTAAAACCGATGATTTCTGCTTTTTTGCAAGTTCATCTAGTTGATTTATAGTTTGTTTAAGAGGTAAAAGCAATTCTAAATCGTTGGTCTGTTTCAATCTTCGAAGATAAAAATCACATAAATGAAATAAAGCCATCCTGTTCATTTCTATATAAATCAACTTCTCTTGAACAATCTCCTTCAACATTTTTTCTATTTTATCTTGATTATCATCAAAAGAACGCGCTTTAAGATAGATAGATTGAGCTAGATTGTAAATATGCACTAAGGGATAGCTTTCAACACTTGCATCTTGCAAACTTCTAATAGTAGCGACTATTTCCATTTTTTCTAAGTTTTGTTTTATATCTTCGTATTTTCCTTGTTCAAGATAAACTAAATTTGTTCTGAAAAGTACAGCAAGATAATGTCTATTTCCAAAAAGCTTCCCTCTTTTTATTTGCCCTAACGATTTCTTATAATATTGTAATGAAGTTTCCAATTCCCCTTTTTGCCAATAATAGAACCCTAAATCAGCATATATTGCACCCAAGCTGTAAGAAGAATCAATCTCTTCCGCATATGATAGTGCCTTCAATGAGTATCTAAGATATTCGTCTAGTTCTCCTTTTTGAATAAAAACTGCTGCAATATTAGTTGTACATGCAATAATTCCCACAATATTACCTAGTTCTGTAAAAATCTTCAAACTTTGATTATAATAATTCCCACTCTTAGAATAATCCCCCTGTTCAAAAAAAGCATAAGCTTTGCCAAATAGATGCCAAGCTTTCTGATACTCGTCTCCTACTTGTTCAAATATATCTATAGCTTGATCTATTTTATCCATGTATTTTTCTGATCTACTACTAATCCCAAATGTAAGAATTCTTGCTTTCCTTTTGAGATATTCTGGTGATTCTTTATCCTTGTATTTTTCAAGAACTTCTATTGCATGCTTCATTTTTTCGCTAGCTGATTCGCCTATGCCTAAGTAGCTAGAGGATCGAGCATAAGCCATAGCTGAATCGAAAATTAAGAATGTATCACCGATTTTGACACTTTTTTCATAAGCTTGTTTAGCATTTTCTAATGCCTCAGAGAATGGTTGAATATCGAGAAATATTTTTGCTTTGAGGATTTTTGCTTGAATAATTTCTTCTTCAAGAAGTTCCTTTCTTTTCAGAAGATTATTCAATTGTTTTAGAGATTCTTGATACTTACTGCTAATAATTAATTGTTCTATTTCTTTTAGTTCAGTAGAAAATACCCCTTTCATGTTCTCACTTCATAATCTCAAATTGCTTATAGTAATTCTTCACTTCTTATTAGTTTTTTGTAAAAATCTAGAATCTTAAGGATGTGTTCATGAAAAAGATTAAAACTAAGCCAATAGACTTCTCTTCATAAGGTATTTACAATGACTAATTCCTCCGACATAATTCACTGGATTGATGCTAATCAACAAAGATTCATAGATATTTCTGATAAAATCTGGGAATATGCAGAAATTCGCTTTGAAGAAATCAAATCTGCTAAGCTGCAAATCAAGGTTTTGGAAGAGGAAGGTTTTGAAGTTACTAAAGGTGTAGCAGATATGCCTACAGCTTTTGTTGCTTCTTATGGAGAAGAAGGACCTATTATAGCTGTTTTAGGTGAATACGACGCCTTATCAGGTTTAAGTCAAAAATCAGGAGTATTTGAAAAAACTCCTGTGGAAGAAGGAGCTAGTGGTCATGGCTGTGGTCATAATCTACTTGGAGCAGGGAGTCTAGCAGCTGCGATCGCTGTTAAACACTATCTTGAATCTCATAAAATTCCAGGTATCATTCAATATTATGGATGTCCTGGGGAGGAAGGTGGATCTGGCAAAACATACATGGTTAGAGAAGGATTATTCGATGCTGTTGATATTGCTTTGTGTTGGCATCCCTTTAGTACAAACTTCATATTCAACTTATCTAGTTTATCCAATATTCAAGTATACTTCCGTTTTAAGGGTATAAGTGCCCATGCAGCAGCAGCACCTCATATGGGTCGATCGGCTTTGGATGCAGTTGAACTCATGAATATAGGTGCGAACTACTTACGAGAGCATATTATAACTCAGGCTAGATTGCATTACGCTATCACAAATACAGGAGGAAATGCGCCTAATGTAGTCCAAGCAGATGCCGAAGTATTGTATTTAATTCGTGCTCCGACTTCTTCACAAACAAAAGAAATTTACGAAAGGGTGAAAAAAATAGCTAAAGGAGCAGCATTAATGACAGAAACTGAAGTTGAGATAATCTTCGATAAAGCTGCATCTAATCTTATACCAAATAATGTTGTAGGGGAAGTACTATTTGAGAAATTCAAAGAAGTGGGAGCCCCCCAATATACAGAAGAAGAAATAGAATTCGGTAAGAAACTTCGTCAAACCTTCAATGAAGGAGAACTTCCTGAACTAAACACATTTGGAGCATTTAAAGAAGAACTGGGAGAAGATATGATTGAAAAGATCAAAACTAAAATTATCTTTGATGCTATCCTCCCAAATACTTTACCAGAGTTTACTCTTCCTGGTTCAACTGATGTAGGGGATGTAAGCTGGGTAGTACCGACTTCACAAATAGGAACATCTTGTGTCATTTTAGGCACTCCCGGTCATTCTTGGCAAGAGGTAACTCAATGTACAACTAGTATAAGCCACAAAGGAATGATAGCAGCTGCAAAAGTGATGTCTTTAACAGCATTGGAGTTTATGGAAAATGTTGAACTTGTTAATGAGGCCAAAGCTGAATTGAAAAAGAGACTAGGTTCAACAAAATATGAGTCTCCAATTGCATCTGAAGTAAAACCAAATGTCCCTGAATGGGTTTATGAAGCAATGAAATAGTACATAGAACCCAATAGACGATAGAAAACGAGATCTACATCTAGGTACTTGAATCTTAGTTGGAAAGTTGTTTAATTACATCAAAAATTCTAACTTCTGGCAATCCTACTAAATCATAAACTTCCTTAATGCTTTTTACTAATTCGGAAGTTCGAAAATTATTCAAATTGGTCTCATTGTCAAAGAACATAATACTTCCATATTGATTTATTCGTTCATCTTTCATATAGACAATCTGTGTTAATCCTGGTACATCCTTGTATTGACTTTCCCTAGACTCTGCTAATTTCATTATCTCGTCAAATGACATATTACTTCTAAAGTGATAAGTAAGCACTTTCATAAAGAGACTTAGTTCGTTTTTTCTTTTTAATGTAGTTATTTACCAAAAAATAGATTTTTGTTAATCCACAACACTCATAATTTGTGATTGGGAGAATTATCAATATGAGTGAACAGACTAAATTACTAAAAACATGCTGTGGGGGAGAACTTCCTGCAAAAGAAGTCACAACGATCTATAAAGGTAAGAAATTGTTTTTTTGCGATACACCTTGCTTAGATCTTTTCATAAAAAATCCTGAAAGGTTTTTGGCTTCGACTCATTTTCGTCTTAATTTTGAAGAACTAGAAGATGAGTAAAGCAAGTTTACTAACTGAAGAAATTTTATCAATATAAAAAGAAAAAAAGATCATCCATAAATTGATGTATCTGCGAATGTTTCAGGAAAGTCTTCGTCTTCGAAATCTTCTGGTTTCTGACTTGGTGAAGATTTTTTATCTTGTGAAGGTTTAGTCTTAGGAAATCGACCATGTCTTTCACGATCTTGTTCTCTTTCTTGTTTGTATAAGTAATATCTTCGGATGTCTTTCTTCATAAACATCTCAATACGTCTAATCATATTCCTTTCTTCGCCATCTATTAGAGAGATTGCGACACCTGCTCTTTCCATCCTTGAAGTTCTTCCTATTCTATGAATATAATTTTCAGGATTTCCGATAGGTAGATCATAATTGAAGATATGAGAAACGTGAGGGATGTCTAATCCTCTTGCTGCGACATCTGTAGCAATAAGACATGTGATTTTATCTTTTCTAAACTCTCGCATAGAAATTTCTCTTTGTCTTTGTGACATATCTCCCTGAAGCGCACCTACCCTCATATGGATTCTTTTATCGTTGGTCAGTTTTCGCTCCAGGTTTGCACCCCATCTTTTAGTATTAACAAAAACAATACTTGATTTTGGTTTTTCTCTTAATAGAATATTAACAAAGGAGTTGTATTTTTTCTTAGGATCCGGTACTTCATAGTAATATTGTTTGCAAGAACCTACAGTCAAATCATCTCTACTAACATCTATCTCTACGATGTTCTCTTCTAAACTATAATCAAGCATTATGTCTTTTACTTCAGGTAGCATAGTAGCTGAGAACAGAAGAAATCTAGGGTAGACATCTTTCATTGCTTCAAATAGAATATAATTAACATCTGGGAGAAATCCCATATCGAGCATGCGATCAGCCTCGTCAAGTACTACAAAACTCACTTCTCTGAAAGAAATTGCTTTTCTATTGAATAAATCTATTAGTCTTCCAGGAGTGGCTACAACAATCTGAGCTCCTGAGCGGATATTTTCTATTTGTCTGTTGATGGAAACTCCTCCATAAACCTCAACAGCTTTTAATCTTCTATGTGTATTCAGTTTGGTAATTACTGTATAAACTTGTTTACATAACTCTCTTGTAGGAACTAAAATTACTGCTTGAACTTTTCTTAGTGTGGGGTCGAGTTCTTCGGTAATTGGTATAGCGAAAGCTAATGTCTTTCCTGTACCTGTTTTAGCTTGCGATAAAATATGTGTTTTTTCTCCCTTTAGTATCTCGGGAATAGCTTTTTCTTGAATATCTGTGGGTGTATGAATTCCCATTTCTTGTAAAGCTTGCTTTATTTGGTCATTAATCTTGTAATCTTTAAATTTCATTAGTATCATTCGTGTATCTTTTTAATCAAACTAAGTATCATTATGACGAATGTTTTCGCTTCAAATTTTTTCATAGTTTTAATTTTTGAACAAGATAGAAATTCTATTTTTCTTATCTTCTTCAACTCTAAGCTACTTAATTTTTCTAGCTTTAAAAGACTTTGTTATTGCAACTTTAAGAGCTAAACCTTCTAATACTGAAATTCATCAGAATGGAAAAATTTAGGAGAAAGAAAGAGGTCACTACATAATACTTATAATTTGTACAGTATTCCAAGTACAAAAAGTTGAATGAAGAATGCCAGATATACCAAATAAAGAAAAACAAGAGATCAGAATATTGGCAGAGGATTTCAGTTGTTTAATTGCAACCCTTTCATTCAAAAAGGCTCTTATATCTTCTATGAAGTTTTCAAGTCTCTCTATAGTAGATCAGCTAGATGGAGATATTGTTTGATTTGTGGTAATATAGATTTACCTACGGATTTTATCCATAAGGATCCAAACTACCCCCAAGTATCTTGTCACAAAATCCAGTCACTAATACCAACTTCTTGGATGAAACTAAGAGATTTCTTCATTAAAAGTAATTATAAGAAACTCCTCAAAGCAATGGGGGTTCAAAATGTAGAAAAAAAGACAACCAGTGCCTCTAATTAAATAAAATGTAAGAATAATCCTTTAGATTTAGGATGTCTCCCCAATTTTTATTGCTTCAGGCAATTTGTTTTCTTCTGCAACTGCAAATATTTCGCGTATTATTGGTATCTGATCCGGTTTGTCTGTTACTCCTGCATTTTCTAGAGCTCTTATATGCTTCTTTGACATGAAGAAGTCTCTCAGTTTATACCATGATGTAGTAATTAAAACAGGAAAACGATTCGTACCTAAAGTGCATTCATGGATTCTCTCTTTTAATTCAGATTTCTTCTCTTCTGAATACTTATCACCACCAAGCTCTCCATCATCAATCATCAACTCGGTGGGTTCAATAATCCCACACTTAAGACAGAATTTCCACCTGGCAGATCTAATATACAGTGCTTCAAAAGTTTCTGAATAAACTAATAGCCCTTCATTGAAGGGAGATACCCATAATCCCATTGCATAGCGTCTTGCAATTGATTTTATAAATGATTTTTCAGCATTTGATATTTTTGGCATACTACACCCCTTGCCATTATGATTGAATCCATACCGACATATTAAGGTATCTCTATAACCTCTGCATAGATATCCGAAGATATAATAGTGAATCTGAAAGCACTCTTCCAAAATAGGTAAATATGAGGTATATATTATGTAAAAAATAATTGATTCTCGTTTCAAGATTCAAAAAAAAAAATGAATTAAGGACTAATATTCAACATGATACTTAAAATGACTGAGATAAAGCAGATAAGGAGAGCAATCCAATTACTATTAAAACACATATGGAGATAGCATAAACTAGAAACATACCAAAATAGGATCTTGCTTTTTCCATTCTAGCTTTTCTTTTTATCTGATTAATATTTGACATCATTTTTATTTCACCTCTTTTGTGATCAGCTTCTTTGTACTCCACCAGAAGAGGATGGGTACTTTCCTGACCGTGCACAACTGTTTGTGGTGAAGTTGACTAATCTTGCCATGCGTCCTCTACCTAGTTATGGGGAGATGTAGGAAAGAGAAGCATGGGTGTTTTTTTTTCTTCGGGTTTATATATGAAAGTACACATAGAAAGCTAGATAGTGTGCGCTTCAGCACCTGCCTGTTTCGCAACTACACAAGTGGTTGTCTCTCAGTGAACTTACAATGAAACGGGGAGCCTAGCTAGCTCTATGCTGAAGGTCCACTTACTATTCCAGAACAAAGTCTGGATGACTTCCCCTCAACGCACGTGAGGGGACCCACTTAAACGACGGTTAGAAAGCCTCTGGCAAGTTTAACCAAGTTTCATAACGTGCGTGATACAGGTATCAGGGGAGCAAGATGAAAAACTTGCAGCACACGAACATTCATCTTAGCTCAGATCCTGATCCTTAGCAGACGAAGTGTCTGCGGTAGTGAGTGTTTCAGCAAGAAACAATCAGCGCGATAGAGATCAACCAGATAGAAGGTTGATCAAGATATAATCATAAATGCAAGAAGAATAAGAAGAGGAAAAGTGGTTAAATCACTTCTCTAAATCTTATAGATATCTTACTGCTACTAGAGCTCCTCCAAAAACTACACCAAGAGCATATAGAAATACTGGCAGAGCGATTCGGAGAATTCTCCAGAGATGTACAACTGGTCTTTCAATTTTATAGATCCATTGTGGTCTGTTTATCATTCTTTTTCACCTCCAAGTCGATTATAGAAAAAGGGAAAGCTTCAGCTTACCCTGCAAGAGGGTATTGCTGAAAAGCTAAACTTAAACGAGCTTTAGATCTGAGGGCGCGACGAGCTTTCTTGAGCTGCTTTAACTCCTTTTGGAGTCCCCTAACCTTTTGATCCAACAAGTTTGAAACTTCATCATGGTTCATTTTTTTTCACCTTGTGAATTCTTTCACATGTAGGACTTGTTGCGACATCATATATAAGGGGCTTTGAGTAGGAAAATGTTGTCACAAAGAAAAAGGCTAATGTCGGACTATGTGCGACATCTTAAACATATGTGTAAAGGCTTGCACACACGCAATTCACCTATTTAGAAACGTTAAACAACAGTTAAAGGGCTTTTCAGATTTGCGGTAAAAATTACCTATAATATTAATAAGATGTCGCCTTTAAGACAACTTGAAAGAACAAAAAAAAGATTATAAAACTACCCTATTCGATCAGTGGAATCAGCTTTAGATTTTGCCTTAGATGAGGAAGAGGCTACAATCTCTGAAACCTCAGGATAAGTGGTAACTGTAACTGCTTCAACTTCTTGATCTGTCTCTACTCCAATCTTATGAAGTGCCTTAACACGTTTATCTGTTAAGAAGAAGTCAGCCATTTTAATCCAACTAGTAGTCACCAAAACAGGGAAACTATTAAAATCTAATGCACAATTATGGGTATCTTCAGTTAAATCTTGTATTGTATCAATAGCTCCACATTTCAAACATATTCTTAAGCGAGAAGATTTTTTGTATAAATCATTCATTGTTTCCTGATACAAATGTAAGCCTTGATTAAGCGGAGCATCCCATAAGTCAATAGCAAAGTGTTTTGCTCGGGATCGAATTACTTTCTTTTTTGCATTAGACATATCTGCCATTTGTATCCTCATGTATTATTAAGTCCTACATCATTTAAAGTTTGTCCCTTTGGCACAAATTTCCTATTCTTGGTTAAAGTATTAAATTTATAAAAAAAGAGAGCTTAAGATAAGTTTGCTAGAGATAAAAATGCTACTACAAACAAAGCAACTGAAAACACTATGAGTATTGTATACCCCAGGAGTGTTCCTACGTTTGTTCTTGTTTTTTCTATCCACATTTTTCTTCTAGTGTTATTTACGTTTTTAGCCATTTATACCACCTCGGTTTTGTTTCTAAAAAAATTCGAAAGAAGAAAATGATTTTGATCACTTTCTTCCTCGTTACAATTATCTAACTACATATATGTCAGCATTTGTTTTAGTAGACCTAACTAAAACACATTCTACACCATCAACTATAGATATTCTAGTTAATTCCTCAGTCACATCATCAACTGCATCTAATCTAACTAAATCAACAACAGCTGTGTTACCTAAAGCTGCTCTAACCACATATATATCAGCATAATTAATCTCATTAGTTCTGAGTACTTCAATTGCAGCATTATCTACTGAAGCAATTATCACATATTCAGAGTAATTTTCATTTGCAGCTACAACATTATTATAGGATAAGTTTATACTGGCTAGAGATACAATCAAAGCTACGATCAATGGTAGAGATACTAATAATATTCTAGTTAGGTTAATTTCAGGTCTAGTAAAATTTAGTCGAGCTAATAATTCTTTAACAGATCTTTTCATTCTTTTTCACCTCCTAGAATTTTTCTTTTTTCTCCTGAATCTTTTTCAAGTAATTGTAAAAAATTAATGAACCCTTCATGGGCTCGGATTTGATCGTTCAGAGAGAGAGTTGTTTTAAACAGTGTATTCACCTTCACCAATTAATAGTAAAGCGACCCAAACAGGAGCAATTTTTGAGCAAGTGCTTTGTCCTTAGCCTTTCTCACTTTGTTCTCTATGCTTTCCCTGGAAATCTCTTTATCAGGTCGGGACTTTTTGTTATCGCGATCAGATAATCCTTCCATAAGTTGCTTGATGAAAGAATAATAGAGATCCTCATCAATAAATTCAAAATCATACAAAACTTTCATATTGTCAATTACTATTTGGCGCACTGTTTCTACTTGAACTTTGGATGCCATTCATTTCACCTCTATTTGAAAATGGTAAGACTCTAGCTTACCCGTAAATCAGGTATTTCCTGATTGGAAATCTAGAACGAGCTTTTGCTCTTCTAGTGCGACGAGCTCTTTTGAGCTTATTCAACTCCTTGCGGAGTGCCTTAATCTTTCGGTCCAAAATTATACTTACTTCTTGTTTATACATTTCTTTACACCTCAAATGTTTGCAAATCTCCTCAGGTTCAGGTTAGAGTAGAAGCTAATGGTTGCAGTCAGGTATTGCTCATAGATATCCAAGTTCTTGTCTGAATATCGGTTGGATAGAGTTTTCATGAGTTTATTGAGATCCTCGTAAAGTCTTCGAACCTCGGGATCCAGCAGTTTTTTTATTTCGTTTTTGTTCATTTTTTTACACCTTAGGATTGGTTCTATTACAGCATTGTGCAGTAACCTATTTAAGCATCGTTGTGCAGTAATAAATTACCGCATTTTGCAGTAATAAAAGAAATATTATTAAAAACGACAAAATGACCATATAGGCGATATTTATGCTTATGAACTCGTATAACCCCTTCAATAAATGCCATAAATAGGGGCAAATATTTCCGCTTAAGTGATTTTATTTGCAGTAATAATATGACTTTGGGAAATTATTACCTTGAGATATACATATATATATTACTGCAAACAATAATATAGATAGGAGGTAAAATCTTGCCTGTAATTAAAAATGTTGAAAAAACACAAATCAAATCCAGAGCCCGTAGATATGTGCAAGATTTAGCTGATGCTCCCTTAAGTACCGGTTTAGAATTATATAGTGAAACTATCTCAAAGCTCCATGATCGTTCTTCCCGATTGCGAATTTGTTTGAAGTGTGGAGCTATTGATAAAAAAGAGAGTCTTACTAACAGCAACCATCATTGTGCATCTGGCATTGATAAACTCCCTGTTATCATTCTTACAAACTGGGTCATTTTGAAAAATTTCTTTCTCACTGACGAATACACTAAAGCGTTGCAAAAGCTTGGCGTTGAACCAATTCTGAAGGAGTCTAGTCCAAGCAAAAATACAAAACAAAAGGAAGAATCACTTGTTGAAAAAACAAAGTAAAGAAAACAATTTCTTCTTATTCTTTCAGTTTCTTCTTTAATTCTTTATTTGTAGGTTCTATAAGAATCGACCCATCTTCAAATACTATTGTTGGAACTCTTCCCCGCCTTTGTTTAATTCTTCTATCTTCTTTGCCCCTTCTGCACTTGAATCGGTATCTATCCAAGCATAAGGGATACCTCTTTCATCAAGATATTTTTTTGTTCTTGTACAATCACCACACCATTCAGATCCATATATTACTTTAATTTTGGTCATCTTGACAAATCATCTAAAAAACACTCATTTAAAGATATTGCATTTATATTAATTAAGTGTACAAGTAATTACTTTTTTATACGCTTATTGTCCATGCACGATTAAGTGTAAAAATGTATTAGGAGGAGCACGTATTGCCTAACAATGTTATTGTGGCTCAACAAATTGAAGATGTACCATTTGAAAATATTCGTTCAGTCAAAGGTGAGATGATTATTTCAGAAGACTTTCCAAGTTATCTAGTAGATGAATCCAAGATAAGTGGAGGGCATGCTGAATATTTATTTTTCCCAAATACCGAGGAGGAAATAGTCGCGCTCATTAAAAAGATGAAAGAAGAGGAGCTTATGATCACGATATCAGCTGCACGAACCGGAATTGTCGGTAGTGCAGTTCCTTTTGGTGGGGCCGTTCTTTCTCTAGAGAGGATGGATAGTATCATTGGCCTTGGTTATGATGAAGAGGCTAAGAAATGGTTTCTTAGAGTACAACCAGCTATTTCTTTGCATGAAATAAACCACATAGTAAAATTGAAAAAACTTGAACTTGATCAAAGTATTCCTCAAGAAGGGAATTGGGTCCAGAAATTTGAAGAAGAAAATACTCATTATTATCCTGTAGATCCCACTGAAATGACCGCATCTATTGGTGGTACTATTGGAGCAAATGCTAGTGGAGCACGTTCTTTCAAATATGGTGCCACAAGAGAGTGGATAAGAAGAATTCGTGTAATTATAGGTACAGGAGAAGTATTGGTTATCCCTAGAGGAAAATACAAGGCGATAGATGGAAAATTCATTGTAAAGACCTCTAAAGGAGACTATGAATTAAAATTACCAACTTATAAAATGCCAGGAGCAAAGAATGCTGCTGGACTATATACCAAACCAGATATGGATCTTATTGATCTTTTTATTGGTTCAGAAGGGGTATTTGGTGCGATTACTGAAGCTGATGTTTGGCTGAAAGAACACACACCACAGATGTCCAATGTAGTATTTTTCAAAAATGAAAACGATGCTCTAGATTTCGTAATTAAACTTAGAACAAGTGAAAAAATAAAACCAGAATTTATTGAATTTTTTGAAGACCATGCCCTCACCTTATTGAGAAATAAACAAAAAGAAGATCCTAAGTTTGTTGATATGCCAATAATAGCTGAAGACATAACAACAGCAATTTCTTTTGATCTACCTTACTCTGAGGAAACCCTAAGCGAATATTTTAGTGAAATTTCCAACATGCTAGTAGAAAGTAATTCCTCATTGAGCAACACTTGGAGTGCATACGAAGACAGGGAAATAGCACGGATTAAACACTTTAGACATGCAGTTCCCGAAATTGTAAACAATATTATTGCTGAACGTAAAAAAGAATATCCAGAGATTCATAAGCTAGGAACAGACATGTCCGTTGAAGACAAGTACTTGAAAGAGATAATGAAATTCTACTATGATACTCTCAAAGAAGTAGGATTAGAGTATGTAATGTGGGGCCATATTGGTGATAATCATGTTCATGTTAATATTCTCCCACGAGACATTAATGATTTAGAATTAGGAAAGAAAATCTATAAAAAATTTGCAAAGAAAGCTGTTCAGTTTGGTGGTTCAGTTTCTGCAGAGCATGGAATTGGAAAAATCAAACACGAATACCTTCAAATCATGTATGGGGAAGAAGGAGTTCTTCAAATGAGAGAAATTAAGTTCTCATTAGATCCAAATTGTGTTTTTAATTGTGGTAATATTTTTGGTAGAGGTGCTAAAAGTTGAAAATAGTAATACTAGTTAAACAAGTTCCAGAAGCTGATAAGGTCGCTGTTGATCCTGAAACAGGCACACTCATTCGAGAAGGCGTTGCTTCCATCTTAAATCCATATTGTGAGTATGCTCTGGATCAAGCTGCTAAATTAAAGAAAGACAATCCTGAGTTAAACATCGAGGTTACAGCAATAAGTATGGGACCACCTCAAGCAAAAATAGCTTTGCTACGATGTTTGGAATTAGGTGCTGATAAAGCTTATCTATTATCTGATAGAAAATTTGCAGGTTCAGATGTTTGGGCTACATCTACTGCTATTAAGGAAGGTATTGTGGGTTTAGAGCCCAATTTTGATTTGATTCTTGCTGGAAAGCAAGCAATTGATGGAGATACAGCTCAAGTACCAGCTGAAACAGCTGAACAACTTGGAGTACCTCAGATTACTTATGGTGTTGATGTGGTAATCAACGACAAGCGAGTTGAAGTAAAACGAGAGACAGAAACAGGATATCAGATTCTTTCAACAAAAATGCCAGCTCTAGTAACCATGAGCAAAGGTTCTAACATCAGAAGAATCCCCTCAATGCAAGATGTTTTAGAGGCAAGAAAAAAACCTCTGAAAGTAGTCTCAGCTGATGATTTGAGTATCGAAGAGAGCAAAGTAGGATTGAGTGCATCACCCACTCAAGTAGACAAGATCTTTGCACCCCCATCCAAATCAGGGGGACAAACCATAGATGGTAGTGATCCGAAAGCAGCAGCAAGGAAATTATTTGATTATCTAAAGGAGAACAAGTTTCTGAGAGTGTGATATGAATGTTGAACGTAGATATTGAAACATGTATTGGCTGTAAAATATGTGAAAGAGTATGTCCATTTGCAGCAATAATTGTGGAACCAGAAACAAAAAAAGCTAAAGTACTTGAAGGATGCACACTTTGTGGAACATGTGTGGGAGCTTGTCCCGTAAATGCATTGAGTATTGAGCGAAAAGCTGTATCAGAAGAAGAAATCGCATTATACAAAAACGTCTTTATCTGGGGAGAGTGGGAGAAAAAAGAAGGTAAAAAAGTCATTAAAAATGTGGCTTTTGAACTACTTGGAAAAGGTAAGGAACTAACAGAAAAACTTGGTGAGTCCTTAGCTGTTGTTCTTCCTGGAAATGATGTTGGACATTTAGTACCAGAACTTTTTCATCATGGGGCAGATAAAGTATATCTCTGTGAACATGAACTACTAGAAGATTATTCAACTGATGGATACACAAGCGTAATTGCAAGTGTTATCGCTTCTGAAAAGCCATCTATTGTTCTTTATGGAGCAACACCTAACGGTAGAGATTTAGCACCTAGAATCGCAGGAAGATTAGCTTTAGGCTTAACTGCTGATTGTACAGGTTTAGATATAAATGAATCAAGACAGTTAGTTCAAACCCGTCCAGCTTTTGGTGGAAATATTATGGCATCAATACTATCACCTTATACCAGACCTCAAATGTCATCAGTTAGACCTAATGTGTTTCCTAAACCAGAGGCGGATGTATCCAAAACAGGAGTTCTTGAAGAAGTTGAGGTAACTCTTAAACCAGTGAGTATAAGAACTAAAATCATAGAAGAAATCGTTTATCATGAAGAAAGCATCAATATAGAAGAAGCAAATATTTTGGTTTCTGCAGGTAGAGGCATAGGTTCAAAGGATAATTTACAATATATAGAAGAACTAGCTGAAGCTGTAAATGGAACAGTATCTGGTTCAAGGCCACTAGTTGATTTAGGCTGGTTACCGCATCCCCAACAAGTAGGACAATCTGGAAAAACTGTTGCCCCCACCTTATACATAGCGTTAGGAATTTCAGGTGCAGTACAACATCTTGTAGGCATGACTTCTTCAGATACAATTGTTGCAATAAATAAAGATAAAGAAGCTCCAATCTTTGAGGTTGCAGATTTTGGAATTATTGGTGATATGTTTGAGATTATCCCAGAATTTGTGAAAATCATTAAAGAAGAACAAGCTAAAAAAGCAAACTAATGGTGGGTTGTTTTATTCCTAGAATCTAAATTCTAGGATTTTTTTCATATCCCCACTTATCAATTGTTTTGTGCCAGATTGAGTAAATTTCTTGCTTATCTGTGATAGACATCTCATATTTGCTAGGTTGATATCCAGCAACTGATTCAAGATATGGTTTAATTCTTTCTTTCAGAAGTTCATACCCTTCTAACCCTAAACCTGTATAGATTTTTTCTAATTCAGAATAAGGATTTTTGCTAAGTTGTTCAAATTTCACTTCTACTAGATTACCTTTGGGGATTAACTTGATATACTCATAGTATTTTTCATACATCTCTACATGGGTCTCAAATATCAGCTGGCGTGCATCATAATCTTGTTTTTGCATAGCATATATTCCAGCATTATGTTTGTGCAGCTTCAATGTAGAAAAGAAAAGATCATAGGGATCACGATAAATATGAATAAACTTTGCATTAGGGAAGAGTTCTAGAAGAAGATTTATGCGACTAGTATCTGGTGGATTCTTCAGTATGAGCTGTTTGCCCTTTTCTTTTAATGTGAGTTTCTTAATCAAGTAAATAAACCAACTCTTCCATTCTTTCATATGCTTCTGTGGAACATTTTCTAGAGTAACATACTTTCTATAATAATTAATATTTTCAGGAAATGCAAACATTATAATTGGAGAATGCATGGAAAGAAATAGTAAAGCAAATTCATGCTCGTGAGGCATTTCAGGAAACATACCAACTTTATCAGTTGGTCTTTCTTTTGGAATTAAGGGTTTCATAATTGCATGGATTAGTTTAGAATTACTTAAAAACAAATGAGGAAGACTTGTTTCTGTTAGAGTAATATAACCAAACTGCTCATCAAATGCTAACATTCTGTGTAAATGAGTAGTACCACTTCTCCAGTGACCTACAATAAAAATTGGATCTTTTGTTATTTCTGTATTCAGTATTTTTTTTCTATATTTGACACGTTCATAAATAATGAAAGGACTAAGGACAATATTAATTACAGTTATACCGAAAATCTTTGGTAAAAATTTTAGTTTTACGTTAAACTTATTGTCATATAATAACTTCAACCATTCCTTTAAACTAATCCCGATCATCAGAACCCTCTTGATACATTTTAATTTAATAGTATTTAATAAGAGTTTTATTGCAACACTAATTTAATAGGTGGTCTATGCAGTTTGATTAAATTTGTAGACAAACGCTATTTCATTTATTGAATGGTTAAGAACATAATTATATTCAATAAGAGCATCAACGATATAGGGAGTTGCAGCTATTTGGTAGATGGAAAAGATGACATAGTTAAACGTTTCATTTTCTTTCGCGTAATCTCTTATAATTATCCTAATTCGAAATGATTCCCAAAAATTAACAAGTTCATCTAGTGGAATGTCTTTGTGGAGGTAAAAATAAGAATTCATTAATGATCCTTGAGTAAACAATAGAACACCATTAGAATCGTCAATTTGCCCCACATACCATAGACTTCTCGCTAATGAATCATAAGCTTTCCAATCATACATCTGTGATCCCTGATACGAGGATATTGCTCCACCTGACACAATTAACAGCAAAACAAGTGTTAAAAATGTAATATTAAATATTCTACTGATTTTTGCTGATTCTGTTTTTCTGGTTATTTTTGTAAAGAGTTTTGTGCTATAAGCACATATCTTGGGAGAAAATACTTGAAAAAATAATGAAAGGGAAATTACTAAACTTACATGTAAGTAAATGAAACCTAGATAAACGAAACGGAATTCCTTATGGCTAGGGATTGAAAAAAGAGCTATGATAATCATTGAAGCAGCAGGAAAACCACATATATTTCGGAGTAAAATCCAATTCTTCTCTTTGTATTTGATATACTTGCAAGCTGCATAAACTAGTGTACACAACACTACTAAAGCGCAAAAGACTAGAAAGATTATCAATGGGATATAACTAAATAAACTATCTAGATAGAAGGTTACTGGTTGAACGCCATGTGTTGCACTCAAACCCTCTAATACATTATATCTGAACCATTGAATAGGTGAAATGAGAAAATCTCCATAAGTTATAAAATCAACCAATCCACCAAAAAGTGCAGCTAAACCCAAACCAAGAAAATTACATGCTATTACTTTTATTTTCTTATAAGGAAACTTGAAAACAAGTGTAGCTATCAAACCAATGATAAAATCAATTCGAATGTAGATTATTAAACCAATAAAGAATGAAAGTACAATGATTTTCAGATAAGATCTAAAGGATCTACTCATTTTGAGTTTTCTTTGACTTTCGTCTCCATTCTCCTTCTGAAGGTTTTCCAATGTTTTCCAGAATGAGTTTATTATAAAGAAAAACCAAGGTAAAAAGAAAATGTTTGACACAGATCTAAAGGAAGTAAACATAAGAAGGGGAGAAAAAGTAATAATAAGCGCAGATGCACCAGCGAAAGCTTTCTTTCCTTTAGTGTATCTTTTTACAAGTACATAAGTGGACGGTGCAAGTAAAGAACCGTTGATTCCAAGTAGAATCCGGATAAGCGGTATCGTAAAACGCCAATAATTCCACCCGAACAGCTTACCCAAGTACATAGGAATAGTGAAAATTATAGGAAACAGAAACGATCGAGACTTTGCATAACTCGGAATATCTGGGTTTGATTCCTGAAATTCAGGGGGAATTGTTCCGTAACCATATACAATATCATGTGCTATTTCTAAACTCTGGAAAATTTCGTCTGGGTGAATTGTCCCCCAAGTACTGAGAGAAAAAGAAATCTGCATTGCAGCTGAAATAATAGTCAAAAGAAGTACAAAACTCAATTCCCTTCTGCTTAAAAAAAATCTGAAAACTCTTTTTTCTAATCCATGAAGAGATACAAAAGCCTGCTTGAACAGCTTTTTTCTCTTTTCTTGACCCATTCTTTCACCTCAAAAGTTGTTTATCTATAATAGGATGGAAATTGCTTTTCTTTTATTTAGTTTATTTGTAATTTAATAAGGATTCGGGAAAATCGTGTGATAAATCTCCAAAAGTTTATATCTCGGAAAAAGCTTCTTTAGAATTAAATAAATCGAGTTTTCGGTTATTTGGTGAAAAGAATATGAAAAAAATAAAATTTAAACTAACCATTGTGATGGTTTTAGGAATATTAGTTTTAACTAGTGTTTCTAAAACAAATACAGTTAAAGGACAAGAGTATGCCTATCCTTCAGAGCTGACTATTGGAGCTTCTTATGAATGGGAAGTTACAGAACTAATTCAGTTGGGAACAGTAAGCACACTTTTTCTTACTTACGGAGATGATACGCTAGAACAAGGAGACAAATTCTCTGTAATACTATTAGACAATATTAATAATGTTACAAACGGAACCCCATCAGAGTTACTAAATCCGGCTAATATTTGGGGAGAATTTTATCTTAATGATGAATTTAAAACCAATATAACAAGCGAGATTGGATTGCTGGATCTTAATTGGATAGGACTGATGACTATAGGTATGGATGAGTTCTTCTTACAACCAACAACATATGAAAATGTAACTGGAGTTTACAATTATTTTGAAATTCTAAATGAAAATTTCCCACATGCAGTTGCAACAGCAGAAGAAGAAATAGAATACCACGGATTTTATGGATACAATAATATAAAAGTTACTCAATCATCCAAGCTAAGTTCAAAAACATGGACTATAAAACTTCAAATCGAAGAATTAGAAATCGTGGACGACTTACTCGATTCTGTGAATTGGGAAAAAACTATTGAGACAACTTCAAGAAATGTTGAAATAAGATTCAATATTGGAACAGGCTTACTAACCTACTTAGATTATGATTATGCTTGGCATCGTGAAAGAACTGTTGAAGGATCGGTAGATATTGATGATAACTCAATTAATCTTCTCATCGAAAGTACAACCCTTCCTACAGGTGCACCTTTTGATTGGGCATATTCTGTTATTGGTTTGGCTCTTGTAAGTGTGATTATTTATAAACGAAAAAGAAGATAATTTCTTCTTTTTAACTACTTTTTTAAATTCTGAATTCTTCTAGTAAATGTGATAAAAAGTAAAATTACAATTAGTTCAGAAGATTATTACTCTTGTGAATTAACAAAGAAAATTCCTGTTAGAGTGTCGATTCTCGCAATCAATGGTGAAGAGGGATTAGGCTTTTATGAGGCTGTGGATAATAAAACTGATTCTTTAGACAGATATGTTGAACAAATGAGAAAATCAACACAGGTTGTTAATTTAAAAATTACTCATAAGTCCCCATCTAGATATTGGACTAGAGTGACTCATAAACTAGATTTTCCTTCCATTCATGAAACCATTTTGGAAAGTGGAAGTATGACAATTCTTCCAATCGTTATTGAAAATGGAGTACAGTATCATAATATTCTTTCTCCTACACCTGATGCCTTTAGAAAACTATTGAAACAGCTCAAAGAGAGATTTTCCACAATCAATCTGAGGGCGCTTTCGTCAAAACCTACCGATACACTACAAGAGCTGTTAACAGATAAGCAATATGAAGCGATTGCACTTGCTTTTCAAAAGGGGTACTATGAAATCCCAAGGAAATGTACTTTGGAGGAACTAGCTCCTATACTAGGCATAAAACGGGTGGCTTTACAAGAGAGAATAAGAAGAGCTGAACAAAGGATTGTGGAAAATCAGCTTGTTTACTCTTGAACAACAATAATCGTTTCGTCCTTTTTCGTTTTAAATAAAGGTAAAATTAATCCAGAAATAGCTACTATAACTAATCCAATCCACTGGATTCCTGAAGGTCTCTCGGCGAGAAAAATCACTGCCAGTATTGTTATTTGAAACAACATAGTATTATTGATAATTGAGATTTCAACAGCTCTCAGTTTCTGCATAGCATGGTTCCAAAGAGTAAAAGCTAAAGCAGTATTTACAATGCTTAACCAGAGTATATATCCTACGGAGACAGGGGATAGTTTAGGTATTCCTTCTACAATAAGACCAGAAATTAGTAAAATCACAGATCCTATAAACATGCTAACTGAAGTGATAACAACTGAACTTACTTCTTTAGATTGGTTTATTGATCTTCCAATAATTGCTGAAAACGCATTTGCTAAAACCCCCACAATGACAATTATAAGTCCTAAAATACGCAAATTAAGTGGAATTGAACCAGAAGAGGATATGAAAAGTTGCATATATCCTGAGACTATGTTAAATTGAGTACTGATTAATTCAGGACTTAGAAGAAAGTAAAGTAAAGCTCCTCCCAAAGCAACAATAACTAATAGAAATTGTACCGCGTTTGACTTCTCCTTTAGTAGTGTGTTCGCAAAAAAGAGGACAATAATGGGAGTAAAACTAAGTAAGAGACTTACAGTGATTGCAGGAAGATACTGTAAACCAAGAAATTGTGCACCTTGAGTTATAGAATAAAAAATAACCCCATAAAATACTAGTTTTGACCACCATCTCACTGATAGATTCTTAATTTCATGTCTATATTTTGAAAAAGAAAATACATAGATAAGAAGGATAGCTGAAGCAACAAAATATCTCATCCCCGCAAAAATTAGTGGGGGAATCTCCTCAAGACCGAATTTTATTATTGGCCAAGATGATGACCACAGGATTGTAACAAAAAACGCTTGAAAAACGGTAAATCCCCGCTTATTTGTCAATCTAGATATTCGATGCATACTTGTTTCACACCTATCCACAAACAATTAAGAGATTACAACTAAATTAAATTTTTCCCGTCATAAGACGGGAGTACAAAAAGAATGAAAAAGGAAAAGGATAAGAAAAAAAGAAAAACAAAGACCCCAGATCTAAAGGAAGATTAGGGAATGTATCTGAGAGTTTCAAGAAAATCTATAACTCCAGGAGCGCCTTTTTTGATTCCAAATACTCTAAAGGATTCGACAGTTTCCTTAACAAGGTCTACATCAATATCCCGTGCAAATCTACAAGCACCAATAGCAAAAATCTTCATTTTTGTTCCAGCTTGAAGATGCTTTTCAAGAGTAGGTCTAGTAATATTTGCAGCTCCAATTACAAAAAAAGAACCAGATACGCTGGATGTTTCTTTTGTTACTGTTTCAAATGTAAAGGAATTCTTTTCAATCTCCTGTTTGATTGCTGTTCGGATGAACTCAGTTCGAGTGTTGTAAAAACCTTGATCTACTAGGTAATCAATCTTTCCCAAATCTACAGCGGGAAGGTTTATAGTTATCTTTTCATAGTTTTTTTCTGCTTTTTTGTCAGACATAAATACCACCAAAGGATGTTCGATACCATCCGTGTGGATGGTTATTTATAAGTATTTTGATGTACGATTTCGGAAAAAGGGAGCAGATTTTTCAAAAACGAAGCGTGTAATATGGTTAAATTCTTTGTTACTTTACTTCCGTATGGTTTTGTTTTTTATCAGAGATTATTTCTTCTTCAAAGTAGCAATAATCTATTTAGTTCGAATATTATAGAAGATAAGCCTTTTATTTAAGCTTAACCTTCACAGTATCACGAATGCAAGAAGACATAGAAGCGGTTCTGGAAAGGCAAACAGTCTTAGGTAAATTTCTCGATAGGTTAAACTATCGAACACTCCGCTACATATATACATTGATGAATAGAATGTTATCCTCTATTGATCGTTTTCTAAGTTCAAATGAAGATAGCATTTATACATTAAGAACAACCCTTTTGTCTTCAATGTCCATGCTTGCACGAACATTTTATCAAAGCTCATTAGTTGATTATCTTCGTTCAGGAGGTAGAACAGCTACAGAATTTGAAGAAGAGGTAGAACGAGCTTATTTGAAAGGCATGAATGAACGTGAGATGATAGTTCAAAAAATTGAAAATACGCTAGTTAGAGGCGGGGAACTACTAGAATTAAAAGAGATTGTCAACAAAACTTGGCAGGATATTTATTACAGGACTTCACCAGAATCCTCAGCGGAGGAAAATCTTCGAAATAACCTATCCTTAGTAATGGAGAAACAAGATGAATATATAACACTGCATAAATCAAATGTAACAAGAATAGAAAGTCAAGAAGTACAAAAAGATTTGATAAAACAAATAACAGATTTATCATACCAGGCAATTGACCTTGGGGACAAAGCACAAATGACTTTACATGAATTGCTTGATATCTGTATATTACCGCTAGTATCAATCTATGATGATGAATCCTTGAGCGCAGAAAAAATCTTATCTCAAATTCAGATGCTTGAAACAAAATCCAAGGATGTTCTAAGTGAGGATGAAATAGGAAAGTTGTGTGATGTTCTTTCTTGGGGATTAGATGATATCAGCAGTTTTGATGATCTAATCAATCTGGGGAAAGAATTAAGAAATGAATATGCGGCTTTGCTTTCGGAATTTCTGGTATATTTGGTTGATATTGATCTGGGCATTCAAGAGCTTGAATCTTTTATTTTAGAGAGTGCTGAATAGCAGATGAAAGAAAGAAGGATTTTTATTAAAATCGAAGAACCATAAACTAATGACTTATAATTTATTTCTAAATAGGGATTACTTAACTTTCTCTTGTGCACATTTTGTAATTGGAGAAAACTTCTATGAACCGCTTCATGGACATAATTATAAGATTTTAATCAATGTTTATGGAACACAAGGAAAAGATAACATGGTCATTGATTTCCATGACATTAAAAAAATCTTGAAACCTTTTGTTGATTCTCTGGATCACTATGTTCTTGTACCATCTAATAACAAGTTTCTAGAAATTACAGAAAAAGATGAACAAGTGATAATCAAAATCCCTCACCTCGATAAAGAATATGAACTTCCTAAATCAGATGTTGTTTTACTCCCTATTGAAAACACAACTGTAGAAGAGATGAGCCATTATTTTGTTAAACTCCTAGCACAAAGTGAGGAAATTAAAAGAGAAAACATAAGCCAAGTTACAGTTACTGTTTATGAGTATGAAGGGCAAGGAGTAACAACTGAATTATTCCCAGTTCATGAGGATTAATCTATTTTTTAACTAAAAAAATATCTTGACCAGTGTTAGAACACCAATTGATAATTGACTTAGCAATAGTAAATTTTTTCAGTTTTCGTTCTTTGGCTTCTTTGTTCAATTCCGACATTTTAGAATACTTACCTATTTTTGTCCCAAAATCAAACCCAATTAAGCCAATTTTTGATGCCGACATAAGAGTAGATAAACAAATTATTCTGTCCCCATCAGTAAATCCAAAGAAGTTGAATGAACCAGGTAAAGGAGTTGTCTGTGTGGAAATTATGAAAGACCCTTTAGAAATTTGAGTAATATTGGCTTTAACGGTGTCTAAGTTATCTCCATGTACATGAACAATAGGTATAGATCCTTTAAGTTGAGCAGTTAGTTGATCACCAATTGCCCCATCTAAATCAGTAACTATGAAATTTGGGATAATTCCTTGGGAAATAAGAAAGGAAGTAGCCCCATCAGCTGATATTAAGATATCTGAAGCCTTAGCATGGTTTTCGAGATATTCCGAAAAGTCTTCTTCTAAATGGATACCAGGAGCAATTGCATAAACCAATTTTTCTTCAAGCATGTTTCGCAATTTAATTTCAGAATAATTACTTGGATGGAATCGTATAATTTGTTGAAGGGATTTTAGGTCTTCATTATCATCAATATCTAGAAATTCGCAAATCTTTGGATACCAATGTTCATTCCATATTTGTAAAGAAAATTTAAGTTTCTCCAGTTCATTGAAAGAAGATTTAACTGTGTCAAAAATCATTTAAATCCCCTTCATCACTTTCTAATTCTTCTATAGTAAATGACCTTCTACTGTGTATACGAGTAAGCTCTGATTCATAGCGTGCTTCAATATCTCTAAATGTTAGGAAACCAACAATTGTCTTTTGATCCGTTCTATCAACAACTGGAAGACATTCTATTCTATGAGTAGTTAATCGATCAAAAACTACCGTAAGTGTTTCATCAGGATATGCTACAATGACTTCAGATGTCATACATTCACCAACAGTACTCTTACCTTTTGAGAAACCTTTCTCTGTTTTTTCCTTCTCTGTCACAAAGTAATAATAGATTTTAGTGATTTAACTTTATTTGTCATTTTATGTCTTCCATAGATGAATTTGAGTGTTAAGTTCAAACAACCAAAGAAGAAGAATAATAAAGGTTTGAACTTGTCCATGACAAAGATTGATTAATTTCTAAGTATTGTATATATTAGGAACCCTCATCTTGAATTAGCTGTAAAGAAGTAGTGTGGTATCATGCATAAAAAACATCAGAGATTTTTTTCAATGTTTTTCGTTATTTTATTCTTTTTTGTAATATTTAATGGATTGAATGTTGGAACTGGGGAAGTGCAGATTTACAACAAAACCCTTTCTTCTGAAAACTCTGATGTGAGATTCATTTATATTGATGATCAAGACAGATTGATAGTTCTTCCACAGGAGGATTCTTACGGAGTTCAACCCTTCGTGCTTGATATTGACGATGATTCTCTTCTTGAAACAGTTATAGTTGCTGATATGGGCGAAACACAGGGTAAAATAGTATATTTGATTAAAGATGAAAGTGTTGCAAGTGGTTGGCCATTAAAGCTTTACTGGGATATGAATGATGTTGAAATCCTAGGCAGAATGGACTTAAACAATGGTAATGATCCTAGGATAATCATACGTTACACTAAAGACATTCTTGATAATATCACAACTTCATTCATTGCAATAGATGTTGAAGGGAATATTGATGTATCTTGGGGATTCGAACTTCCCGGTTCCTTTATTTCTCACACAATAGTTTCTGATTTAAATAAAGATGGTAACAAGGAATTTGTTCTCATTGATAAAAATGAAACAGTATATTATTTGGATAACTTGGGGAACAACATGATGAATTGGCCAATGAAAGTAAATGATTCTACAAATTTCATTCCACCAGTAGCGGAGGATATCACAAATGATGGAGAAAAGGAGATAATTGTCACCACTGATAAAGGATTCATCTATGCATGGTTCTTAAATGGTTCAATTATAGAGGGGTTTCCACTTAAAATTAATGTCACATATCCAGTCTTTGAGGAATTTAGGGAGATGCCAATGATAAGTGATTTTAATCTTGATGGTGATGTAGATTTATTCATAGCGTCCACTGATGCGTATATGTATGGAATAACACTTGATTCTGAGAATAACAAAACATGGGTAGAAGCAATTCCTAATTCAGTGTATACAACTCAAGGCATATCGTATGATATTGATAATGATGGACACCAGGAGATTCTTCAATTAC
Organism: Candidatus Heimdallarchaeota archaeon; assembly: GCA_021399345.1. Taxonomy (GTDB): domain Archaea; phylum Asgardarchaeota; class Heimdallarchaeia; order Heimdallarchaeales; family Heimdallarchaeaceae; genus UBA460. Next base: position 128,049 of record JAAFKI010000112.1, read on the forward strand.
TCTACTATGGGCTAGCTGTATATAATGTAACAGAATCTATCAATCTAGAATTCTACTTTGATGCTGGAAGTAATTATATAGGATCACCAGCAATTGCTGACATAGATGGGGATAATGAAGTAGAAATCATAATCATGAACACCATTTATGCATATATTCTTGAACATGATGGAGAAGTTCTTGAACAAATACCAAATTGGATCACAACCGCTAACAAAGTATCACCGATAGTATATGATATTGATAGGGATAATGAAATTGAGATCGTACATTTATCATTAGGGGGAGTGATTTTGATTAAGGAAACTAATGATTTTGGAATAGCCCCTTGGGTTTATCCTTTAGGCTCGCCAACTCACACATCAAATACCGATTTAGATGAAGATGGATTATTAGATTTTGAAGAAGAGATAATAGGTACAGATGTGAATAACAGTGACACAGATGGTGATACAGTGCTAGATGGTCTAGAGGTTAATCAATATGTGCTGAATCCACAAGTTCCGGATACAGACTGGGACAGTGACAGTGATGGGTTGACAAATATTGATGAAATTGATGTATACCTAACAAACCCGTTGAACCCAGATTCAGATTTTGATACTTTAAACGATGGGGATGAGATTTATGTTTATTTTACCAGCCCATTTTCTTCAGATTCCGACGAAGATGGAATGCCAGATAACTATGAAATCCTATATGAAAGTCACGACCCGAATGATCCTTCTGATGCACAAGAAGACCCAGATAATGACAATCTGATAAATCTAGATGAGAGAGCTATGGGGACTCATCCTGAAGATCCTGACACAGATGGTGATTCTTTACTCGATGGGGATGAGATAAATCGGTATTATACTAATCCTCTCCAACCCGATGCTAATTTCGATATGGATGGCGATGGTTTAACCAATGTTGAGGAAGTTGACATCTACGGTACTAATCCTGGTGATCCAGACAGTGATCAAGATGGTTATACTGACAAAGAAGAGATTAACGCCAAATCTGATCCTCTTGATCCCAACAGCATTCCTAAAGAAAGATCCAACAATTGGATGTATAGTTTCATTGCCATTGTACCTATTGTTATTCTTACTCCCATTTATGTTCGCAGATTATATTCAAGAAGGCTATTGAAATGAGATGTCCTTATTGCGGTTATACCAAAACTGTAAACAAAGAAGGTAAAATACGTGTTTTTACTTGTCCTCGATGTGATTATTTATTTGAAGAACCCCTTAGTAAAGTACTTCTAGAAAAAGTTCTTTCTGTGCCTTTCTCCAGTTTGATTTATACGCCTCTTTTACTAGTAATAAATTATTACTTTACTCAATTAATCTACAGTGAAAGCAGTCCTTTATCTTCTGGAGCATTACTGATGTTTCTTATCTTATTAACCGCCATAGTATTGCTTCTTGTGTTCTATATCACAGCGGGAGGAAGCTCTAGGATTTTCATTGTTAAACCAACAGAGAATAGAAACTTGATCAAGCAACTAATGGATATTAATTCACTTGTTAAGATTTCAGTTTTTCTGATTATATCCTCCATTTTTGCTGGAATTTACTTTTGATATAGAATGAATTATATACCAACCCATTTGTTCTTTTCAACTTTATAGAGTATAGCTTTATTGGATATAGAACAACATACTACACCAACTTAGTTAACTGACAAATAATTTTGTTTTTCGAGTTAGTTAAAAAGAAAAAGAAAAAGAAAAAGGGAATTAAAACTTATTTCCTTTTGCGGAAGAATGCAATAAATGCGGCAGCACCTATAGCAGCAATTATTCCAAAGACTGGGAACGGAGTTCTCTCAGGTATTGGATATCCAGCAGCTTCTAACCATTCGAATGAAGCGTCAATGTCATAATTGTACTTGACGATATCATTGAAGTAGAAGTATGCTTGAGAGGGATATACTACGCTATGAGCGACTTGATATTCACCGTCATGAATGACAGCGTTAATCTCATCTCTGTTAATAGCATAATTTATTGCTTTTCTAACGGCTACACCTACAGTATATTCTTCTTTACCAGATTCAGACAAGTAATCAAAGTTATCAACACCACCGATAAATGGTCTACGAAGATTGTAGAACATAAAAGTCAATGATGAACCGACATAAGTTTGTACTTGGAACTTAGCGTCTGCTTGCATTTGCTTTCTTTCAGCTGGGAATTCACCTAGACCAACAACGTCTAGTTTTCCTGCTTTGAATTCAGCAAGTGCAGCAGAACTATCTGGAATTACACGCACGTTAATGTTTTTAACGAATGGAGTCATACCAGTTGTTCCGTCGATTGCACCTTTGCCATACCAGCCATCCCATCTTTCCATTACAGTTACAGAGCTTTTGATGGAGTAGTCTAAACTATATTTACCACAACCAAAAGCTGAGGTACTGAAAGCTACCCATTGATCTGTTAAGATCATATTGGCGTATAAACCGGTTGTTTCAACACCACCTTCTGTGTAAGTAACGGTTGGGTCTGTGGAGTTTAAGAAGAACTCAGGTAAGACATACCATGGGAGCATAGCCCACATGTCAGCAAATGGTTCGATTTCTACAGAATCTGGGTCACCATCTATATGGACGTGGAAGGATAACTCATCAAGTGGGTCTACATATATGTCAGATATCCACTCATGATAGCTTGTACTTTCACTTATTACTTTATTAGCCCAAGCGACATATGTGAAAACTGCATCTTTTGCAGTAACCTGTTGGTTAGTTCCATCACTGTATTCTCCATTCTTCAAACCGACCATTAATTCACCAGTTGGAATGTCTGCTAATGGATCAGAATTTGCATCTCTATCTGTAGAGTTGTAAGATGGGTTCCAATAGATATCGTCCATCATCCAGAATTGGTAATGGGTTTCATCAATTTGATCCCAATCATATACGAGTCCTGTCTTCAATGGAGCATAGTCTGGGTTCATTTGAACAATTGGTTCCATCATCAAACCATAAATGAATGAACTGGAGGCATCATCTGAGAATAATGGATTTAGCTCTTTCCAATTTGCATCTGCATCGTTGTATTCGTCAAGACTGTCTTGACCATCATGATAACCAGCATAGCTCATGTATGGTAGGGAATCAGATAATCCCCAACGGGAATCATAACCTAGTGTATTAGCCCATAGACCAACATATGATCTGGAAGAGTATAATGGTAGAATTGGAATAATTTTGTCCATCATTAACTGTTGCCAATCATAAAGTAATGCTTGTCTTTCTACTGGGTCTACTAAGGTTACACTTAGATCCTGCATAATTTCAGATTGGTTACCATATGGTAAATCTGGACCTAACCCGAATATGTTCAATGAACCGTCTTCCATCCAAACATCTCTTGCGCCTGGAGTAGCACCACCACCAGTTAATGTGACGACACCTAGATCGTAGTTGTGTGTTAGAAATAGTGTTCCTAGGAATACTACCCATTCTTCTACTTTGACTTCAACCTCAATACCTATATCTCGCAAGTATTGTGCAATGTACAATCCATAATCAGGCCTTACTCCACCGCCGTTTGTTTTAAATGTTAAATTTGCGATGGGTTCTTGGGCTTGAAGAGTATTTGCATTAAATGCACTCATCACGATCAAGCTAGAGAGAATAAAAATTGCGAAAATTATTGGTTTTTTCTTCATTTTAAGCTCACCTTATTTTATTTTCTACGACGCACAAAATATAGCATCGATGCTAGCCCGAGTATTGAGACACTTATAAGTATGCCGAATCCCAAACCAGTTGATTCTGGTAGTTCGCCAATCCATATGTGGAATATTGCTAAGTCTACTTGTAATCTTGGTGCGGCGTGTCCGTAATCTAGTGCGATATCATCTGCTGCGAATCCGTATACGAGGAAGTATACATAGTTCTGTCCTACGTTCAATCCAGGTAGTGTATTAGTATGAGATATCAATCCTTTATCGTTCTCGTAACTGTCTCTGGTAGCATTGTAAAATACATTGTCCATAGCTATGTTTGCACTTCCATTCCATATTACTCCAGGATTGTTATTTACTACCCACATAGTTGTCATTGGCCCCATTTCATAGATACTGTCAATAACAACACCATATATATTGGGTACAAGATTCAGATTTGTATCTGAAGCGTTGAAGTTAGCTTCTATGCTAGCAGTTACATTTGTTCCTTCTATACCTTCGTCTACCTCTGAGTATTGTGTTGCAAATACTGCTTCGGCAACTGGTCTTGGAGCGTCTAACCAATTTGTAATATTGTATCCTTGAGAAGGCAAATCTTCGGAAGCGACTGCGTTAGCTGTAACATTTACATTATTGAAGTATGCTGTTTCTACTAACGTTGGAATTATATCTTTGTTTTCTCCGACATAGAATCTCTTCGAATCATGAGAATATTCCCAATGCCAACTTGTGTGATTTGCATCAGATACCAATTCCGCTGCGGTTATTGTTAGATAGTGCCAACCTATATCCATTTGTAATGGAATATCTTGATAGGTTCCTCTATCTGCTCCAACGTCAAAGTTGCTCATACCCATATCATATCCATCGAGTAAAACATCCATTGTTCCTGTAAATCGAGTTGAATTGTAAAGATCGGTTCCTGTGTAACCGGCTGTCCAGTTATTTTGGTCTTCAAAGAACCATGCATCAGTTTGGAGACCACCACCTAGGGCAACGGCTCCGAACCAAGCTTCAATTGCAACATCGTAGGAAAATGAAAAACTTATGACATCGTTTTGACCGAAGACGGAATTGTCATCTAAGAATCTCTCGTCAAATTCAACCCAACAATAGCCCATATCTATATAAGCTGATGGTACGTAGTTGATTGTGACGTCTACTTTGTTGTCGTCAGTTGCTGCATTTGATAAAGCAACAAATCCGACAGTAGATACTACAAAAAGGAAAATTAAAATTAGTCCTTTCTTATTCATTTTTTATTTCACCTTTGCTTACATCGTTGTAAGCAAATAATTCAACCAATATATAATATAAAAGTATTATGCAATAATATACACTATTAACATATGGTGAGTTGAATTTTGAATCTCAAAAAACAAATAATTGCTCAAGAAGGTATTCACAGAACGTTATGCTTCAATCTATGTAAGTAAGCTCTTTTACTTGACTTATTTCAAGTTGTTAATTATTTTTTTCACTTCATTCAAATCATTGTGAAGGTTGAACATTTTGTTTTCCAGTTCTTCTAGCATTTGTACAATCTTCCCTATTGACTCATCAGTTTTGGTTGATTCAGTTTTAGTTTTTTGTTCAATTTCAGGAGTTTTCTCGATTTCCTGTACTTCCATCTGCTCCTCCTTTTTATCATCACCGATAATTAGTCTTCTACTCATATTTTCAAAAAGCTCAATAATATTTTCTCCAGTTAATGCAGATGTTTCATATAATTCTACTGGGAAATTCAGCGATTCCCTGAACTGCTCAGCTATAGTTTCTATGTCTTCAGGTTGTACTAATCTATCATCTTCGAGGTCTATTTTATTTCCAATAAGATAGATGTTTTTGAGAGAGTTCTTTGAATAATTTGATGCCTCTTGTGCCCATTTGTAGCAATTTTCTAAAGATTTAGGATTAGTTACATCAAACACTACAAGTGCACATTTACATCCATGGTAGAAGGATGATCTCATTCCATGAAAGATTGATTGTCCTGCAAGATCCCATATTGTTAGAAGTACAGATTCTCCTTCAACAACCACTTTCTGAGCTGCGAAATCAGCACCAAGAGTCTTGAGATAATCAGCTCGGAATGACTTTCCCATATATTTTCTGCGAATTGATGTCTTGCCAACCTCTGGATCGCCAATCAAAACAATTTTGTATGCTCTTTTGGGTTCAAGTGACATACTATCCCTGCCTTATTTCTTGTTACTTTATTTTAATTCTTTTGTAAATATTATTTGCAAATATATAAGTTAAGCTGAATCAATTTGCTTTATCTCAGCTTTTATTAATCAATTGAGAATACAACCTAAAATAAAATTCTCTTACAACCTCTAAGCTGGATAGTTCTACATATTCGTTTGCTCCATGCACATTTCCTCCAAGCGGGCCAAATTCTATTGAAGGAACCCCTTTAGCACTAAACCATCTAGAATCTGTTGCTCCTCCCATTTCAATCGGATAATCAGATAGTCCCATTTCTTTAGCTACTGCAATGCTTTTTTTAACAAGTGTTGAATCCTTTTTGGTATAAACTGGACCTATGCTCCCTTTTGTTTCAATTTCAGCATCTATAGTTGAAGAGCTAGCGAATTCCTCAAAATAAGTTCTTACATCATCTATTGTTTTGCTCATGATTCTCAGATCCATCTGACAGAGATGATAATCCTCTTCTTCGCGATAGTAGTTGAATGTCAAATTTATACCATAGTCACTAGGTGCTGAAGGTATATCAACCTCCTTAAACTTCGTAACCTTGAGTAAGAACTTAGTTAAATTTTGGTCGTATTCATATTCTTGTTCACTATTCTCGTCTGGGATGATATATTCAATGCTAATCTCGGAGGGTAGAACATTATTTTTGACAAAATTGCCTTTTAAAGTTTGAACTACATATGAATTCTCTCTCAAGAAATCAGAAGCTTTATCCATACAATGAACGTCTATTTCTCTCATGAAATATGCAGCATGCATTGTTCTTTTTCCTGCTATATCTGTAACAAAAGTTTTGCTCGCCTTTCTTCCTTGAATTTTATATGATGTTTTTCTTAGCTTAAGATTTGCTACATACGAATTTCTTCGTCTATTGACTACTTGAAGTCCATTTGCATCACCATTTATTACATAATCAGGAATAAGGTTGTTGCTCTCGAGATACTTACTTGCTTCTTCTGCACCATTTTTCCCCCCCGATTCCTCATCTAGATTAATGAGATAAATTACAGACCCTTTTTCAGTATTCACAAAATCTTTAGCTAGACTAATCATGATTGAAACAGCACTTTTCATATCTGCTGTTCCTCTTCCATAGGCTTTATCTTCCTTAATTGTCATCTCAAATGGATCTGTGTTCCAACCTGGTCCCTCAGGAACAACATCACAATGTCCCAAGAATAAAATTTTAGGAGAACCCCTATCCAAATAAGAAATTAGAGAGGAGTATCCATTTTTTTCATAAAACAAATTCCTATACCCAAGAGGTTCCAAAAGATCGTCCCCTATAAAATGAAGGATTTCCTTTGAAGGAATTTTGTTTTCGATAGGATTGTTAACAGTAGGAAATGAAACTAATTTCTTTAAAATCTCAATATAAGATAACAAGCAAATTTCCTCGTTTCTTGATGATTTCAACTATTTTTAAGATATTTGAAATTTCCCTATGAAATTATAAACAAAAGAAAAGGATTTCTTCTCAACTAAGGAGCGATAATTAAAGGATTTTGATAAAAGGTGGATATTTTTCTTAGTTTTCCTCCTAATTCTGACATGTAAGAATAATCAATAACTATATGGAAAGAAGTACCACTACTAATTTCTCCTTCATTCAAGTTCAAGTTTTCTACTTGGATTGTAAAAGATGCATTAATGAAACCATATTGTAGTGTAAAACCAAAATACTCGTCATTCCATGGCTGTGATGTTCCAGTTATTAACCACGGGTTCAAATCATCCAAAACCTGCCCTGTTGGAAGAAGCATATCAAAGTCCTGAATGTAAATAGAGGGTGATTCTGCATCTAATGACAGATAGAAACTCATTGTATCGGACAAAGTATCTATATCTGTGTCATTTATTATTAGGATGTTTAGAGAGATAGCAACGTCTTTTTCTTGAGGAGTATCTAGATAGCCGAATAAATCTACTACATCTACATTTAACAGAATGGATCCAACTAAAGCACTTGCCCCCACAACGAGAGAGATAATAATTACACTGGCAAGAACCTCAGAAACACCTCTAGACGACTTACGTAATCTGTGAAACATCTGATACACTCGATTCTACTTTGAATAGTATATGGCAAACGTAGTTTATAACTTTTGAGGATTCGGGCAACTGAAATTGTAGTTGTTTCAACAGAAATGAACTAAAAAGACTTAATCGGTTCTGTTTTATTTGTTGAATAATTTTTTAATTCCTATAATTCCTTGTTTCAACTTATTGTAAAAACGAATCAGTACATTAATGAAGGACGATTTAGCTCTTTTGAGCCCAAATTTTGTTTGGGTATAAATATAAATTACATCAGTTTTTATCATTTTATAATTTCTTTCGTCAAATATGCTGAGATAAATAAAAGGAGGAAGTAATAGGCTTATAACCACAAATAGAATAAGTAAAAACAGTGGATGCAAATATCTGGATTTGGCAATAATTATACAGTTAAAGTAATAGAATAAGGCACTCACAAGTATAAATGCGGTGCTTGTGATACCAAATAAAATTCTATTATTATCTGTCAGCGTATAATTTTCTTTATCGGTAGAGAGTTCCATTTTTACATCTGACAGATGCTTGAATTTCTTGGGCTTAATTCTTTTAATCAGATTAGAACTTTTTTCTTCAATGAAAGTTAATAAACTGAGTACAACAAATGGAGTAATAAATGCATTATAATATTTGTAAATCCCTCTTGAGATGAATAGATGAGTATTTATTATAATCCATGTAGCGAATATAATTTGATAACTTTCATTTCCGCCTATTTTCTTTCCATTAAAGTAAGCAAAAACAGCTGTAAAACCATAAAAGAAGAGGAAGGGAATCATATATTTGTTAAGTACAAAATAGAACTTTGTTAGACTTAGGTTTCCAAGAAATAAGAAACTATTTGCCAAAGTAACAGTATAACCTAAATGTTCTAAATCAACAAATCCTAAAGGTTTTCCTGGTCCAAAAACTCTCCAAGTATATTCAACAGGTGTCATGACTAACCAAGGAAGAGAAAGAATTAAGGTTGAAAGTAGAAATGGGAAAAGAAAATCTCTAAATGCAGCTCGTAAGTCTATTTTCTTCCAAATTATTAGGAACCATGGTATCAGCAGAAATAAAGGCATTTGTTTTGATAACCATGCAACTGAAAGAAAGAACCCTGTTAGTTTATACTTGTCTTTAATGAATAGTAACAAGCTAATCAGTGTAAAAAAAGTCATTTGTGGCGTATTCAAGAAAACTGAATCAACATATAGAAGATTAATAGGCATCATAGAAAAAATTGCAGCCGCCAAGATTCCCAAAGCATGTTTTGTTGAAGTCTTCTCTTTAAATGTTTTAAGTGTAATCACAATCAAATAGACCATAACAACCGATAACGCATCAAAGACAATGTGTGTCCATTTTACTGATTCTACAATCATTTCAGGCTTATCAAGTTGAGGAAAAAATGAACTTACAAAAAGGGAGACAAAATATAATCCATAAATGAACATAGGACCATAAGCATATCCATTGAGTGGTCCTTCACCACCAGCATAAGGATTCCAATTCTCATAGCGAAAAGATTCTAAATAAGGTTCATAATAATACGAGGCATCTGAATATGCCTCTAAATACCAAACTCTTACTACCTCTGTCCCTTCATAGTGTAACCAGTTAAATCCGGCACCATGAACCTTCCAATACCATTCTGAAATTAGATTCTTAACATAGAGGGAAAGTGCAAAAAGGAGAATTGAAATTGAAATAATAGTGAGTATTTCATATAATTTCTTTTTGCTGATTCTCCTTTGACTGAATCTTTTGGTTTTGAAGTTTCTCAAAGTAGCCATTCTATTCACCATTAAGTCGCGGTATAGGTTCTTGAATGTATAATTATTTAAAACATTTAATATTTTCCTCTATGGAATCTTATCATATTATAATCAAACAACAGGATTATCATCAGAATATTCTTCCTTAATTATCTGATACCACTGACGGATTATTTTTGCAAAATTTTTAAAGGTATTCTGAACATTAGTACCTTCAGTTAAAGATACCATCTCACTTACCACTATAGTCCCATAATTGCCCTCTAACTGTTCTCTAAAGAGTTCAACGACAGATTCAAATTCCTTCAACTCACTTTTCTCAAGTAAATCAATTTTGGTTCCGAGGAGCAAGATAGGTGGGCACAGATCATAAGAATATACTTCAAGAAAAGTATCTAACCAATATTGTAATTTCTCAAATGTCTGAAGTTCAGTTACATCATATACTAGAACAACTCCAAAACTTGCTTTTGCATAAATCCACAGAGGAGAATCAGAAGGAATATCTAAAATAATGCATTCAAAATCAATATTAAAGTCATCAACAGATTGATTGATTTTTCCGAAATAAACGCCAGGAGCTGGCCTATTAAGTGATTCGCCAGTTAAAGCATAAACAAAAGATTGTTTTCCTGTTTTATCCTCACCAAGAATTACAATTCTAGCAGAGAATGTTTTCACTAAAACACTTTCAATTGTTTTTGGCTGTGGGATAACTTTAATTCTTGAAGTATCTGCAACTGCTGATCCTTCCTCCCATGCAAGATCACTATAACTAGGCACGTTTTTCAAGTACCAATTCCAAAATGATTCATGTAAATCATCGATATTGTCCCTAATCAATTCGTGGGCAAAAAACAAGGAGCTTCCCTCTTTTATGAAACCCCAGTTTTCAGGTCGGGAAAAAAAATAATCTTTGATTTCTTTTAAACTGATTTGGATTTTATCACTTAATTTCTCAGCATCAAAGTAGGAATTACTAAAAAGATAGTTATCTAATATCTCGCTAAGCTCTTCCTTTTGCACGTAGTAACCCCCAAGTTATATCGAATCTTAAACTAATCTCAAGATATGCGAACTAAATTTAATATAGGTGCAATGTATTAAAACTTGCTTGTAATTTCTAAATCAAAGAGGCTTCTGAGGGCAAGGGATGGATTTCATCATTGCGTAAGTTTTTTCAGCAGTTTGTAATGACATTCTTAAAAGTTTAATCTCTTCGTTGTTCAAACCTGCATCTCTAAGTTCAGAAGTAAATGTTTTAGGTGAAATCATGAACCTTCTCCAATTGTCATTTACCTTTAGAAGCTTCTCCATCTTTTTTCTGGTATTATAGAGATAAGGTCGATTCTTGAAATGTATGAGTGCTTTTCGTATTTCACCCCGTACTATTTCTGCATTTTTTGGTTCAACCTTGCTTTCATTTTCTTCCAGAAAATGAGTTATTTCCTTAAGAATAGAAGGTTCTATTTCTTCAGTTGAGGGGAAGATACAATTTAAAGCTATATCAATAAACTCCTCAGTATCCATTTCAAATGTCATTGTTATGTTTAAAGAACTGAAAAATATCATAAAAGCACATGAGATAGAGATATGATTGTAGACATATTCCCAGTATTACACTTCAGATTTTTGAGAAACAATCCTGTTAATTAAAATGTATTTTCACACATATGCATCATATTCTGCATAGTTATCTATAATCTTCAATTTAGATTGATTTAGAAGTTTTATTGATTCAATTGCACCAGTCTTGCTCAAAGGTTGATTGTTGTTACCACATTGGTAAGAATAAGTGCATCTTGGACAACCATCAGAGGTTTTACAAGTGCAGTTTTCCAGAATTTTCAGTGAACGGTTGAGACCTTCTTCTAGCTTATCATATAGAAGTTTGGATAATCCACTTCCACCTTTTGAGCCATCATATACAAAAATTGCTCCAGATTTACCCATAGATATTCCTCCAATCTCAGAACTTCCGCCTCCAGTTAACATTGAACTAGATTCAATCACAACATGTTCAACTGCGTGAAAGGTTCCATTTAGCAAAAGATCTTCGGGTATGTTTGCAAAAGTGTTTAGAAGATTTATTGGTTTTGGCATTGTGAACATGAATCCTTTTGTTCGAAAAGAGTAAATTATGGGGTCATCAAATTTTTTCGTTTCAAGAAGTTTGTTTGTAAAAATATCATTGACATTATAACCAGTAACTTGTTCAGTTATTTTCAAATCACAGTAGATAACCTCAGTTCCAAGAACCTTTTTTCTTTCATTCACGGCCAATATAGATGGAATTGCATATCGATTAGCCGTTGTTTTTTGATTTATAGGGGGTATAGGCTGCAAGAGTATTTCTCCACCACCAAATCGATTATCATACTTGAAAGTTGAAGACCTGTAATGTTTACCTCCATGGAGATATATAGCCCCAGGATGTAATTCTCTAGCAGCCATGGGCATTGATCTTTCCCCTAATCTTTTACCAGTTTTATCTTTTAGCAATAAAGTATCCCCAATCCCCCTTATTGAATAAGCTCGTAATAGTCGCAATATATCAGTTCTAGATTTAGCTTTATATCCCCCATCTGCTGTTTTCAGCAGTTTTTCTTCTCCCTCTAATTGTGTTAACATGGTTTTGTGTTCAGTGAATTCTTCTTGTTCTATTGGTTTTTCCAAGACAGCAGCTAAAAGCTGATAATAGGAAACAATTTCATTTTTAGGTTCAACATATCCTTGTCTGATGTCAGCAAAGTATGTTTCTGGATAAACTGAATAGAATGTGCTAATGGGGTCATCGTTTCTTAGAATCAGAGAACCAATTGATTCTTGTCCTTTTCTTCCAGCTCTTCCCAATCTTTGTATAAAACTTGTAATATTGACAATAGAGGAGACTACGCCATCAACATCACCAATATCAATCCCTAATTCTAGTGTTGGTGTTGACACTAACGCGTCCAAATCGCCTTCCCTAAATTTCTGTTCTACTTTGTTTCTATACTGTCTTGTTAGACCAGCTCTGTGAACAGCTGATCTTATTCTTGCAGAACGTAAAAGCAAATTTATTATCTCAGCGTTTTTATGACTGTTCTGAAAACAGAGTGTCTTATGACCGGAAGTTACCAGTTGTCTTGTTATCTCTGAGGTTATGGTATATTGACTGACATTCCAAGGGATTGTAATCAACAAATGGGTTGGTGCTTTTCTAGCTTCTTCAACTATAATTGCTGTTACTTCTCTATCAAAAAGCTGAGAAGAAAAGTCAAGTGCATTGCCAATTGTTGCAGAAGATCCAATGAATTGGATTTTATTAGATACAAGTCTTTGAAGTCGTTTTAAAATAAAATAGAGATTAGATCCGAAAGCACCTATAGCTACATGAATTTCATCAATAATTATGAATTTGAGATTTCTTATTATTGAAACAAAAGGTAAATTTCTCATATGATAATGTAGCATGTCAGGATTAGTGATAAGAATATCAGGAGGAGATTCAAGAATCTTTTCTCTCTTTGTTTTAGGAGTATCACCGTCATATACTTCACAAGTGATTCCCAAAGGATTCCCATATTTCTTGATTTTCTTCTCTTGATCTTTGGCTAGGGCTTTTGTTGGATATATGATAAGCGCAGATAAACCCCTTCTCTGGAGTGGATGGGAAGCTTTATTCCAAATCTGTGTTAAAACGGGCAATGTAAAAGCTTCAGTTTTTCCTGTCCCTGTGGGGGCTACAATAACAATATCTTCTCCTTTATCAATTAAATCAAAAGCTTCTTGTTGAAATTCATATAGAGAGACCAAATTATTTTTACTTAGAAAGGAACTCAATTTTTCTGGAAATTCCATCTTTTTTGAGCTATGTTTGGGGAATTTTTGCTCCAGAAATCCATAGTAGATTAACTCAATATCAGGATTGTTAATTATGTTCTTAATTGCGGAAGGAATTTTTTGTGGATCATATCCTCCGTTTTGTATTAGTTTTCTCTTCTCCTCCTTTGTTTTCCTTGGAACAGGGAAGAGATTTTCCTCTTTTTTCTTTTTTAATTGCTTTGCTAAATCCCTTCGAGATTGCTTAGAATCTACTAATTGAGTGTATGCTTCAGTTTTATCAGTAACAAAAATTGTTTCTTTAAGACCGCAAAAATTACATTGAAACAGAAAGGAATTTGATTGTCTTGTTACATTCAAATCTTTTTTGCAGTCTGGACATTTCATTGAAATACCTCTCTATGTATTATCAGTATTATAATTAATAAAGTTGCAGAGTGCAACATCTTAAAGGATATTTAATGGATAGGTTTAAAATAAGTTATTTGTGTATCGGCACAAGGTAAGAAAAAATGGCTTCTCAAAGAGTATGTAAATGGAAGCAAGGGATGACTGGAAGAAGTCCTGAAGGAAAGACGCAACAAGTAAAATTTCCCTGCAGATATCCCACAGAAGAACTTACAACCGATTTATGTACATTGTGTCTTCTAGGCGATTTATTTGCAATGTTTTATGCACAGTCAATGAGTTTCAAGAAAAGTTCAGACATGCAGGAAGAAATTATGGCTTTTCTAAAAGGTTTCACTTCAGAAGATTTTGATATGAGATGATTACATATCTAATTTTATCATCAATGAATCCAAATTAATGTTATTTTCTAAAGCGTGAGATAAAGATCACAATCACTAAAACACCAGCTAATGCTCCAGTACTTATGAGAGTGTAAAGCCAAGGGAGTGATGAGAAAGTAATTTCACTATATTTCTCTGAAAATGGTAAATTGATTTTAATAACTGGTGAGAATGAAATCCATAGAAACTTATTTTGATCACTTTCACTCACATTTGCAGGAGAAGTCTTAATTGAGAGGTTCATTATATCTTGTGTACTGCTATCAGATTGGATTTCAGTTGATTGAAAATCTGTTGGACGTATTTCGTAAATTGAATCATAATTAATTATTATTGGAGGGATAATGAAATCTTCAGCTAAATCAGAAAGCTGAATTCTAATAACTATTCTATCCCCTGGATAAAGGGTTGTATTTGTATAACTAATCAGAATGAAATCAGCTCTTGATGTAATCACTGGAGAAAGTATTTGTTCGTCATCATTTTCTAAAATTATTGTGCAGTTTATTTCATCAATTTCAGCTGTCTCCTTACCAAACATTTGAGATATTCTCACTTCAGTTGGAGAAAGACCAGTATTTTCAATTTCATATTCAATATACATTGACCGATCATTTTCATGTAAAGTATAGTCTGATGCTACAACAATCTCTGGAACGGGAAAACTTGGTCTTAATACATTTTCGAGCGAAATTGGTGGAAATAGTATTCCAAACGTTAATGTGGAAGTTAGCAAATTTACAGTTTCACCACCGTAAATCCAAGGAACTGTAGCATCAATCCAAGGAACATAAATTTGCTCTGCTGGTTGATTCAAATCAGAAATGAAGCTAATTACTGCTACATATGTATTCAAACCAATATAGCTGTTTGCATTAATTGAGAACTCTTGATTTATAGTCTCTCCAACTTCAATTGCATCGATATCAAAGGATTTCACTACACTCATATCAGTTGGTAACCATAGGTAATTCAGCCTGAGATTTACAATATCAACATGAATATTATAAGCTCCAGTTGTCCCTAAATTATTGATTTCAAGGGTGAAAGGAACGATCTCTCCCACTCTGTAAGTTGTCCCGTTTATATTTAATATGCTTTCAAGAACAGCTTCATCATCACCTAATTGAAAATTCAAACCATTGGTTAGCCCATAATAATCTCTACCAGAAGAATCAAAATACTGATAACGACTCCCTAATGAAACAAAGGAATCAGTTATTGAATCATAGATACTCAAGAATCTACCTGCGCTGTTTAAACTGGTGAATAAAGCCAGCATTAATGTTTTATAATCGCATTCAACTGTTTGAAAAACAGTATAATCTTCTAGAATAGTAGAAGCTGGAAAAACTGAAAAGAATCCGAACCTGTCTGCAGAAGTAGGAATATCTGTAATTGACCAGAAAACTTCATAACTCTCATTAACATCAAGATCTGGAATTTTACATTCTAAGTATCCTCCAAACATAGTGGAATTTTTGTAACTGAAATCTGTAGAACTGAATTGGAAGAGTGTTTTGTTCTTGTAGAATTCATTGAATACAATGTTGTAAGCATCATTTACTGCAAGTTGCAGTTGTTCATTTATTAGTGGTTCATAATAGGACCAATTTGCTGCTATTTTTAATATCCCAATATCCAATATTGGAGAAATTCTTGCCAATACAGCATTATACAAATCCTCCGATAAACCGTTTGTAGAATCAATAGTCACATATTCATTAATCTCTAAAGTTGTGTTATCCAACCATCTTTCAAGAGAAAGAGTAGTAGTGTTTTCATACCAACCTCTTATATCAAGAATGAATATTTGAAAATTATGCATACTATACTGAATATCTAATGTTACCCCTGAGTTGAAAGACTCGTTAATTTGTAAATCATCATGTAGAACTGGAACCTCAAGTCCTTCTTGAATAAATAATTCCAAATCCCCAGGGATTGGGAAAATAATAGTTGTGTCATTAGCTGTATCGGTTCCAGTATTCTCGATCTCATAAGTCATATTTAAAATCCCATCATTCTCAAGTAAGAAATCGGAATATGAATTTGATACTGCAATCCTTGGAAAGACAAATTCATCATAAGAGAAGGGATAATAGATTATTTCAGGATTAAAGGAATCATGAACAATTGTACTGAAAAATTTGAGCACCCATTCAAAAGAACCAGTTGTTGAGCCACCTACATTATCAGGTGGGGGGGATACACTAGTTACATTTGCCAAAAACGGCATGCTAAATGAAAATTTTGATACAAACGCATTAGTCTTAGGGATTAAAGAAGAGTGTAAAGATAAGCTTAAATCAAAAATTCTCTGATTACCAATGGTTTGAATTTTATTTTCTTGTGCAACAACTGCAGTCCTGATGATTCGTGTAATGATTCCAAGTCTTTTTACCAGAGAAAAACCAAATGCATAAACTGTAGGGGACTCAATTAACATATCCTCGATTATACCTACAGAGTTGCCATTCTCTTCTTGATAGTCAGATTTGAAAATGGCATCAAATAAAATTAATGCTTGTGAGTATGAAATTGGAGCCACTAGATATAAAACCGTATCAACGAGAGAGGGATTTTGAATATTGAAAACGCCCAAACTTATATTATAAAATTGTTGAACAACACTATTCACAAATTGATATATTGCCTTAATACGTTCGTAGTTTTGTGTTCTCAGTGTAAGTTTGATCACTAAACCATCGGGATACTTCCAGAGAGGATTAGTCCAAATTTTTGAAAATGAGGATTGGTTTGCTACAATGAAATCAATTTGATTGACATATGTGAGTTCGGATCTAGAAAGGTCAAGAGGTGTTTGAAGTAAACCCCCATCTAGCTCTAGAGAAGCTATAATAGAGTCGGCTTTTCCAACAATAATATCAAATTTTTCTTGAAAAAGAAGTAATTGTTCTTCAGCCATTACAAAGGATGGGGTTGTATTAGAACTAGCAGAATAAGCACCCCCAATAAGAATAGGTGTTGATACTATAGAAGAGAGGAATAAAATGAGTACCACAAGAATTTTATGAAATGGTGGGGCTATTCTATTCTTTAAATGTTGGAGTTTTTTGGTACTCATCTAACATTCCCCTCAATATTTCTTATGTTTACGTTTATTGATAAACATTTATTTCTATAAATTTTAAAGTATTCAGTTCTAATTTTCTCGAACTTCGTCATATTGAGACCTCCAATAGGTTCATTATTATGAACGATAAGGCATTAATCATAAAAACCACAAATAGAGCAGTCAGTCCTGCCTTTTCAAATCTTATTTCTTTAATAACTACTATGGCTTCTAAAAGAAAACCTACAAAAAATAATTGAAAAATAAAAATCAAAATGATAAACCAGACATCAAGCTCAAAAAGTGAAGTAGGGTCCGTAAAATCAAAAACAAATGATAGAATCACAGTTAGTAAAATCATTGGAATTTGCACTACAATAACGCTTTGTAGCAGAGCTAGTTTTCCTGAAGTTTTACGAAATAGTAGAGAAAGTAAAGCCTCACAAATCAAATAAGTAACAACTGTGGTAATCATGAAGATGAAAGGAGCAACGAAATCAGGTGTTATGAATGAAGGGAATAAAAATATAGGAACAGCTGATATGAAATATGTTGAAACGAGCAATCCTAAGAACAGAAGGAGAGTAAAACCAAGTGATCTAATTGGATCATTTTTTATAAATTTAAAAACTGGACGAAGGAAAATATAGTGTAAAAAGGCAAACTTTCCATAAGCTACTTGGCTTGGTGCTGAAACGTCCAATTCATCCTCAATCAATGCATAAGAGCGTTTTCCTTGTTCTGTTAAGAAATATCGTTTTGTAGAATCCTGTGAAATCAGAAATCCTAGAGTATCAAGATGGTGATAAAGTGTACCTACTTTCATATGAAAGCGATCTTGAATCTCTGTGAAGGAAACAATCTTCCCTTCTCCAATAAAGCATAATAAATCTCTTCTAATTTGATTAGAGAGAGCTTTCCAAATTTCAGGAGAAGATTGTTTCTTAGAATTCATATTACTAATAAGTAAAATGGACAATCTGTAATTTAAAACTTGGCTTATTATTGATGTCTCTTGATTATGTTGTATAGAGTATTTCGCTGCACAGGAATCCTGTTTGCATCACGTATAAGTTCCACAAATTCTTCAATACTTTTTTCTTCTCCAAAAGTACCTCCTGCACTTTTAGTGATTTCTTCTGTAAAAATGGTTCCACCTAAATCATTCACTCCAGAACCTAATATTACTTGGGAAAATTTTGGGCCCAACTTTACCCATGAAACTTGAAGATTGGGGATTACCTCTCCTAAATACAGTCTTGCAGTACTGAATAATGCCAAGTCGTGCATCCCCGTACTACTTGGACGAGCTCCAAAGTATTTGTAGAGAACAGTATTTGTATGTACAAACGGAAGAGGAACAAATTCAGTAAAACCATTTGAGATTGATTGTATGTGTTTTATTATTGCTAAATGTTCTGCTTCATCAGTAAGAGATTCTATGTGGCCATACATCATTGTAGAAGTTGATTTTAAACCACTTAAATGGCCAGTTATTACAATATTTGCCCATTGTTCTGTCGATATTTTATCGGGACAGATAATCTTTCTAACATCATCTACAAGAATTTCTGCAGCTGTTCCTGGAAAGGAATCAAGTCCATGATTAGCTAAATCTTTGAATACATCCTCAACATTTTCTTCAGATATTTGAGACAAATAAGCTATTTCTGAAGGGGAAAAACCATGGATGTGAATATCATAGGATACAG
Source organism: Candidatus Heimdallarchaeota archaeon (assembly GCA_021399345.1). Taxonomy (GTDB): domain Archaea; phylum Asgardarchaeota; class Heimdallarchaeia; order Heimdallarchaeales; family Heimdallarchaeaceae; genus UBA460. The sequence continues at coordinate 147,177 of JAAFKI010000112.1, forward strand.
ATTTAATTGTTTTTAGAAGTCCAACATAATAATCATAATTCAGCTTAGGATCTAGTCCACCCTGTATGCAAATTTCTGTACACCCGCGAGCTACTGCTTTTTCGGCTTCTAGTTTGATATCATCAAGAGACAGTCTAGAGTTAGCAACATCCTCTGTTTCACCTCTTAAAATATAAGAGCAGAATCTACAAGTCCCCAAACAATGACGAGAAAAATTGATATTTTGATTAACCACAAATGAAACATTATCTCCAACTTGTTGAAACCGCAAATCATCAGCTAAAGAGGTTTGAATCCAAAGTTCTTTTCCTCTTTTTTTCAACATTTTTGTAAGATCATTAATTTCTTCTTGGTGTGATTCTTTGAATGTAGCTAAATCACATACAAAATCAATTTTCGGAGGTGCTAAATTTTTCATCTACCTTGAATTCCTCTATTATTCCGCGCATTCTAGTGTTTAAATACTTTTCATATTGAGGATAAACTGGCAGTCTCTCTTTTAGCGAAAATCCTGCTAAATTAAGTTCTTTAATCAAGTATTGTTCTTCTTGCCATATCATGTTTGGATTAATATAATCAATAGTGATTGGAGAGATTCCCCCCACATCGTTTGCTCCATGATTGATAGCAGTAATAATTCTCTCTCGATTAAGATTGGGTGGGACTTGAATACTCACTCCAGCTGGAAGAATTTTACGTGCCAAAGCAATGGTTAGAAGAACATCTTCTTCCTTAGGTGCAGGATGGTCTGACATAGGAGTATTTTCTTGAGGATTGAAATTTTGAACAATTACTTCTTGAATATGATTATATTTCCTACTTATATCTGCAATTAGTTGGAGAGATTCTATTCTCTCTTGCCATGTTTCTCCAATTCCGACAAGAATTCCCGTTGTAAATGGAATCTTTAATTTTCCAGCATTTTCTATTGTATTAATTCGTAAGGTTGGGTTCTTACCTGGGGAATTTTGGTGAGGTTTCCCCTCATCCATCAATCTTAAGCTGTGTGTTTCCAGCATCAAACCCATGCTCGCGTTTGTTTGCTTTAATAAGTTTAAATCTGAAGAAGACAATACCCCCAAATTGGAGTGAGGTAAAAGATGTTGTTCCAAAGCTACTCCACACAAATAATTAACATACTCCACGGTAGTTTGAAAATTTAATGCTTTAAGAAATTTCAATGCTGATTGATATTTTTCCTCTGGTTTTTCACCTAGTGTGATTAAAACTTCTTTGCAATCCTCAGCTTTAGCTTTCATTATTATTTCATTGTATTCTTTAGGAAGAATCCAAGTATTGGGATCATCTGAAACAAAACTACAATAATCACAACGATTACGACATTGATGAGTTACAGGGACAAAGACATTTCGGGAAAATGTAATATGTTTGCCATATTTTCTTTCTCTCTTGGTTTCAGCTTTACATATTAATTCATCTTGATCATTTTTGAGCAAATGTAAAAATTCGTCAAAGCTCATCTTACTCATCTTTCTTCAGTTTTAGAGTAACTAGATAGCCCTCATGTAATTTATTCACAGTCTGTATTTCACAGTTAATTGCGTCTCCAATATTGTGAATAGCTTCTTGTTCGAACAAGAGTTTTGCATTCTTTCCTCCAACAAAAACTGGGGCATAAAAAATGTGCATGATGTCCACCAATCTATTGGTTAAGAACTGTGTAATCACAGTTGAACCTCCTTCTACCAACAATTTATTAATTCCAAATTGAGTTTTCAAGATTTTCAATACATCAGCCAAATTCAGATATCTTTTATTTTTTTCGAATTCTACTGAAACTACTTTTGCTCCAAGTTTTCTAATCTCATCTTGTTTACTTGCTGAAGATTCCTTGGATGTAACAATAATTGATGGTAATCTTTCTTGGTCCTGAAGAACTTTTGCTGTCAACGGAATTCTGCAGCTAGTATCCAAAATTGTCCTTAATGGAGCAGGTTCTCTAGGTTTGATTTGTCTAACAGATAACAATGGGTCATCCTTGAGAATTGTATTTACACCAACAAGTATTGCATCAACTGAGTTTCTTAATTCATGCACTCTTACCCAATCTTCAGTGGTTGATAAAATCAGAGCCCCTTCACTAGAAGCGATAGCACCATCTAAAGAACTAGCAACATTTACAATTACTTCTGGTCTTTCCACTTTATCACCTTTCCTTTATACATTTGAAGACGTATATCTGTTTGATCTGCTCGCATAGTAATTGCAGAATAAACATCTTTAGAGAAGTTTAGATTGTTACTTTCTAAATCTATTGCAAGAAGGTCTCCACTATAATCAACTTCAAGTTGACCAATTTTCTTTTTAACTATTAAACCAGGATTAACCGTTACCGATTTTAGAACTTCCTTTGGTGAAAGATTTTGGTTATTACTTCGGGCATTGTAAAGTGTGAAAGCCATAAGTCTAAATGGATCAGGATTACAGAAAAGAACATTATCAGTTCCAAGACCAAGTAGAATTTTATTTTTTGATATAAGTTCCAAAGGGGGAAACTTCAATCCGTTATACAAGCTCGAAATAGGACAACAAATAATGTTGATTTTGTTTTTACTTAGAAGCTTGAGTTCTTCTTCTTTTGAATAAGTTGCATGAACAATATAATCAAATGATTTGTAGTTTCCAATAATTTCTATATCGCGTTTTCCATATTTTGAGATTGATTCTGCGGTAACTTCTTCTGATTCAGAAGCATGTATTGCAACAAGTTTAGATGAATTATTCTCTTTTAATTTTGAAATGAGTTTCAAATCATCTTGAGTAATAGAAAAAATATCTCTGATGCCTAAACCATCACTCACCTTAATAATTTCCTCTAATGTGTCGTTCTTTGTCTGACGACCTAAAATTATTCCGCGAATTGAGTATCTTTCTAGTTCATCTTTTAGTAATTCAATTCCCTCTATTCCTTCTTCTCTGAAATCTATGAAAGAAGTATAACCATTTTGTACAAGCATTTCTAGAGAATTCTTTATACTTTTAATTTTCTCCTCCTTGGAGCTAGTTCTGAATTTAGTATGTTTAACACCTTTTGGACCTACAGCATCTTCTAGATTTAATCCATAGGTTTGATCCTTGAGGAAAGAATCTCCAACATGTGTATGACCATTGATAAATCCTGGAATTATAACATAAGAAGGAGGTAAAACATATTCAGTAGGTTTCCGTTCCTTGGAAATATTTACTATTATTCCTTCACTATCAATATGGATACTGACATTTTGAACAAATGTCAAATCAGAGCCTATTAGCGCATTTCCACGTACTGAAACCATTTTCAAGGGAGCGAGAGTATTTCAAGCTAATAAAGTCTTTGTAGAAATTAAAAAACATAAGAATCACTAAACTTATAATTCAACCTTTTGAAATTAGCCTCAAGGCACAATTATGTGATAAAAATGGTTCGAGTTAAGAATCCAGACGAAATTAGAGACATGATCAAGAATCACCCCATGGAATTAAGAAGAGTCTTTACCATAGCAGCTCATATTGATCATGGAAAAACTACAACAAGTGATTATCTTCTTCGAAAAGCAGGTTTGATGTCAGATGCAGATGCTGGTAAAAAGGTAATGATGGACAGCGATGAAGAGGAACAAGAAAGAGGTATTACTATCTTCACATCTGTTGTTTTGTTGAACTATGAATATGAGAATAAAGATGGAGATTCAAATTCCTATCTCTTTGAAATTAACGATACACCTGGTCACATTAGTTTTACAGGCGAGGTAAGTAGAGCTCTTCGTGGTTCAGATGGTGTTATTCTGTTAGTGGACGCTCTTGAAGGCGTAATGACACAAACTGAAACAAATATCAGATTAAGTTTAAACGAAAAGTGTAAACCTGTTCTTTTCATCAATAAAGTTGACAGGTTAATATCAGAGTTGAGATTAGCACCAGGAGATGTATTCCAGAAAATTGATAACATCCTCAATGGTGTTAATAAATTGATCAGAGATAATGCTCCTGAAGGGTTAGGAAAGGCTTGGCAAGTATCCTTTAAAGATGGTTCTGTTTCAGTAGGAAGTGCAAAAGATGGTTGGGCATTCAACATGTCTACCCTACAAAGATTGCAGATAAAACCCCAAGATGTTTTTGCAAAATACGATGTAGATGATAAAGATTGGTTAAAAGAAAATCTTCCATTAGAAGAACCTTTACTTGAAATGGTAATAGAACATCTTCCAAATCCAATTGAAGGACAAAAAATGAAAATACCGGCGATTTGGGGTGGAGATTTAACCAGTCCAGAAGGCCAAGCACTAATGAATTGTGACCGAGATGGTCCATTAATGGGAATGATCACAAAAATCTTCATTGAACCAAAGTCTAAAAGACCAACACTAATTGGAAGAGTTTTCTCTGGCACTTTAAGAAGTTCAGATAGTCTATATCTTGTTGGTAAAAAAACATCAGCTAGAATTAAACGTCTAGGTGTGATGGAAATTACGGACATTTTAGATGTTGATGAAGTTCCAGCAGGAAATCTATTCGCTATTTACGGTTTTATAACACCAGCTGGTGAAACTTTTATCCGTGAGGAAGACAAAGGTAAATTTGTTCCATTCGAAGAAATCTCTTATGTAGCTGAACCTGTTGTTAGTAGAACCATAAAACCAAAAGATCCACAAGATATTGCTAAACTAGGTGAAGTTGTTTCCAAATGGATTATGGCTGATCCGACAGCAGCATTCAGACACGATCAAGAATCTAAAACATATGTTCTATCAGGAATAGATCCTCTTCAGATTGAAATTTTAGTAACCAGAATTCGAGATCAAGTAGCTATTGAAGTAAGTGATCCTATCATCGTCTATAGAGAAGTACCAACTAAAGCAGGAGTTACTGTCCATGCTAAATCACCAAACGGACATAATAGGCTAATGCTTCACATTCAACCTTTGAACCAAGCTACTATTGATCTAATCAAATCAGGAAAAGTAAATAACGATCAAGATAGAAGAGATAGGGCAATGATTCTTCAACAGGATGGTGGTTGGGAAGCTAAAAGAGCTAGAAGGATTTGGTACATTAAAGATTCAAACATGATTATTGATGCAACCACTGGTGTTCAAAGGCTTGACAATATTAAAGCCTACATTATTCAGGTTTTCGAAGATTTCTGTGAAGGAGCTACTTTGGCCAAAGAACCATTAATGGGTTCATTGTTTACTATTACAGATGCAACTGTTCACGTTGATCCAGCTCATACAGGTTTTACTGAAATATTCCAAATGTGTTTAGCAGCGTATCATACAACATTTCTAACCAGTGATCCTCAAATACTTGAACCAATGCTCATAATTGATATTAAAGTTCCTTCAGATTATGTAGGAAACATGTCTAAAGTAATAACACAACATAGAGGGATTATTCTAGATATGATACAAGAAGGAGACAACACTAGAATACGAGGAAAAGTTCCAACAGCAGAAACTATTGATCTTGCAGATGAAATACGTGGAAGCAGTTCAGGTCGAGCTTTCTTTGGTTATGAATTTACAGGATTCGAACGTGTTCCAGTAAATCTTGAAACAGAGATTATTGAATCAATTCGTACTCGTAAAGAATTATCTCCTCAAACTCCAGATGTTTCAAATTGGGAACGTTTCATGTATAAACGAACCTAAATTCCTTTTTCTAATTTTTCTTTCTTTTTATTTACTTTAAAAAGTGCTTTTTCATATTAAAAAAAGAAATTGAAAAGAGTAAAAGGAAGAATTGAGTGAAGATTTTTATTCTTCTTCCCCTTCTCCAAATTCTGTAGTTAATTGTTCATAGAAAGTATCTTCTTCAGATATTGGCTCAAGTTCACCTTCTGTTATAACTCCTGGTAGCTCTTCTTCCATAAACTCTTGATCTTCAAGCATTGGATCAATTGCATCCTCAAACCTTGATGAGAATCTTTCCTGAATATATCCAATTAAAGAGGTCAAAAGTAATACGATGACAACTATCGGAATTAGTAATAAAACTACACCTTCTGGTTGAAGCATTTCTAGAGAATTGTATATTGAAGGCGGATATCGGAGAATGAACAATAGTATATCTGGATTTAAAATGACATACAATCCACCTAACATAATTAGCACTCTAAAAAGCACTGATGTAAGAACATAGACTATAGTCATTAAAGGTTTAATAGTAACTGCAGCACCAACTAATTTTTCGTCAACTCTTGGATCACTATGAACAAGTCCATCATGATATCTTTGCAGTCGAGATGTAAGTTTATCTTGTTGACCGCCTGGTCTTGCAAACAGAGAATCCGAAGCTTTCTCCAAGAAGTAAGTCATACCGGAAACACCAAATTTTCTTGCGATCGAACTACCTGTTGCTCCTATGGATTGACCAGCTTTTTTCTCTTCTTCATCTTCTTCAGTTTCTGCAGCAAGTATTGGACTTGGAGTCGGAGCTCCTGTAATACCTAATCTGAACTCGCTCAACCTATCAAGTGCTCTTAGTACTCTTTGCTGCCTGCTCTGCGCTGGGTTCAATATATGAGAAATATATGAGATTTGTAACGATATTTCTAAGAATAAATACGACGATAAAGCGATTAATACTACATCATTCGTGAAAAGCTCTCCTATATTCTTTGTAGGTGAAAATCTGAAATTGCTCTTGAATAGATGTTTTGCACTTCCGTAAAAGACAATAAATTGTATACTTACAAAAGCTGTAGCAGCTGAACGCATATCAGCTTTGAATAAAAATGCTACCAATGCAATTCCTAATAGGATAACAAAGAACATCAGAATTGATGCTCTGAATATAGCTTTAAGTGGATAGATAGCATTCATTTCAAAGAGCTCCCCAAATGGAGAGAATAAATCTGTAGGATCTACCCCAAAGAGTACATCACTATCGATTTCACCTGGAGGTTGAACATTATTAAATAAATCACCTGTTAGAAAAGCTCGCGCACCATATAATATTGCCCCCGCATCACTAGATGAAAAAGCTAAAAATATCATTAAAGGTGCAGTGAAAATAATCAGAGCTATGAGTTCGAGGATTATAAACAGGAATGATAGAGCATCTAACAAATGCCCATCTGGAAATAATGCAGGATTAGCAAAATCAATTAGAGTAAACAGTTCTACACCGACCCAAACTATAGCACCGATGGCGATTAATCTGCCAATTAGATGAGTTAAAAGGGTCTGAGTTCTTGCTCCTCTTATTCTACTTTGTACTCCTCTTATTCCCAAGTCAATTATTCTTGTATCTGATAAAGATTCCATACTTTTGTCACCCTTGTCTTTGCATCCTGTTAAACTGAGCCATAATTGTTGGTAGAAAATCATCTGGTCCTACTGAAATAGAAACAGAATCGTACCTTCTCAGTAATTTAAACATGTTCTGTCTTTCTCCTAACTGCTTTTCGACCATTGCATGACCAATCATCTGTTCCACTGGAGATAATTGTTGAGAAACAATCTCAAACCAAGGACCAAATGGCGAAATAACGGTTATATTGTGTTTCTGTGCTCTAGCACGTCTAACAGCTTTCACCAAACGATCGGGATGTGATTCAAGATCAGTTAGAATCACTATATAGGAGGATCTTTTTACTCTTTGAAGTAGGTAGTTTATAGCAACTTCAAGATCTGCTTCTCCTTCAGGTTTAGCATAAGCCAAAGCTTCTAGAAATTGGAATAATCTAGTTCGTGTTGAAGTTACATCGATCCAATTCCGAACTTTATCGTTATATATACACATCCCAACTAAGTCTTTCTTCTCGAAAGCAAGATGTATTAGTAAAACTGCACTGCGGATTGCATATTCTAGTTTTGTGTTCCGTGGTAAACCAGCACCCATACTAGCGGAGGAATCTATCAAAACCAGCAAACGGATATTTTCTTCAGATTCAAACTCACGAACCATCATCTTACCAGAACGTGAAAAAGCTTTCCAGTCGATGAATTTGAAAGGATCACCAGTTTGATACTTGCGAATACCCCAGAAATCAGATCCCATTCCTTTGAGTTTGGTTCTATGGAACCCAAATAGCAATCCAAGTTGCCTCTTCTTACCTACCATATCTAGTTTCTTAATATCCTCATAACTTGGATAAACTAGAATTTCTGTTTTAGATTTAATTTCACCTTCTGTTGCATAGAAACCCATTCTATCTCTAATTATTACTTTTGTAGGACCGATTTCGAAAAGTCCTCTAATGGGAATTCGAACTACATATCCATATGAGATGGTTTGTCTTGGATTAAGTTGCGTTACGATGAAATTTTCTCCAAGAATCAAATCGAAAACTTCTGGTATGGCATCATAGATTTCAATAGCTGGCAGTTGATTAACTGATTTGTTTCTGGCAGTTACTTCGATATAGACATAATCACCAGCAAAAGCTTTTGGTTTGGACACTCGTCTCTTAATTTCTATTGATTTAGGATTAGAGCCCAACCTGTAGAAAGGCAAACCCAATAGAACTGAAAAGATAAGCATCACTCCACCGATAATGAAGAACCAGATGAGAGTTCCTTGACTATCTACATAAAAATGAAGGAAATCCATAACTCCAAAACCCTCAGGATCTGGGATGAAATCTGGATCATCTATTTGTGGGTTAAAACCAAACGAGTCAAGCATCACATTGAGTGATAAATATCCCGCTAGTGCAAAGCCTGCGCTAATCATGATGATTCCAGCAAAGATTAGCCAGCCACCTCGGCGAGTAAACAATATTTTCCACCTAGTTTTTGATTCTATACGGGTACTGGTAGATTTCTCAATATTTCATTGACAACCATTGTACCAGTTGTTCCTTCTAATTCTGCTTCTGGTTTCATCATTAACCTGTGTGCGGAAGCTACTCTTGCAATACGTTTGATATCGTCAGGAATAACATAATCTCGACCACGCATTGCAGCAACGGATTTAGCAGCATTTAACAAAGCAATACTACAACGAGGACTACCTCCAAGAGAAAGTCTGGGATCGGTTCGGGTTGAGACGGTCAGGTCTTTGATGTACTCCATAAGATCCTCATGGATGTAAATTCTAGACTCAACGGTTTCTTTCATCTTGACAATAGTCATGGGAGTGGTAACTCGTCTGACGGTTTCTCGAACCTGACTGTGTTTCAACTTAATGATATCCATCTCTTCTTCAGGGGAAGGCAAGTCAACTAGCAGTTTGAACATAAAACGATCAACTTGAGCCTCAGGTAAAGGATACGTCCCTTCTTGCTCGATGGGATTCTGAGTTGCTATAACCAAAAATGGATCGTCCAGTTTGAATGTTGTTCCTTCTACTGTCACTTGTTTTTCTGCCATTGCTTCCAATAGAGCTGCTTGTGTCTTTGGCGGACTTCTATTTATTTCGTCTGCTAGAAGTATGTTTGTGAATATTGGTCCTTTTCTCATCTTGAAAGTCCCTGCTTTTGGATCATATATTGTTGTTCCAACCACATCTGATGGTAGTAAATCTGGAGTGAATTGCACTCTTTTAAACTCACACCCTAGTGTTTGAGCAAACGATTTCGCCATCACTGTTTTAGCTATTCCTGGAACACCTTCTAACAAAGCGTGTCCTCCTCCAAGTAGCGAGATGAACATATCTTCTAGCACATCCAGTTTTCCAATGATCACTCTAGCTAGTTCGTTGTATATTTCATCCCATACTCTCTTTACGTCTTTTGGAGTTACAACTGCTTCAGTAGCTGCTTTCGCTTTTCCTTTTACTTCTTCATTTTTTTCTTCACTCATTTTTTTCACTTTTCCTTTTTAATTAACCGGGCAATCTATCGATTAAACCCTTTATGAATGTCATATATTTCATAAACATGTGTTCTGGTATAATACGTGGTTTTGCCAAATAGGCCTCAATTCTAATTAATGTGTCAAGCAGATCTTTTTGACTTAGTGATGGATCTCTTATACTGAAGTACTCTGCTATTTCTTGAGGTGAGGACATTGATTGTTTTGTCACCTTTCTCAATCCTCTCAACATTGTTCTGTGAAGTAGACCCACTGCCTCACTATATGCCCCCGTGTCAACTATCCTCCGTATCTCTCTTTCAAACCTTGACCTTCCTTTTTCTCCTCTATACTTTGTCCAAAGTATTGGAGTCAGACGGGTTTTCTTTGGTATCAAACGATATCCCAATATAGCAAAAATAATAGGTATAAATGGTGCATATAGAGGAAACATGGACATTTCTGTAATAAATCTCATTAAAACCATGGAGTATACTGTAGCACTATAGAACTTCTGATGTGCGTGCCCTTCATCAAAAATTATGGGTACGGATTTTGGATCAGTTGTATTCATATCTGCTGTAAGATAATTGAATAAATTGATCGAGAATTGTGCATTATCATTCTCTGTTGGTTGGTCAATCCATTTATTGATAAATATGTCTGGATCTCCAATCATAACTATTTTTCCTCGGCCTATTGGTAGAGTCATAATAGGCGCAAACATGGCATTACCCCATTCATCAGCATCAGGTGTTGCTGTTCCTTCCTTTGCAGATTGGAAATCTGATTCTAACCAAGATGATTCGGTTGTGTAAAAAGGTAGGAATGGCAAGAAGAAATAACCTGCATCAATACCTAGATGTTCAAGCAAGTTAATAGCTTGCAGCGGCATCCAATCTGTTCTGTAAGCTTTGACTGTTTCAGCCTCATCTAGAAAGAATGAATGATTTATAGCAACGCTTAATGCTGTTCCAAATTCCATCTGAAGTCTATCAACACCAGATGTTAACGGTGTTGAAACAGCTGGGGTTAGAATTGGCTGGGCAGGATTAACTGTATAACTTTCAGCATCCATCAATACAGAACCATTAAAAGCAATACCTTTCATCATACCTAGCAGTTCGAAGAAAATGGTTTCTTCTGTTACTCCACCACCCTCTTCACCAAATCCGAACATTTCAGCTAAGGAAGGTATACCACCCTGCATCATAGCGATTTGATCCCAAGTATTAATTATATTAAATAATGGTTCGAATATTTCAGCCCCTGTTCCATAATCGTCAGCAACTAGTAAACTTCCTCCTCTCGCTAGGAAAGTTATTAGTGAGATTGTGTCAGTTGTGCTATACTGTGTAGCTGGTCCGATTATCGCAAAAACACCGGGTTCATATACTCTATTCAACAAAGATAAAGAAGACATACCATTGGTAATACCAGTAAAACCATCATTTTCAAGCACTTGACGTACACTAGATAAACCATCCCAACTATCACTATAAATACTGAATTTTGTCCCATATCCACCTAGACCTACAAGACCTAGAAAGATAGGTACTACTACGATCATGAACAGAATAGACATCACAATTGTGTATTTTGTGAAACTAAATTTAGGTAATTTAAATCTAGTTCTTGCTCTTGATTGTCTTTCTTGTTCTGCCTTTGCTCTTGGTTGGTTTCCTTGTTGGCTCAACTACTTCTACACCCTGTTCTCTTATTCCTCTGAAACAGATATCTAGTCTCTGAATTGCTTCTTGATAATCGTCATAAGATATATCGGCATCAGTATAACGTGCTATCTCAAATGATGTTAAGTATTCATCCATAACTTCATGTGAAATATTAGCTGTGTTTGCTACATTAATACCAAATTCTCGTCCTGTTTCATAAGGAGCACGAGCCATGCTAAGAAGACCATCAGCGATGTTTGTTAAACCTCCAAAAGAGGCTATTACAGCACCTCTATAGTCTTGTCGTTGCTCGAAAATTCTAACATCTGCCATTACAGATGTAAACATTTGGTTTAAAGCCTTAACTTGTTTTCTTCTTTTAAAGAATCCAGAGGATTTACTACGACTCAATTTTCATTTCACCTACTTCAATTTTATCTACTATTTTTAATAATGCACGCACTCCAGCATTGAAATCTTTTTCAGTGATTTCCTCAAAACCATATCGTGCTTTTTCGAAATACTCTAAAAGAGTACCAATGAGCTCGCGCTCAATTTTACTTTTGTAAGCTAATAATCTTGCAAATTCTGTAGGAGTCTGACTCCTATATCTTGGGAGATCATAGAATTCTCTACCAATACCCTCCACAACACTCCATGTCTTTAACAAACCCTGTTTATATCTTCCCTCTAGCCCATCTTTCTTAATATCATCAATTATCTCTCGCAGATAATCTCTCAATCTTCTTCTGAATGTTTGTTTCTGGGCATATGTTTTGATTGTATGTCTATTGAACCAGAGGAATAAACCTGCTAGAATAAGAACAACTGCACCAGCTGCTCCACCTATAATTGCTCCTAAATTACCTATTCCTAATCCACTGCTTTCATAGACTACTGATAAGCTTCTTAATACAGAACCCGTATTTTCAACTGCATCAGTTGCTGCTATCGTATAAAGGAGAGCATATGTTCCTGAAGTTCTGAATCTAAATTGTGACAAATCTACTGTTGCTGTGAAAATATCACTAGTACCTATTCTAGTCATTTCTACAGAATAATCTTCAACAACAATTGTAGTTCCAAGTGAAATTGTAATATTAATAGTAACAGTAGAAACATTGGTTAATATGTCTATTACTGATGCATTGAATGTTAAAACAGAATCAGGATCAGCTGTACCATTAATTGCATTTACAGTAATTGCGAAAATGTTAGGACTATCAGAATCATCTGTAATGAAAAACATTGAAGGAAATAATCCTAGATTAGGCTGAGGTAATGCATTATCATAAGCTCCATAATACCAAGTATAGTTGTAATTATAATCTAAATCTATATGGTAAGTCCATTCATTTGTAAATGGAACATTTATCATAAGATCTTGAAAGTTTACATCTACAACATTTGTTAGAAGATTTCTACCTGTAACATTAATTGCAACAAACCACATACCGCTATAAACTTTTGAATCATTAACGAACACAGAAATATCAATAAATGGATTAGGAATATTACCTGAATAAGTTACCACAGGAACTGCAACTGCCTCTGGAGGATGAAAATCTCCCACTCTATATAATCCATCTTCAGTATCCGTATAACCAAAATTAGCATCATACCACTGCGCTGGAAGAATTTGTCTACTTCCAAATTCATCTAAACCATGTCCTGCATAATCTTTTACTTCCACTGAATATTCAACATACCATTGACTTTGAGAAGCATTCATGGTTATGTTATCTTCATATGTGTCAGGTGCAATGTTGGTTAAAGTGACACTGCTTGTTGAATCGTAAACACCTAATTCATCATATAAATCATAGTAGATTATAACGGATCTAACCCCTGAATCTGCGTCTGTTGCAACTACTGTGAAAGTAATATTGAAATAAGGATCATGACTTGCAGTGCTGTTTGGATCAGGTGATAAATTAACACTTACTAAAACAGGTGCTTCAGTATCAGGACCATAAATATTAATCGTTTGTGTGATAGTTGTTGCTGGAGCATAATCTCCACCTATTGCTATCAAATCTCCTGTAAAAGCAAGATTGTGATCCCATCCTGCTCCTAAATGTGTCTTATCATATCTCACATAATTTTGTCCTGCAGTTACAAAGAAGAATGCTTCTTCACCAGCAAAAGTTATTGATATCCTTGCACCTACAGGATTTCCTCCCCATTGATCCTGTGCTTGAAGTTCATAATACTCATCATTTATATCAAAGTCATTCCAAAAAGTTCTATTCCACACATCTCTTGAAGTACCATCTAAAGCTGCCCCTCCATCATTATCAGTTAGAGTTAATGAAAGAGCATAATACATATTAAAGTTGTCAGCAGCAGTTGGAGAACTTGGAGCATAATATTTGTAAGTTCCTCCATCATAATCTAATCCTGTAACAGTTATAGGTTCTGTTTGAGCTTGAACTGCATAACTGGGAACTAGAGATATTATATCTCTATCTCCACTAGCTGTAGTAAAGTAGAAATCAGGTGGCTCACCTGTGAAATCTATTTGAAATTGTGAGATAGGACATAAATTCCCATTAATGTCTTCAATTTCTACAGTGAAGTCAATCGGTAATCCTACTGTATAGGAACTTATTATATCAGCGATTGTTATACGAACCGTCGTTATGTTTACAGTTAATACTGAATCTAAGGAATCTCCAATCATTCTTGCTCCAGGAAATTCTGCAGCTACAGGTTGAAGGTAAACAATAAAACCTTGTGTTATATCAGAAACATTAACTAATGGGTTCAAGTATGTGCTAAATTTAATTCCACCTGTAGAATTAGTTGTGTATATATCACTTGGAGAGGTATGATTAGATCCATCATAATAATAATATACATTTATCGTTTTTGCGGATTCTAAACCTGAGCTAGAAGATAAGTTTGCTTGTATTTCAAAGGTATCTCCTATTTCAATTTCCATTGGTATTTTGCTTAATGCACTTCCTATGTTATAATAAGCATCGACTAGTGCTGATTCTTCCGTATTTCCAAATGCAGATCCAAGTAAGTGTAGAGCAGGATTAAAAGTACCTATTCTCACAAAGAAGCTGAAAGGTAATTGAGTTATATCATAATCTACATCATATGTTACACTGTCAGTTCCAGCTGCAGGTGCTATTCCACTATATATATGCTGATTGGATGCAAAAACTGCAGTTCCACTATCATCAAACGCATCATAAGTTGCCCAATCAACAACATAATCAAAACTGGTTCCTGTTGGATCTAAAACAGTTCCATTATCAAAAAGAATCTGTGTTGTAAAAGAATAAGGAAAATTAGGATTACCAACTACTGGATTAATACTAAATTCAAGCTCACCATAAATTTCAACTATTACATCTCCAGGACTTCCTTCTAACCTATTTGGATCAGTTAAACTACCTCTGAACCAAGTCAATAATGTGATTTCACCAACTTTGGAAAACGGATCTATTGATAGGTCTGAAGTAACTAAATCTATACTAAAAACACCAAGGCTATTAGTTATTGCAGAACCCACTTCATATTGAGGGTTTCCCTCATAGAATAGTTTGTTCCCTTCAAATGTTGCCTTAGTAATATTATAGTAAAGATATACAGTTTCACCATCCCAAAAATCCCCAGGCAAACCTGAAGTAAGAACACCAGTTACAGTAATAGTAACTCCTCTGATATATTGACTACTTGGTGTTGGAAGAGTAATTGTTTGAGAATCTCCCAAATCGGGGTCTAATAGGTCTGAATTCTTCAACCTAACTTCTAAAATCTGTGCTTCTGGTTTTCTAGCACCACTAAGATTTTCAACAAGATTCGATTCATAACCGGGATAACTTTGTCTGTAAGGGAGATTAAATTGAAATTCATTTTTGGTAAGTTCAATTGGGAATTCTTTCCGTAATTCTGAAGAACCAGTTGATACTGATGAAAGATCTTGAATTTGTTTATTGATTATTGCTTCACTATAAACAGGAATTATCAAACTGCTAGTTAGTCCTACTAGAAAAACAATTGTCAATATTTGAAAGGTCCTTCTGTTCATTTCAGTATTTCACATCCTTATTAATCAGAATGGTAATGCACTCAATTTCCGATAGAAATTCTGCACAATTGTAATTCGCTAATTCAAGTATTCCGATGTTGGTAATTCCATATGGTGTCATAATCTGCGAGGATGCAGTAGATTCTGCACCTATGACCTTGTAGCTCATATGAGATGGTGGAAATGCAATAGTTATTTGCGCAGATATATTCCACGTATCTAGATAAAATACTACCAATCGGTAGAAATTCGGTCCGTATTCTGTAACATCTACATTAAGAGTTGTATTAAAGAAGCCATTAATATCTGAGTAACCACTGCCCACATCATTTGCATCATACTGTTCAATAAGCAGATTTGTACTATCTCTGTCAAGAACAAATTCATCGAGTAATGTTGTAGCATCGGTTTTATCTGCTGCATCATATGTTGCTTGATTAACTAACCATATTTCTACATTTTCACCAGTTATAGGGCTTGGTGACCCACCAGGGGGTTCTTGATAAACATAAATATCAACATCAGGAGTGAAGATATCTCCATCAACTCCCTGATCATGGTAATAATCACTTGAATCTACAGTTGAATACTTCCCATCGAAATAAAGCATAATTGTGTAAGTATAATTCTGTCCAAACAAGGCTGCAATATAGTACGCAGCACCAACTGTAACAGGAGGAGTTAAGGTTGATAAAACATTAGTTGTCCCTAGCATGGTATAAACACTCGAATTACCATTTGGATCCGTATATGCAGATCCTATTATTCTTAATGTAGCAGGATCCAATGTTCCAAGAAGTAAATCATTTTTCTCATTTTCATCTAAAATGTAGTAAGTAACTAAGCGACCTTCTAAAGGTATTGTCAGGTTAGCGAGTTCAAATAGTTCAGTTGAAATTTGATATTGAACTCCTTTTTGCATTAAGAATAAATCAAACACTCCTACTGGAGGTGGACTTGGATTTGGAAGTGTATCTTTTGTAGCGTTTATACTTATACCCGTTAGATATCCAGTAGGTATAATTACAAATCCCGTATAATTAGTTGAAAGTAACGTCACGTAAGCTAATAACACATAAGCCGTTCCTCCGGGATTACTCGGATTGTAAACAGTATATTGTACAGGATTCCATTCCGTATAAAGTTCAGCTACTCCTCCAGCTACAGAAACAGCTGTACCTAGATTGTTTGCTACAGACAATAATCCTGCAGGATTTGTTGAATATGCCTGTAATTGAGCTACTGTTACTGTTGCAAAATTAACCGTAGATCCCTCTACAAAGCCTGTTTCATCACTGACTGTTGCTCTAAGAGTATAAGTTTTGGCGTAATCTGTAAGATAAACATCTTCGCCATCTATGTTTTGCTTGGTAACTGGTAAATACAAAGCTGGTTCTCCAAACATTTCTATGCTTACATTGAATGAAGAGTATAGAGTGTTTTCACAATAATACATTGAACTTGTATCTATATCAACATAAGGTCCCATTTGGAACTGACCCCATTTGAAGGTAGGTCCTCCAACACCATCATCAACTGGAATAAGAGCTTCTACCCAAGCATAAATATTTTCAGATAATGAAAGGGTTCTAACTGTAGCAGTTCCATCTCCAATTGCAAAACCAATAACGGGACGACATGGAATATTATTTAATCTTAAAGTCATAATGGCCAAAGCTATATAAGCGGATGCTGAGGTATCTGAACCTTCCAGAAGAAGTTCTGCTCTATCTCGACCATTGTTATCGTCATTATCAGCTGTAGGCATCCCAAAATCGGATAGTATCTTTTCTAGAATGTATGATGTTTGCTGGTACATTGTATGACCATTTGTTATTCCATGTTCAGTAGCATTTGCCGCATAAGCAGCTACCAAAGGAGAGATGGTTTCATAATTCAACGGCTTCTGAAGGAAACGAGCGAATGTTGAATTATACCAACTCGTATGAAGATAAGTATAATCATCATAATTTGTTGAATCTGAAATAATGGAGGAGAGGTTGTCATCACTGATAAAATAAGGTTGATAATTGAAATCTCCAAAGAATCCTATTTGATTAGTTGTAGCTTTCAAAGACAACATGTCATTTAGATTATATTTGACATTAGCTGTTCCTTCTACAGCACACACAGTACCATTTTCATCAACTAAGTTATCTGTCCAGTTTAAATCATTTGTCAAGAATGGTTCATTATAATTATTACTCCAAGTGGATATTAATTGTGTAAGCAGAGCTGTTTGAACACTATAAACCAATTGAGTTACATCTAATTGTTGATAGCTACTTGGAGGGTCTGAATGTACAGCTGGGTCATTATTTTCAGCTGTTAAATCAAATCTAGTTTCGCCACTCGTCTCAATAAAATCCCACGAGCTCGCTTGATAATTATCCCTAACATCCCACCGATAGAGATAGTTCCCTAATGTACCAGAAAGAGCTTCTACTTGTGCTATTTCATCTATATCGAGATCTGGGTCTATATCCATGTTATCTAGAAGATCTAGTATACCATCTATGTAAAACGGTGCATCTCCTGTAAAAAGCGAATCAAACCATGAAGGATTGGTGTCCATTGGTGTGATATCACCAGGAGGTAAATCACGATATTTTCCAATCAAATTAAAATAAGGAGTAAAGAAAGAAACTAATAATGAACCTATGATAAAACCTACAACCATTATCCTTTTCACATTATGTCTTGTGCGTATTTTTGGGAAAGAAAATGATTTTGCTTCAAAAGCCAACAGGACTAAAAATACCTCTAGTATTAAAACAACGGGTACAATGTACTTCAGAAATAGATCGGGCAATGGAATAGGAATAAATTCAATAAAATAACTGTTAATAATTGTTACAATTAAAAGCCCAAGAAATAAAATAGAAAAAGCTATGTTCCAAGCAGTTATACCCCTTGGCATCATTGTAGCGACGGGTAATTTGGTACTTCCTTTTTTCATCTTTTTATATTTAGGAACTACTGCAGGTTTTGTCTTTAGCTTAGCTCCCTCTTTAAACCGCTTAGTGTTTTTAGCCGAATCTTCGCTTTCTGACATCTTCTTTCCTCGTGATTATAAAGTATCAAGAGTACCGATGGTTACCCTAATGACTCTATACTCCTACATTATTCAAAAACTTTTTGCGATATAAATACTTGCAAATTGGCCATCAGCCTCGAGAAAAATAGAAGTGCTAAAATTCCTACTTTTAGACTTTGGGAAAGAAATTTACACACTTAGTTTAAATATAAACAAGTCTAAAACAGGTTTTTTGTGTTAATATATGATTTTGCATATAATATTACTGAAGTAAGGTATTACTAAAAGTTTGAAACAAATCTGAAAATAAACAATCTTGTGTTAATAAATAAGCTACAAATTCAATCAATGAAGATGATGTAAAATCAACAAAACAAATTGTGAAGGAATGTCATACATTCATTAAAATATAACTCACATTTATCGATAAATGGTGAACATTTCTCATATTGAGAACATCGCTATTTGGAAGTGATATCCATTCAAGTAAAGCTGATCTCCTACCCAAAAGAAACTGATTTAATTGCTAAAATGGCTGCAGCAATCTGTTATTCAGGTGGTCATGATTACGAAGAAATAAGAAAAGATGCTGAGAGTAAACCTGCAGAATATCTTAGTATAATAGTTAAGAATGGTCATTTATCTATTCTCGAACATAATATCTATGTTTTCTATATTTCTGGTTTAAGTAGAGTAGCAAGTCATCAACTAGTCAGAAAGCGTATTGCTAGTTATTCCCAACAATCACAAAGATATGTTAATGCAAAAAATTTCAGAGCTGTTATTCCTGATACAATTGAAAAATCACAATTCCTAGAACAGTACAACAAGAAACTTGAGGATTGCAGCAATTTGTATCAACAAATGGTAGATGGGGGTATTCCGAAAGAAGACGCAAGATTCATCTTACCAGGTGCAACAACAACACAGCTGATGGTTTCCATGAACGCACACGCTTTAATCGACTTTTTTGTCCAGAGATTATGTGTGCGTAGTCAGTGGGAGATCAGACAACTAGCTGTGGCAATGTTGGAAGAAGCTCAGAAAGTTTCTCCTTTAATATTCAAGGATTTAGGTGCATATTGTGATTTTTACGGCTATTGTCCAGAAAATGACAAATCATGTGGAAGAATTAAAACTTTGAAAGAACTAATAAAATAAGGATAAGTAAGCATTCGAATTTTACTTCTTTAGTTTATAGCTATATAGTATACAATAATAGAAAGCAGTTATTCACTAAACTCAGATATCTCATCATCGTTGTCTATTGGTACTATAGTTTCATCTTTAATTTTCGGTAAAATTGCATTCATTCTTGTAAGGATAATTGTATAGAGGATTGCTACAACAATAAGTGAAGGACGAATTATGAATTCAGCTATAGTATTTGGGGGGATTATGAAATAAATTATCGTTGAATATAAAACTGCAAATAAAATTAGAATCAGTATTGAAATTAAGGGCCAAAACATCTTTTTGATAAGTATCCACCACTTCTGAAGCACATCAAGCTCTTTAACTGGTTCGCTTTCAAAATCAGTTAAGGTTAAATTATCTTCGTAGTGTTTCACTTGTTCCTTTGCGTAATCTCCAGTTGGTAAAATGTAAAATCTTTCTTGAGAATAGAATTCCAGAAAGAACATAGATAGGAGTAATCTCAAGGCTATACAAATCCCTGCAGATACTTGGTAAAGTATGATGTCAATTCTGCCAAGTGTATCTGGGAAAAACATGGAATTTACATTTGCAAGTAATAGAGAAAATGCTGTACCCAAAATAAAGAAAATTCCGAAACTCAATTCATTTTTGAGATTCAAATCTCCGCCCCTAAATAAATCAATCATCAGATTGATAATACCTATTATTAGCCAGATTGTAAAAACATAAACATTCAAACTTATAGCTGACTGTAAAATTATTATTGCGATCGCTATCACCCCAAATAGATGATGACAAAATATCATAATCTGAGAGCCAGGAGCTGTTTTCTTGGTTTTTTTCCAATCATCCTCAAAGACTTTATCTCTTATTCTCATTTTATCGCCCTAATGCTTCTTGTACTAATCTATGTGATGGGGAATATTTATTCATCAACCTGTAAAGTGACAAAATTATGTTATCTTCATACCCATTAATCTCCACATAATCACCACCAACTGAATATAGAATTCGTCTAATTTCAGCTTCTCTCTTCAGATATTCATCTCTCACTAAACTAGGAAAGACATTATCTATGATATCTCTATATTCAATATTCTGAGCTTCATTAGCTATCCATTCAGATGAGGCAAGAATATTGAAATCCATAGTAGAAAAATTAACGAATATTACTCGGCTCCCCATAGAATGAAGCAAATGTAACCCTTGAAGTTTCTTTTTTAAATCACCTTCCAAATCAGAAAATATTATAGCTATTGAATGATTCAATTGATTGTTTTTAGTAAATTTCACAGCATTGATGAAGTTACTTTCAACCCCAAGGGGCTCAATATCAAATAAATTTAACATTAATCTCAATTCATTTCTCCCAACTTGGGGAACAATGAATCTACTAACATTGTCCCCATATGCAATCACTGCCAAATCATGGCTTGTCCCTCTGATGAGTGAGGAAACTTCAACAGCAGAAGATAAAGAGTGTTCAAATTTAGGACCAAACATAGTACTTCCTAAATCAAGGTATATTAGGAAGTGAAGATTTCTTTCATCTTCATATTCTCTGGTAATCAATTTGTCATGTCTTGCAGTAGCAAACCAGTCTATGTGTTTTACTTCATCACCTGGGAGGTAATCACGAAGTGCAAAGAATTCATCGCCGCGACCCTTAACCCTTTGAGCAAATTCATGGACCATTTTAAGAAGAAGTTCTTTCTTTGTTTTCCATGGTATATTGATACGTGGTCTTTGGGGAAGCACCTTTATTGCTGTAATTTCTCTCAGAATTCTTAGATTTTTAAACAGCTGTTGATGAGGTCCTACAGCTATTTCTATTGGTCCAATTTCTGCATTTCCTCTTCGAACTGCTAATAATATCCATACAACTTTCTGTGTTTGATCTGGTTCTAATCTTAGATATAATTGATCTGGTATGTTGATACTTTGGAAGTGATATGAAAATCGCAATGTGGTTTTAATCATAATTGTTTTTTTCGAACAATTGGTCAGATTTACTGCAACAGCGAGTAAACCTCTACTCCTTAGATACTCTTTTGATATTCTCACATCAACATCAAAAGAAACATCTTGTGTTGTTAGGTAGTGAACAAATGCAGAAGCTATTACTAACCAGAAAAGAAGACCTGGAATAATTAAGAGATAGTTATCAATAGATAAACCTAGAACTATAGACAAACTTCCCAAAAGGATGAATATCCTTCCATTCTTTGTTAATTCAAAGACTTTTTCCTCTTCCATAGTTAACTTCCTCATGCTTAGGTTAAATTACAACTTCAACTTCTGACAGAATATTTTGGATAATTTCTGAAACCCTAATTTGTTCAATTTCAGCTTCAGGAGACAAGATCAATCTATGATTCATGACTGGAAAGAAAATAGATTTGATATCATCTGGTTCTACA
Organism: Candidatus Heimdallarchaeota archaeon; assembly: GCA_021399345.1. Taxonomy (GTDB): domain Archaea; phylum Asgardarchaeota; class Heimdallarchaeia; order Heimdallarchaeales; family Heimdallarchaeaceae; genus UBA460. The sequence goes on from JAAFKI010000112.1 coordinate 169,250, forward strand.
AAATCTCTTCCTCTTATTGCAGCAATTGATCTACTTAATGTTAACAAAGCTATAGAACCTCTAGGGCTTGCGCCCAATGCTAGAGATGGTACCGATCTTGTAGCAACAACAAGTTTTGCTATATATTCGATTATCTGATTGCTCAAAATTACGCCACCTTCTATCTCATTTGATAATTTTTGTAAAGTATCCTTTTTTGTAACAGCGTTTACATCAGCAAACATTTGTTCTTTCTTTTTCAGCAGCATAGATATTTCTCCTTGCAAAGAGGGAGGATAAACAGGTATTTTTACAAGGAATCGGTCAATCTGAGCTTCTGGGAGAGGATAGACTCCGGTACTTTCAATGGGATTTTGAGTCGCAATTACCATGAAAGGTTCTGGAAGTTTGTATGTTTTTTTTCCTGAAGAAACTTGTTTCTCTTGCATTGCTTCTAAAAGAGCTGATTGTGTCTTTGGAGGACTTCTGTTTATTTCATCAGTTAGAAGAATATTGGTGAAAACTGGTCCTTCAATGAAATTGAACGAGCTTGTTTCTCTTTCATATATATTTCCACCAGTAATATCTGCAGGCATCAAATCGCTTGTAAATTGAATTCGTTTAAATCCTACTTTCATTACTTCTGCTAGAGTGCTTGCCATCAAAGTTTTGGCTATTCCTGGTACACCTTCTAGAAGAACATTTCCTCCACTTAGTAGTGAAGCAAACATAAGTTCAATGACATTTTCATTTCCAACAATCCTTTTCTTCATTTCGTCCATAATTTTACTGAATATTTCTTTCGTTTCTTGTATTTGTGTCATTTATATCGCCTTCTTTTTTGTATGATTTCCAACTTCTTAAACAGAAATAGGAATGTATCGTGATCTAATTTCTTTGTTAGTGCGAGCTCATAAAGCTCTCTCTCTTCCTCTTCGAATAGATGAGAAGGAACAAATTTCATCTTCTCTAGAATAAAATAATTATAACCCTTACTTGGATAAAGTTCATGTTGAAAATATAAATAGGAAAGAACTTTTTCCTCAACTGTTGGATTAATGGGGGATCCAAATGTATCAAATAGCTCTCTCCGTCTACTCCAGATTTTTTTTGATATAAATTTCTTATAGGATTCCTTTGTTTTATATACGTCTTTAATTCTTGGAGTTAAATAATAAAAAATCAACAATAAAAGAACTGCCACGAAGATGAAATATCGAGTTTTTGACAACAAAATCACAGCTCCATATGTTTGGTTAACTATACCTTCTGTAGAAGCGAAGGGCCACCTTTTGTGGCTTTCTTCAAAACAAACTAAAGATTCTGAACCCCCAGAGTATGCTCCAATAAGATTTATTGCAAGATTAATATTATCAAATCCCGCAGTGTACAAATCATTAGAAAGAAAACTTACTGCAGAAATTGCTACTATTACTCCAGAACCTCTACTTATTGCTACAGCTACCTTGTAGCTTCTAGTACTTTCTGAGACTTGATTCCACATCTTGTCTCCATTTTTGTCGATAAAAGTTGTTGGCTCAGTTGCAATTGATTGAACTTCAGTTTGTTGTGAGCTTGTTGAAACATAGAGAATTGCTTTCGCTTGAGCAAAACACAATGTTCCATTAACAGTTGCGGGTGAATGTGCAAAAATAAATTCTGGAGTGGGGTAGTAATTTTCTGTTTCTAAAAGCATAGAAGCAGATATTCCCAAACCTAAATATCTTGCAAGATCATAGGAAGAACCTGACCCCACAAGAAGAAGAAGGGTTCCCCCTCGCCCAATAAACGAATCTATAACAATTTTTTCTGCAGATCTATAGTTTTTAGCCCCTCCTGCAATTACAAGAATTGAGGAATCAGGTAGTGTCTTTACTGGTTCGGTTGACAAGATAGTCCTAGTGGTATTAAATCCTCTTTCCTGAAGAAGTGAATTAAAGATAGACAGTCCACTTGGTGAAGTGTCATATATTGTATAAGGAGGAGGAGAACTAGTAATATTGATGCTTAAGGGAATTGTAACTATAGCAAATATCAGTAGAGTTTGAATAACCATTTTAAAGAATGGTGAATATTTATTGGAAAAGAAAGCCTTTGAAAACTTCATTCTACCTCACCTAGTTGTTTTGTTTGAGATATCTGAATATCGATTTCCTTACCACTCAAATCTTTGATAGTTTTCAATTCCAGTATAAACTGTTCAAGATCATCATAGGTCATTTGAGAAATTCTATATCGTGCCACATAGAAGATATCTATTATCCATTTGAAATGGGGGAGGATTTCAGGTAAATCTAGAGATAAGGAAAATTCTTTTGGTGTAAGGTAAGTTTCTCTTTTAATTCCAAGAACCAATTTCATATTCTTATCCAATTGATGATATCCAAAGATTATGCCCTCAGCAAAATTTCCTTTTTTCAAATAATCTTCTAAAACATCAACTAAGGTAACAATCCGAGTACTGAATTTTTGTCTTCTTGTAGAAATTGTGGATTTACTTTGTACTGAACTTGCACTTGTTGAACTCACTTCTTTCCTTTTTCGAAAGTATAGCATGAAAACTAGTATTAAAATCGCAACTCCTATGCCTATAGGAAGTATTCGGGAAGAAATACTAGGTTTTTCAGTTTGCGTGATTCCACCATTTGAAGGAGTAGGAGGAGTAGCGGTTGGGTAAGTTGGTCCAGAAGTGGTTGATAAAGGATCTGACGTCGTATTGAAATCCCCAATATTTGTTGTAGTAAGCGTACTAACCGGAATATCATTAATACTTTCATAACTTTCTTGAGAACTATTTAACAAGATGAAAATGATTAGACAAACTACTAGAAGTAGAATTCTAAAATTAAAGTACTTACTAATATTTCTAGACATTGTTTTCACCTTCCATGGAATCGTCAATAACTAACTTACTCTCACTTAAGAATGCATATACCCTACATAATGGCCAGTAATCAGTCAAGCAAATCTGATACTTATGTTCTGCTGTAACATAACCCAAATATGCACATTTGCCTTCAGCAAAATACTTGCAATATTTCTTCTCTGTGGATTTTAATAGGCTCTCTACTTTTCGATTCATGTAAACCATAGATAATGCGTGGTATTGTCTATCTTCAGATTTAGGCGGTTTATCCAGATCAAAAACTGTTTTTACTGACAGAGGCATTTTTGGTTGTATTAGGTTAGAATAAGTTATTTTCGCTCCTTTCTTAGGGAGAAACATATTTATGAATAATTTACCAAATCGAACACCTATTACCCCCCCTAGAGAACCAATAATTAAGAAAGATACTGAAAATACAAAAATGAAACCTAGATACCAAAAACCTGCAAAGACTCCCGAGATACTAGCTGCTAAAGAACTGAATAAAATCACTTGCGAAAGATGTAGTGTAATAAAAAGTAAAAATGTTATTAGTGCAGAACTAAGAACTAAATCACGCGCTTCTTCTCCCCAAAAAAGTGCACAAATGATCCCAGCTAAAAAGAATGGTAAAAAAATGGTGAGCACATAATTGGTAATCAGAGAATCTATGTTTTGTGAAATGAAAGTGGATAGAAATGGGAGATAAAGAATTTCTTCAGGACTCCAAATAAGTCCATAGAATAATGAAAAATCATCTAAATAATACAATATCAAGCTGAGAGTAATTGATATGGCATAAGTGATAGCAAGATACGTTGAGGTTCTTCTGATCAAAACTCCTAGATACTCCCGTTTTCCCCTATTCTTTAAGGAGGGAAAGAATAGCTTATAGAGAAGATATTTGAAATCAAGCTTAAAGGGAGCAGGTCCCTTTTTTCCTGTTTTTGGTGGGGGAGGGTTGTAAGAAGCATCTCGTCTTTCCATATTATCACCTAAATTACTATAAGATTCGTCCCCCTTGCAGCTTTTATGATGAACCTTATGAACAGAACATCAAGTAATAGTATCAAACTAATACCAATCAGTCCAAAGAAGATTTGATAGATAGATATTATCAAAAAAACAGCAAATATTGACAAGTACAGGGTTGTTATTAGAAGAGAAAATGCAACAATGGCTGTGATGTTAATAGAAGCTAAAATTGATTTAACTCTGTTTTTTGAAGATCTGTACCAAGCAATGCTAACACCTAGAGCAATTATAACACTCAGGAGAAATATAGTATTCCCCAAGAAATGCAAGGAATTTTCAATTGTACTAAAAACAAAAGCAAAGATAATAATTATACCAACTCCTAAAATCCTAGTAAAACCAACAGAAAAATGTATGTAAAGAGGTGGTGATGAAGAGCCCATTTTTTCATGCAATGTTGGAACATCTGAACCACATGCCCAACAATTTCTGCTAAAAGCTGGAACAACTTGGTTGCAGTTTTCGCATTGAAGTTTAGGAAAAGACCAACAATTACCACAAAACTGTCCATTGTAAAGAGGATACTGACATTCAGGACATAGCATCATTCTTGTTGATTCGTCAATAAGTCTCTTAACACTCTTCTTCTTCTTAATTTTCTTCTCATACATCGTGTTTTTCCCCTCATATTGTTCACAATCATTGATTCTATGTTCACTATGACAACTAGGACAAATTTTCGGAACATTAAATAAAATCCAAATCGCAAATAAACCAAAAATACCATAGGAAACATAACCCATTAGTTGAAGTTGGGAAATAATGAATTTCTCGCTAAAAACTTGGAAATTATAATTCCAGTATGCATGAAAACCAACAGAAATTAACAGAAACAGAATAAAAATTATTCTTGAAGCTAATTTCTTCTTGTTTTTTCTTGATATGAAGAGAAAACCTACTCCGAATGCAAGTAACATAGAAGTGACAGAATGTAAGGGAAATATAGTTCTCGTATTAATTAGTATGTCTATTATTTCTTGATTATTTAATGCTGAAGCGAAATATCCTGTTGGAGGATTGCTCAAAATTGAGAAGGACAGGAACTGTTCAAACAAATCAAACCATGCTCCATAAAAAGCCCCTAATAAAACAAAAGTTCGATGGGTTGGGATTAAATTAGTTACAATATTCTTTTTTCCAACGCTAATTCTTGCATAGTTTCCAAGAAGAATAAGAAGCGGAAATATCTTTGCAAATTCCTCAATAAGAGGAATTATTGAAACATACAATACTGAATTAGCCAATTCATAAGTAGCTCCTGGCACGCCTATTGAAGTTAAAAGACTTCTAAAAGAAAAAATTAGTAAAGTAGCTTTGTTCTCTATCACAGTTGCAAAGTAAGCTGTTAGTGAAGCTGTAACTAATAACAATGGAAATATTTTCCTTATAACTGATTTTTCAATATTAGTACTAGTTATGGAGAAAAGAAAATAAAGACTGAAAATCCAAACTAGAAAAAATAGAATAATTACAAATATTAGTACAATTGAAAAATAATTTGATTCAACATAATAACTCAATAAAGAATAAGGTAGATACATCATACCAATCAAAATGCCAACTAAAACCAATTTTCCTAAGCTTGAAAGACTGAAGATTCTATTGTACAAAAATCTGTTAGGAACCACTATGGAAGAACTACTCTCACTAACATTCTCCTCTGAAGTTCTCAACATTTCTATTCTCCTGAAGTAGTTTAGCAGACACAGGTATTTTCTTGTCGAGAAATATAAAATTAATACACTTAAATCTATTTTGGGATAATGATTTACTGAAAAACATAAACCTTACTTTCAAAAAATAAAAAAATCTAGAACAAAGATATTTAATAAGAGTGATATTATGCTCTTATAGGTTTTCTGAATTATTCGATTAAGGCAGATTCTGTAATGTCTCCAATTGCTTTGAACAACCCAACGAAGAAGACTAACAGACCAACGACTAAACCAATAAACCATACATAGGATACGGAAGACGCGTCAAGTGCGACAAATCCTAATTCTGCAATTCCGCCGTTAAGTAAAGCTCCAAACGAGATCAAAGCAACAACTAAAGGTATTAAACCAAGAAAGAAGAACAGAATTGAAACCTTCAATGATTGTATTATGCTTACCATATGCAAAACCTCTGTTTTTTATTTTTAAGAATCTATGCCTAAAGAATCTTTTAAATGTTTGTTTACTGCCCCCTCAATTTCATGTTTAAACAAAGCTAAGACAAATAATTAGAGCTTCTTAGTAAGCTTTTCTACTTTTTCCTTTATCTCTTGAATTCTACTCCGAGAGCCTGCTAGTTGATAATTTTGCAAGGCTTCAGCATAATATTTCAACGCCATCTCTGGTTTTTCATCTTCTACAAAAAGGGCATTGTAGAACGCAAGATGAGCTTTTATAATTGGTTCCTCAGATCCTCTTTCTTCAATTAACTCTACTGCCTTTTTAAGATATAATTTTCTACCAGAAATATGCTTTTCTGCTGCAGCTCTAGATATGTATGATTTAGCTTTACAATCCATCTCATCGGCTTTGTTATCAAGTCTCTGATAGGAGATAGCAGCTTGTTCAAAATATGAGGCGGCATCTACAAACCTTCTTTCTTTCATCTGTTGTATCGCCATAACTCTAAGGATTTTAGCTTGCTGTTCAAAAACTCTTTGATATTCAGTAATCATACCTAATCTTTGGTAGAAACCACCAGAACGACCTAGATAATTAGCTGCTTCTAATGCTTTGTTATATTTTATTGCACTCATTCCCAAGTATTCATTTTGTAGAGCTTTAGCCACGTCCATTTGCTTTCTATTATCTTCTTCTTTTAGAATTTCAATTGCAGACTCTGCAAACTTAGCAGCTTCTTTGTAGTTCTTTTGCTGAGCTGCTAATCGTGCTTTTCCCAATTCTTCATTTGCTTTTTCTTTGGAAGATTTTCGAGTTCCTTTAAACAATAAAGAACACCTCTCTTAGAAAGTTTTCAAGCTAGATTAAAATTATAACGTTTTTAAATTACTGTTGGTGACAATCGACAGCTGTTTTATCTAAAAAGACGTCGTTCATCGTTAAATTGAAGCTCTTCAACACCAGAAACTGGAGATCTGAACTGTATTCCTCTTATAATAACAACAGGAATCATCTCTCCTGCTTGTCCCATCACAAGTTCTGCAGCTGAACAAACTTCATCAGCAAAAGCTACTATTGTTGATGTAAGTTCATACCCAAAAATATCTTTTCTTCCTCTTGAATCATCAATTACTGGAAAATTGTAAGAACCAATAGCCACATTGATAGCTCCACGTCTTAGTGCCCTTCCGTGTGTATCAGATACAATTATAGACACATCTTTCTTCAGAAAATTATTTAGGGTTTTGTTTATTGCCATTGCTGATTTGTTGGAATCATCGGGAAGAGTAACTGCACAATTAGGGCGGGCATTTGATTGATCAACAGCAGAATTCGCACAAATCCAATTATGTTTTGTTTTAGTAATAATAATGTTATTTTTCACTTTAAGAATCTTCGACGCTTCACTAACAATTAACTGGACTAGAGCAGGATCCTTACCAGTTTTTCTTGCAATGTATTCTGCAAAAGGAGAAGAGGAAAGTTTCGGTAAGTAATATTCATTACCTTCTGCTCTTGAGATGATAGTATGAGCAATTACAAAAACATCACCTTCGTTTATGTCCAGTTTTTCTTTTTGGAGAGAACTTATAATTAGAGCACCTATATTATCGTCTTTAGCTACAATTGGTAGTTTTAATGGTATTAATTCTACTCTTGTTATTGCTCTCACCTATTGAAATAAGAGTAAGTGAAGGATTAATTAGTTTCGATAGGAGGTAAAGGTTTAGCTGTTTTCTTTTTAATTGATGACAATTTAAGGGCCGCAGCTAGAACTTCAGACCACTTATCTTGTTCTATTTTTTCAACATCTAGAACATTTTCCTTAAGAGCTAAATCAAACAACTCTTTTCCTGCTTGAGTACGAATAATGATTATATTACTATCATCATCAACACCCACATTCCCAATAGATATGTCTGCGAATTCAGCAGAAAAATCTTTACAATATTTACATCCTTCAGCTTTTGCATCAGCACATTCTTTGATTTTTATGTCAGTTGTTCCATCTGAACCCACAAAGAAAAATTTACCTCTAGCACAATCTGTTTTACTAAGTTCATCTGCACTCAAGCCAAGATTTTGAGTTATAATATTTCTGAAATTCCTTGGATCATAACTGCTCATGCAAAAGAGACCAATTTTGTATTTTACTCTATGATCGGCACCTAAATTCTTCATGTTGATAGCATTTGTTAATGTATCAATATGGCATGGTAATCCTACAACAGCTACTGAGTTTTTCTGACTAAGCTTTATTGAAGTTAATTTTGTTAAAGCAGGATTTAATGTATACTTTGAGCGTGCAGATTTTTTAATATCGAGCTCATTAAGTGCCAAAACTGGAACGGGGCCTAACAGATCAGCAATATGCCCTGTAACTAACGCACTATCGATATCTCCCTTGCTCATAGCGTTCAAGAGCAAAGTTGTTACTATACCACCGTTTTGAGCTTTTTCTCTGACATCCTCGAAGACGGAATGTCCTTTGTAAAGTTCTATTATCTCCCCCAAACTTGTTTCATCATATTTAGGTTGTTCTTTTCGTTGTTTATATCGCAGACATACATCCACACAAGCACCACACGAAATACAACCTCCAACTAATTTTGGTATAAGCTGTTCAATTGAGATTACATACACAGGACATACAGCTTCACAGCCACCACATGACACGCAATAACCTGGTTTGATTACTTCCCTATTCAACATAGCAAAATTGGGTCTTCTTTTCTTCTTTGGCTTTGATTCACTCATTTTCAGTCAATACCAAATTAGCGAATAAAAAAGCTAACGGTAGGGCATTGTCAAAATAATCAAGGAAAGAATGAAGAAATATACTAGAGTTCTTCAATCTCTTCTAGAATGTATCTTGCGCTTCCAGTTTGTTGACTCTGAATTTCTAATTCTCTTTCGGAAACAATTTCTCTTTCGATTCTGTCTAAAGCAACAGCAAATGCTCCAAAAATACCATAACCATCAGAACGAGAAACATAGGTCTTTCCTTTATTTGTAGAAATTCTCACTCTCACTTGATGAAGAATAGAACCACGAAACTTTCTTTTAGGAATTGCCTTTGCATGGATATACATTTGACCAGAAGTACCTATTATGTCTGAATATTTCTTTACTATTTCAATTCCCATTTCAATAACATCTTCCATGTCTGAATCCTCAACATCTCCAAGAACTCTTAAATAGTAACCTTCAGTTTCTGGGGGCATTGAAACAGTTTCAAGTAAGTCGGTAGTTGTGATTATTCCAACAGGATGATTTTTCCCATCAACAACTATCAATGCTTTATGATCTGCTTTTTCAAGCTTAACTATAGCTTCTATTAAGAAGTCATTTTCAGTGCAAGTTGCAACTTCTTGAGTCATCAACTCCTCAACAGTTACTGAGAGTACATCTAGCTGTCCTGCTTTTCTGTAACCTCGTTTTTGTTTTAGAGAATCCGATAGAATTAAATCAGTGGTATCGTGTGGGCTCATTATACCCACAAGCTCATTCGATTCATTAACAACTGGTGTTCTAGAGATGTTGTTAGTTCTGCAAATGGCAATAAACTTAGCAACTGAAGTGTTTACGGTAACTACAATAGGGTTTTGAGTCATAACCTCAATCACCCTTTTGCTGCCAAAAATATCTTCTGAAGCTCTTAGCAAATCAATATCACGAATTACCCCAATAATATGACCATCATCCACTACAGGAACGGAAAAAATCTTTTCGGATAAAAGCGCTCTTGCAATCGCATCAGGAGCAGAGTCTTTACTAACTGTAGGCACACGTTTAATTAAATTTGATACTACTGTATCAGGTTGAACTTTTGATTGATGTGTAACATATCGTTTAGTTAGATAACCAAGAAACACGTCTTTTTCCTCAAAAACCAGTATTTCTCTTGTTTTCTCCTTAAACATAGATGCAACATTTGATAACGGTTCAGTACCATCAACTGAAACAAACTCTGTTATAATAGAAGAATCTTCGTCATTCATGCTAGCAAATCATCAACCAATGTTTATAAAAGATTTTGTCGTGTGGTCATATTAAACTGACAGTGAATAGCTTGGAAGGATAGTCAGGTGGAGAATATTACTGGGGCTTTTATAGGGAATTCCAAGAGAAAAAGTGATGACAAAAATACTAAGAGTAGAGTGTATAGAAGTAGAGTATAAGCAAGCTCTGAGCACACTTTGTCATCAAGTGAAAAATCTCTATAATCGAGCAAATTATCTGGTAAAACAAGCACTGAATAACAAGGAAGAGAAGAAACTACTACTATACTATGACCTCAACTCTTTGCTCAAGAACAAGGAATGCTATAAGGTCTCTATAAAAGACGTTCAACTATCTTGACTACTATGGCAAGATGACAAAAACTCATCATAGTTTTATGGAGAATTCAATAAATTAAAGTGAATATTCTTTTCTGAATTTTAGCATATTATCGCCATATTGATGAGATAACCTACTTGCATGATGAAATAGCTTGTCTACATTGAAGCCAGAAAGAGCAGAAGACTCCACATAATCAAACTTATGTAATTTAGTATAATCTAACATTACTTCTTTCTCAATAGATCTAGCTTCATTTAAGTCAAATTTATTTCCACAAACTACAATAGGTATATCTGGACATTTCGAGACAACTTCATTTACCCAGATTTCTATCTCATCAGAAGAGCTTTGATTGGTGATATCATAGACAATAACGGCACAAGTGGCACCGGCGTAGTATTTTGGACGGAGATAAGTAAACATCTCTTGTCCACCTGTATCCCATAAACTAAGTCTGATTTTCAATGGTTCAGTATATATTTCCTTAGTTAAATTTTCATTAAGTTGTTCTGGAGTTAAGGTTATAGTTTTTGTTAGCCAGCTAACTCCCAAAGTAGGGATATAACTGTGAATAAATGTGTTTAAAGTAAATCTTCTAGCCAATGATGTTTTTCCAACAAAAGCAGAACCAACGCAGATAATTTTTTGTAACTGATTCATTTTCTTACCTCCATACTAAATTTAAAACATCTTGTAGAACCCCCAATCCCATCATTCTATCCCATTCTACTCTTATCGTTGAAGGGGATTTTGATGCTACAATCTGTCGTAATTCTTTAATTCCTATCTTCTCTTCAACAAAATCCATTATTTTCTTTAATAGAACTAAAAATTCTTCTTTTATTTCTATAGCTGTTCCTCTTTGAATATCTATGTCACAGAAACTGAAACCTTCGTCCTCTTTCAAAGAAAATTTTTCTTTTATTAAGTAGGTATTCTTATTAAGAAAATCGCTTATATCTTCTTTTATTTCTTGCATAGAAACTGTTGTAATCTTCGATTCATTTTCAACAAGAAATAGTCTAATTCCTAACCAGATTGAATTCAAAATGTTCTCAAAAACTTCAATCATGTTCCTCTTATCAATATCTTCTATGTGTAAATCAAGTACATTCCACAGCATAAATGAATGTGATAATGATTCAGAGATTTCTCTTCTCTTTATTCCTTCAAGTTCATGTAAAAACTCACTGGCGCTTTTCTCATCTTTTATTTCGAAAGCGTTTAAGAATAATTTCATAAAGAAGAACAGTTGCGATGAAATCATTTCAGTGGAATAATTTGGAGGACTAAGGAGAATAAATAAGAAAGAATATTTACACATGAAAATTACTTTGGATTTGGCAAATTGGAGTACTTGTAATTCCTCTAATAGTGGTTGTTCTTTAGAACTCATATAAAAATCTAATAATGTTTTAACAATAGAATCAACTTCTGTTTCGTCTGCTTTGACAGAAAGAGGTCTACAGAATAAGATTTCCATCTCTTCTTTGTTAATAATATAGAAGCCCATCAATTTACGAACAACCCTTCAATATTCAACATTGTATATTTATACTTAAAAATTTGTTTAATATCATAGCTAGTCAAAGAAAAGAAAATATAATTAAAAAGAAATAAAAAAGAAGAATCTTTTATGTAAAACCTATTTTTGGGCTAGCTATTTGAGTTGGTCTCTTAAACTTCTCTTCAATTTTGTCATAATATTTAATGACATCTGGAGTACAGGTTGGATGTATTTTTTTAAGAGCTGCATCGAAGTGACCCATACTAACGACCTCAATATCAAATGATTCCCTTAAAGCTAACATTCCTGCTTCTCTGCACAAAGCCTCAATATCACCACCTACAAAACCTTCTGTAGAAGATGCTAATTCCTTAAGTGACACTGTAGAATCTAGTGGCATATTCTTTGTATAAACTTTGAATATTTCCAATCTTCCTTTCTGATTTGGAGTATTTACATAAATCAGCCTATCAAAACGTCCAGGACGAACTAGAGCTGGATCAATGATATCTGGTCTGTTTGTAGCTGCTATAACTACAATATCCTTCAGCTCCACTAATCCATCTAATTCAGTCAAAAGTTGACTGATGACACGCTCAGTTACATTGCTATCAGAAGACATTCCACGTATTGGAGTGAGTGAGTCAATTTCATCAAAAAAGATTATTGAGGGTGCAGCTAATCGAGCTTTTCTGAACACTTCCCTTATAGCTTTTTCACTTTCTCCTACCCATTTTGATAGGATTTCAGGACCTTTAACAGAGATGAAATTTGCTTCAGATTCTGTTGCTATAGCTTTTGCTAGTAGTGTTTTACCACAACCAGGAGGTCCATAAAGTAATATACCTCGAGGAGGTTTGATACCTAGTCTCTTGAAAGAATCAGGTATTGTCAAAGGCCACTCAATTGCTTCTCTAATTTCTTCTATAACAGATTTTAATCCACCTACTTCGTCCCAAGGAACATTTGGTGATTCAACGAAAACTTCTCTTATAGCTGTTGGAGTAATCTCTTTGAAAGCTAGAACAAAATCTTCATGTGTTACTTCAAGTTGATCTAAGACTTCTGAAGGTATACTTTCTTCTTCAAGATTAACCGATGGTAGGACTCTTCTTAGAGTCTTCATAGCAGCTTCTCTACTTAAAGCTTCCAAATCCGCTCCCACATAACCGTGAGTTACATCAGAAAGTTTTTTTAATTCGACATCTTGTGTGAGAGGCATACCTCTTGTGTGGATGAGTAAAATTTCTTCTCTACTATCTCTATCAGGAACATGGATTTCTATTTCTCTATCAAATCTTCCAGGTCTTCTCAGTGCAGGATCAACCGCGTTTGGTCGATTAGTAGCACCTATCACAATAACTTGTCCTCGAGCAATAAGCCCATCCATTAAAGCTAACAATTGAGCAACTACTCGTCGTTCAACTTCACCAGTAACATCTTCTCTTTTTGGTGCGATAGCATCTAACTCATCTATAAAAACTATACTTGGCGAATTATCTTCTGCATCTTTGAAAATACTTCTCAGGCGCTGTTCTGATTCACCATAAAATTTGGACATAATCTCTGGACCGTTTATCACTATAAAATGAGCTTCTGATTCGTTAGCTACTGCTCTTGCGATCAATGTTTTTCCACAACCAGGAGGTCCGTGCAGCAACACACCTTTGGGGGGATCAATTCCCAATTTTTCGAATAATTGAGGAAATTTAAGTGGAAGCTCTACCATTTCACGTATTTTCTGAATTTCTTGATGAAGTCCCCCTATATCTTCATAAGAAATACTTGGGGCAGATTTAGCTCCTTCAACTAATGGTTTTTCAGCTACTTTGAGTTGAGTACCTTCTGTTACCACAACTATTCCGGAAGGCACAGTACTAACTACGTTAAAGGGTATTGCTCTTCCGAGGATTGGAATTAGTACGGTATCTTTTCTTGATAATGGTTGGCCTAACAATTTTCTTTTAACAAAATTTTCGAAGCTAAAATCAATATTGACTGACATTTGTTCAGGGGCAAGAGTTACTTGTCTAGCAACACTAACTTTTGCTTTCTTGACGACTACTTTATCACCAAGAGAAACTCCTGCATTTCTGCGAATAACACCATCACATCTAATTATCTCTTTTTTGAGATCTTCAGGATATGAAGGCCATGCTACAGCTGTTGTTGAGCGTTTTCCGACTATTTCTACAATATCTCCAGTGGAAACACCAATTTTAGACATAGCCATGCTGTCTAATCTAACCTTACCTCGTCCAACATCTCTTTGTTTAGCTTCAGCTACCCTTAGGGTAATTTCTTTTTCAACCATCGATAATTCCTCAGACTGTGGATTATTTTAAACTATTTTTTGATTAAATTGTAACTATATAATGGTTTGTTTTCTTCCTAGTTAGCATTAAAATATAGCTAATTAACTATATATAACCATAGAATCTTTTAATGAAACAAAACATCAAGCAAAAATAGATAAAGGGGAGGTTTGATGGCTAAAACTAGATTCTGAATGTTAGTTTTAATGCCCCTTCTTTACATGCATCAATACACTCACCACAATTGATGCACATCTTATTCGTAATATCTTTATCATACGTCAGAATAGGGACTTGAATTGGACATGCTTTTTCGCAACTATCACAACCACTTGTACATCTGTTCTTGTTTATTCGCAGACCAAATATACTAAATCGACTGAAAAGTCCTAGAAGTACACCTGTTGGACATAGCCATCTACAATAAGCTCTTGGATATACTGTGATTAATCCAATCACAATGATGAAAATAATTATACGTAAGAAGAATAAGAATTTCCATTGACCTATTTCTGCTCCAAAAGAAGCATTTTGCATCCCCCAATATAGGTAATAATACAAAGTTGCAAAAAGTGTTGAGGAAGGGTCAATGGTGCTAAAAGGCATATCCTTACCCGCACCAAATGTTGTCTTCACACCGCTATTATTGAATGTGATACCAATTATGAAAGACATTATTAAGATAAAAACAAGAATTGTTGTGCCAATTTTAGTTAAATTCTTGTTAGTTGGACGGGATACACGCTTTTTCTTAATAGGAATCAGTCTAAATAAATCTTGAAAGAAACCAAATGGACAAACCCACCCACAGGTAGTTTTTCCAAAAATTGATCCAAATAGCAAGAATACAGAAAGTGCTAGATATGGAAATACCCATGCTGTAAGAAGGTATTGTAGAGCTTCAAAGGCATTCCAAACTGTGGAGAAAGGACCACCAGTTGGAAAAGATATCGGAAGGAGTATTGGAAGTCTTCCTATTCCAAAGATTAAACCATTAAGAAGTCCAAACATTATAATTTGTACAATTGTCCTAATAACCCTAATTTTATGATCTTGAATAGGCCTAAATATAGTCGAAAGTATAGGTTTTATTTGCTTTGTAGCCATTTCTAATCACTTATCCTATCCTGTTATTGGATTTGGAAAACCAGTTACATATGTACTCAAGAAATCTCTCATTACAAAGTCAGTAAATGAGCTGATTGCTTCGTACCTCAAAATTTGACCTTGAACTATAGCAATAATAAGGAAAATAATTCCTATAGCCAAAAAGAATATCAGGTATATCCTATTTCTTGCATTCATGATGACTGAAGACGTTCAAAAATTACACCTATTAAAAATTTTGCTTTGCGTGAAGTCTTTGTTTAAAATTACAAAATAACTTCCCTAATGATAAAAGGAATACTGCGAACAGTTTTTTTCTCAATCACAAGGCATTTAAACAGATACATAAAAAGATATAACATGAACAAAAAGGACACGTGGAAGGTTACACCACTTAAATCGTGTATTTTAGCAATCCTCGAAAAAAGAGGAGGGGTAATTTTAGAAAACGATTTAGAAAATTCATTAAAAGATATGTATGGAGACTTTTCAAATAGTGAACTCAATAAAGCTTTAATGACACTAGAAAATCAAGGCTTGGTCCATGTTGGTTGGATATCAAAAACTAAACGTAGAATTCAAGCAATGACCAAAGACATGCACTTTTTAGCTGTTGGAGAAGACTAAAATAACAAAAAATAATATGAAAATTTCATATTGTTTCGTTCAATTGTTTTGTGAAAATAGTTAAATATCTATTAATGATATTGTGTTTTCGTCCTATTTGTAAAGGAAGAGAAACACGGAAAAATTTACTTGATTCTTGATTGACTAAAGAACACTGAATAGCTATTTTTTCTATATCAGGATGTACTTCAAGTTTATCTGAGTAGTGATACACTGGAAGTATGAATATAATTTTCCCAGTATCCTTTAGTAGATTGGAACCTTCTCTCAGCACTCTTATGTATAACTTTTCGAGAGTTTTCATAGTTTCTCTAGCTTCATCAATTGAAGGTAATTGCTTCAAGAAAGGTCCAAGATATGGTTCGGTGACAATGGCATCAAGACTTTTCTCTTTCAGAATTTTCCCCAAATCTCTAGAATCTTGACTATAAACTATCCATTTGTCCTTCATTTTTGCTCTCGCAGGGTATTGAAGACTGAAAGCATTGAGATTATCCTTAGAAGCTCTGAAGCATTTAGGGTCTTTATCCATCCCTATTGTCTGCATTTTTCGTTTAAGTGCTTCAATAAGTATAGTACCTGTTCCACAGAAGGGATCTAGTAATAACCCATCATTGGAAACCTCAGAGAGAAAGACAAGCGTTCGAGCTAGTTTAATTGATGTTCCATGAGTAAAAAGTCTTGTTTGACGCCTTTCATCTTGTTTAATATCTAGTAAAGGATTAGTAACCCATTTTGTTATACCAAAGATAAGTTTGGACTTTACGTTAAAGCTTATTACCTCCAATCCTCTCTTAGGAAAATTCTCCTTGTAAAACTGAAAAGGTGTTATCTCTGAATAGGTTTTTTTCATTCCAATAATTTTTGTTTGAATCTTCACTTCTTTTGAATAGTTTTTGATGGTTGTTCTGATGTAATTGATAATCCTGTTACGTAACTCTATATTTTTTGCTTGAACATCCAAAGCAATTTTTAATAAATTATTTTTTTCAGATGAAAATTTTTCTATGTTCATAACTAAGTGATCTTTTAGTTTCAGTTTCCAGATGTCTTCCTTATCAATACTCACTTCTGAATTCAGGTATCCTGCTTTTATTATGCTCCCTGTATAGTCGAGAATTTTAAAGAATTTAGTAAAAGTATTTCTGTTTAGTTTTATTAAAATATAATCCATCCATTCAGTGAAAGCAACATCTTTTACACCTAATTTCTTTAACAAAACAGATAATTCCAATTTTGCTAAATCCTTGTTCGAACCAAGTTTAACAAAAATTGTGTATTTAGAAGACATTTAAATCATCAACCAAAAAATGCGTCAAGACTTTTCTGCTTCAAAGCAGTTTCTTGCCCTTTCTTTGCTCTTTGGAGAGTATTGATTACTCTTTCTTTTGCAAATCCGCGCTCTTCACATAGAAACTCAACTGTTCCTTCAACATCTATCGATTTGAATTTTAGGTTAACATCTTCAACTAGTGGAGGATTAAGGAAAATGTCTCTTATTGCTTCATAATCAGCATCAAACTCTATTTTGGTTTCATTTTCCAGAACTGTTTCTAAGTTTCCATGTTGCTTAATATATTTGTAAGCTGTTTTGGGTCCAACTCCTTTGACACCATCTGGATTGAAGTCTGTACCAATTAAAATGGATAGATCAATAAGCTGTTCTCTTGTGATTTCAAGAGCTTGAAGTAATTCTCTTTGATTGTAGAGTTCAACATTTATTGTAGTGAACCTATTAGTTCGAGGAAGTTTTCTTCTTCCAGATAAAGTCAGGTTTCTTATCAAAATAGGAGAACCGAAAAGTAAACTGTCATAATCCTGAGATGCGACAGCATAAACTTTGTTTTTTCTTACTAAATAAGCAGCTTGTGATTCACCGTCTTGAGGTGATTCAACAACAGGAATTCCCATTAGAGATAAAAGCTTCTTACTATCCTCAACCATAGGTTTTGTAAGCTTACTGGTTCTTTGGGCTACTGTACGAGCTCTTTCCATATCACCTCTTTCCAATGCTTCTTCAAGTTCTTCTCTAGCTTTTTGTTTGACTGCAGCTCTTCTTTTAATTTCTTCTCTCTTTAGTTGAGATGGTTTTCCATCAAAAACATAAACTAGCTGAATTCCTTTTTCAATCAATTTTGCATTTCTGTACAAGAGACCAGATAGATGACTAGTTACCACTCCTTCTGAATCTGTTAAGAGACCTCCATCATATCCACGAATAGAAGCTAAAAACTGGTAGATGATATTGTAAGCATCAACTGCTAACTTCTTTTGTCTCAGATGGTCTAAATCGATGGGGGTTCCTTGAAAAAGATCGCTTATTTTTTTGACACCCATAAGTGTTCACCTAGCATGTTAATTTCTATATTTTAGTTAAAAAACTTGCCTAAAAGAAGAAAATTAGCCATAATTCCCAGTTAAAGGTACAAATGCAACTCCACCCATTTTTTTCTCCGAATATTTGTCTTCAGATTCTCTTTTTATTATAACCAGTTCTTGGTAAAATGTTCTTCCAAGAGGTAAAACGAGAATCCCACCTACTTTCAGCTGCTCTAACAAAGGAGGAGGTACTCTTTTACTAGCCGCTGCAACAGAAATAATATCATAAGGAGCTTCTTCGAGATAACCCAAACCACCGTCTGATTGAATAATTGTTACAAGATCAGAATAACCTGTTGTTTCAATGTTTTTCTTAGCAAACTCAGCAAGTTCAGGAATTATCTCACTAGCATAAACATGACCAGGATTAGAAGAACTTTGCGGAGCAACCATTTCTGCGAACATTGCAGCATTATATCCACTTCCAGCCCCAACTTCAAGGATTTTATCTCCAATTTTTGGATCAGTACATTTAGGAGAAATATAAATCATAACCATGTGGATTGCGCTAATTGTTTGCCCTGATAGAATAGGTAGGGGTGTGTCCACGTAAGCTCTGTTTCTATGTTTCTCTAATACAAATTCTTCCCGAGGAACATTCATGAAAGCATCTATCATCCCATTTGTGAGAGAAATATCGTGAAAACGAAGTTTAGAAAGAACCTTTTTCTTCTCTTCGATTATGTTTTCATCAACTGTCATTAGAAACAACATGTGCAATGATTCGACTAATTTATAGAAATTTTTGACCTTAATGTATATTTTGGTGAATTGTTTTTTAACATTTAACAAACTATAAGAACTAACCAGAAAAACATTTCTTGATACTGAAAACTATCATAAGTTTTTAAAAATGATTCATAATATGTATATAATAGAATTAATATCTTTAAAGAAGATTAATTAAATTGGTACCGAATTAAAGGAGAATATCGAATGATATCACAAAAACAATTTGAAGAGACTTTAAAATCCTTAGAGTCGCATCCGGGAGTAAGAGGAGTAATAATCACTAGTAATGATGGACTGCCAATTTCTAGCACACAAAATCTTAGCATGGAAATGAGAGAAAATGTGTCAGCTCTAGTTGCATCACTTGTAGGTAGGGCAAAGGCAGTTGTTACTGAGCTGAATGAAGGAGAATTGAATTTCTTCACCCTAGATACAAGTCACGGAGAAATTTTAGTTGCTCCTGAAAATGATTATGTTCTAATTGTATTGAGAGAAAAAAGTTAAGAAGGCCTTAAACACGGAGACATTATTGGAAAGTTGATGAGGAAAAGATGAGAAAAGACGCATCAGGAAAAATGCATTTTAAGTTGGTCTTTGTAGGACCTAGCTTAGCTGGCAAGACTACACTACTGAAGAAACTTCACACCGATGTTACAGGGATAAAGAAGGGGGGACTGAATAGCATAGAAGATCCATCAGGAAGAACTATCTATTTTGATTTCAGTCCTTTTATGGCAACATCTTCAGTGATACTAGACATATACACAGTAGCAGGACAAAGAAGACATAGACATCAAAGGTCTCTAGTGTTAAAGGGAGTGGATGGATTGCTATTTGTAGCAGACTCATCCCGAGCAATGTTAGCGGATAATGTAGAATCTGCTGAGGAACTGAAAAATGAACTAGGAGATAAAATTGGTACAGAAACGCCCATTGTTATTGCACTGAACAAGAGAGATGCCCCTGATGCAATGCCAAAAAAAGAATTGGTAGATGCTCTTAATTTGGGAGCAAATATACCTGTTTATGAAACAATAGCTATTGAAGGTATTGGAGTAAAAAGAGCATTTCAATCTCTATCTAGAGAAGTTCTTCTCAAAAAATTATACGCGGTTTAATCAAGAAAGGGAGAGGATATTTCCACTTATTGTTTACCTGGCAACAAGAGGATATGATCAATGTTTGAGGTTTCATCTTGGTCAATAATGAAACGCACTGCTTTTGCAACATCTTCAACCGCTAACATTTTGGTTCTATCAACTTCTTTTCCATCAAACCAAGGGGTGTCAACTGAACCAGGGTTAATAGTAGCTGCTTTTACTCTAGTACCCTTTAGTTCATCTCTTAAACACCAAACCATAGCTTGTACAGCATGTTTAGTTCCAGCATAAAGACTACATCTAGCACCCGTTTTCATACCTAAATTGGATGAAGTTACAATTACATGACCGCTATTTTGTTCTTTTAATAGTGGTAATACTTTGTTAATCCAAAGGAAAACTCCTCGAACATTTGTATTAAATTGAGCATCATATTGCTTAATTGTTAAATCTTCTAAATTGCCAAAGTAACCAACACCAGCATTAGCAAAAAGAACATCTACACCACCTAACTTCTTTTTTACATCTTGAAAATGACTTTCTACATCTGCTTCAACACCTACATCACCTACACCATAATGTGCATCACACCCTAGTGAGTTTAACTTACTACATATTTGTTGAAGTCTTTCTTCATTACGACCAGTTAAATAAAAACGGTGACCACTTTTTGCCATTTCTAATGCTGCGGCCCCACCAATACCGCTAGAACCTCCGGTGATAATTACACGTAATGATTTTTGCTCTTTAGTGTCATTCATGAAAAGAAATTTCAGCTATAGTTAATATTCTTTTACATTAATCATTAACATATATTCTCTCCACTTCAAACGATTCAAAACAGTTATTACATTATTGATTCATTTTAACCTATAATATATACAGTTGGTATAATAGTGGATTTTGAAACAAAATCATTTCTCTATTTCTTTATTGCATGCAGAAGGCGTATAAAATCAATGTCTAAAGAGAAACTTGAGAAATATCAATTAAAGAAATCTCAAAATATTGTTCAATACGCTACAAATAATTCAGATTTTTTCAAAGAATACTACAGAAAGTTAGATTCAAAAGATGTCTGGAATCTCCCTACTGTCGATAAAAAAATAATGATGGAAAATTTAACCAATTATAACACAGTTGGTTTAAAAAAACAGGAATTAATTGATTTTTGTTTAAGGAATGAAGAAACTCAGAATTTTGATGAACGATATGGAAAGTACAATGTTGCAATGTCTTCGGGAACAAGCGGTAACAAGGGGGTTGTTATCACTAGTCCTTCTGAGGAAAGATATTTACGCGCTGCGTTTTTTTCACGTTTTAGTTTTCCTCGAACTTTGCGATTGAATATTGCATTTATCCTACGTGTGACAACTCCTGCTTTTCAGATTGACAAATTCGGACAAAAACTTACTCACATTAGTCAGTTAAACACAATTGATAAAATAAAACATCAATTACAAGAACTTCAACCAAACGTGCTTTCAGCTCCTCCTTCAATGCTTGAAATGCTTGCAAACGAGATAAACGAAGGTAGATTGAATATCTCCCCCAAGAGAGTAATTTCTTATGCTGAAATACTCTATCCAGAAACCGAAGAAAAGCTTGAACAAATATATGGTAGTAAAATTCATCAAATATATCAAGCAAGTGAGGGATCAATAGCTATGTCTTGTAAACATGGTTCTTTACACATTAATGAGGATTTGATATATGTTCAGACCTTAAATTCAGATGGAACACCAACACCCCCAGGAGAACCTTGTTATAAAATGATAATCACTGATTTGCATCGAACCGCACAACCAATAATTCGCTATGAATTAAACGACTTGATCATAACAAGCCCATATAAATGTGAGTGTGGTTCTTCATTTAGAGTGATTGAGCAAGTTCTAGGTAGATCAGATGATTTGTTTTGGGCAAAAAGAAATGATAATGGTGAGATGCAATTTATCTTTCCTGACTACATTAGACGTGCTATTATTAGCAGCTCTGAGGAAATCGAAGAATATCAAGCTATTCAGAAAAACTATAGTAAAGTTGTAATTCATATTATTTCAAAAACTAATGCAGATAAAGGAACTATTTCAAAGTGTATAGAAGAGAAAATCCAACAGGTGTTTGGAAAACATAATTGTAAAACACCAAAAATTGAAGTTGTTTTTAAAACAAAATTGGAAAGAGATGTCTCTCAAAAGATAATCCGAATCTCTAGAGATTTTGATGTTCCCTTCTAGAATGAATTCATTTGAAATCTAACTATTTGTCTTATGTAAACAATTTTACCATTTAATAGTCAAAATCTGCGAATATTATTCAATCACCGATATACTTTCTTTTTTTATTTTGCTAAATTTTCTAGAAGATAAAGGCTTGTTTTAACTCCCTTTACAAACCATTCCACCATCATATTTTCATTTGGAGCATGATTATCTTCGTCTGGCTGTGCATATGGTATAATGTACATTGGTTTCTTTGTTGCTTTGTATAGTGAATACAAAGGTAAGCTTCCACCTGCCAGAGGAATCAGCAAGGGTTTTTCTCCAAATCCTTTCTGAATAGAACGCTCAAGAATTTCTGTCCAAGGAAGTCCAATTGGTGTAAACATGGGATAAAAACTTGTTTCAGATTTGAAGGAACATCTCTCAAGTATCTGCTTATACCGATCATTTGTTCTCTTCAATTTTTCAATATGATTAAAGAATAATTGTTTAATCTTATCAGGTTCTTGATTTGGTACAAGTCTGATATCTAATTCAACATAAGCTTCCTTGGGTATAATTGTTTTAGCTTTTTCCTTAACACTTCCAGAACTAAAACCACGAATGTTAAATGTAGGTCTAAACATTAAACGATGAACAAGTGGTTGATCTTGTTCTTCCCCGAAATAAGAAATTCCTAACTGGTCCAGGTATACCTCAGGATCACGATTGAGTTTCTTTACTGCGTCTAAAGCGGCTTCACTAGGAGTAAAAACGTCATTATAAAAACCATTAATCAAACATTTACCAGTATCATCTTTCATAGTTTTGAGGATTGTAATCAAATCCCAAACTGGATTTGGTTGGATTCCACCAAAATTTCCAGAATGTACATCTCCTTTAGCAGTCTGTAAATGAAGCTGAATAGTCACTATTCCTCTAGCACCGAACTCAAGAGTTGGTTTCCAAGTAGGATCAGCAGGCCCATCGGATACAATAACTAAATCAATATTGCTGAAGAATTCCTTTTCTATTGAAATTGCTTCATCTAGATTAACAGAACCCAATTCTTCTTCACCATCCAAAATGAGTTTAACATGTGCACCCAATTGGTTTGATTTTATCATACACTCAATAGCTGCTATATGCGCAAAAAACTGTCCTTTGTTATCTCCAACCCCTCTTGCATAGATTCTACCGTCTCTAATTTCAGGTTCAAAAGGAGGAGAAAGCCACTTATCTAATGGATCAGGAGGTTGAACATCATAATGGCCATAAAAGAGAATAGTTGTTGGTACCTTCGCAGAGATTTCACTAATTTGAGGTTTCCATTCAGCAATAACAACAGGATTACCTTGAGTAGGAATCTGTTGTACAAAGTCAGCAGTTTGTTTTAATCTCTTCTCAAGCCAGTTTGCAGCTTCTTGAACTGATTTGTTATCTCGAGTAACACTGGGGATTCTTATTAAATCGAATAAATCTTCCAAAAAGGAATTCTGAAACTTGTCTAAATATTCTAACGATTTCACTTTATTCACTCACTAAAACTATAGTTCTCTTGTATCAATTAAGAGGGGAGTATAAATATTTCTGTGCAGTTCTTGGGAGTCTATTTAGCAGGAGTTTCAATTTTTTTTCCTAACCAAAAGAACAGAGCAGCTAATCCTCCTGCGAAGATTCCGGCATAAAAACCTGAATCAAACCACCAATCAGCATGACTAACAGATATAGCAAAAATTATCCCAGATACAACTGTAAGAATTACAATTCCTATAGCTGTCCAAAAACCTGCTTTTTCAATTTTCACTTCTCTTTCAGCTGACATAGTAATTACAGGATAAATTTTCTGTAAAGCCACATATGCAGTAAATAGAAAACCGAGAACAATTGGAACATGTGCAAATTGTCCCCAAGGTGCAGCTACAGAAGTATCAATTGAGAAGTAATAATAATAACCGATATACCATCCACCTATACCATCTATTGCAACTAGAACAAGACCAACAATACTAGCAATCATAGTGCCTACATAAAGAGCTGGTCTAGCATATTCAGGGACTTCCTTTTCTGACGACATAATCAAATATTGCTCAAGACTAGTTTAAAAATTTATTTGGAGGACAAAAATATCAAAACATACTAGACTTTAAGAAGAGGAATTAGAGAGTAAACGAAAGTTTTATTAAAAAACTGATTGAAAGAAAAACGATAAGGGCCTGTGGCTCAGTTAGGTAGAGCGTTGGACTCTTAGACAAGGAAACTTGTAGAGTAATCCAGTGGTCGCCGGTTCAAATCCGGCCAGGCTCGCCACACTTCTCTTTTTATCTTCCTCTTAAGAGCATCTTTTTCTTTGTTTTCTCGTATTCTTCATCTACTAATTTGTCATAGTCTCTATCAATTGGTTCTGATTTTCGTGTCTTTTTCCTATTTTTGTATCTTTGAATTCTCATCTCAATATGTTCTCTTCTCATCCCATACATAGTCCATGTCGATAATGTTACTAAGTATATCAATAGTACAATACCTAGTATAAGATTGCTGTATATTTTTTCTATTGGTTCCAGGTTCTCGTCTAATGGGTACTTATCTATGACATCTGACCCTTCTATCTCGTATTTATATGAAAAACCATTTGTTTTGAAGTCATTCCAATAGTTCCCTTCTTTAGCAGCTTCATCATACCATTGATTTTCATTGCGAGAGGAACTATCGTAAGCTTGGCTTTTTCCTTCTAAATTGTTTGAAATGAATTTATTATGATGAATTAGATTGTAATCTGACCGATCTAGATAAACCCCATTTCTCTGATTTTCAAACATCAGATTAAATGTTACATTACATAAGTCCATATGATAGGCTCTTATACCAAAAGTATTGTTTCTAAAATAATTACCTTCTATATTTGATTTATCGATAAAATACAGTCTTAACCCTTCATCTAAATTGTTAGTTAGGTTGTTATCTATTATTTGTGCAAAATTACAGTATGATAGCCTGATACCAGACCAGAAATTATAGGAACAGTTATTCCCTTCTATCAATGTAAATTCAGAACTAAAAACGTAAATTCCATAATCATTTTGCGAACAGGTGTTATTCAGGATTTTACAGTAATCACTGTTTCTAATTTCAATACCATAACTAAAGTAATCTACTTCATAGCTGAAACTAAAACAATTTCGAACAACCGAGGTGTTTGGTGCTGTATCTCTTATTCTAATACCACTTATATTAGCAGCTACGTACCCATTCTGAACTATAAAATGTTTTGAAGTCTCTTGAATATTAATCCCAAATTCAGATGTGGTTTCAATATCAAAAGATTCTACCACATACGGGGATTCTTCACTACCATTACCTGAAAAGCCATATGAAATAAAATCGTCATCACTTGTAATGTTGATGGGGTTTGTATAGAGAGGAGAATCTATTGTAATAGGCTTAGAAAATGTTCTCCTTTCAACGTAATTTTCTGGTTGTAAACTAAACACATGAGGAAAAATTCCTGAGAAAACTAAAAACAATATTACAAATCTCAGTTTTATTTGACACATTTTTCTCTACTCTTGATACTATCAATCATTAAGTAAAAGAAATTAGATATTTAACTTTTATTGATTCTAATTCTCTATTCTTAATTGTTCAGCATAATCTCTCTCCCACTCCTTGATAAGATGTTTCTCCCAAGTATCTGTATCAATTAATATCTTAATTATTTCCTCAAAATGCTTTTTCTCTTCAAAAATCTGAAAAGCTTCATCTATTTCTATTCCTTCATTGTAAAGCCAATCATTGCATAAATCAGCTACAAATTCTGCAAATCTTCTATAAATTGCGCGATTTTCTTTCTTATGAGATATTACTACAGCAAAAGCTTTCTCAATTTTTTGAACATAAATGATTAAATTCTCACTCTCAAGGATTTTCAGTTCCCCTAATCCAATTGATTTTCCTAAATCTAGAACAGCAGACATAAAGGCAGTTATGAGGGTTGCATCATAAGGTAAAGATAAAGTTAACATAAGAAAAACAGGCTGTCCTGATTCTAAGGTTATTAACATATCCACATCTTGTATAAGTAGGGGTTTTTCTAAATCATCTTCAACTTCAATCATAACACTTTTCTTCTTTTGTGAGTTGATCGTTCGTCTATTGATGATCAAATTCAGATTTCGCATGAAATAATATATTCCTTCTCTTTCCTTCTCAAGAAGTTCTTCGTCTTCGATCCATGGAGTACTTTCTTTGATAATCTCTAAAGGTTGAAAGTTGTCTTGAAAATTCTTCTTCACTCTACTTACTAAGGATTCGTAAGTTCCTTTCTCTTTTACAATAGTAAGAATATAGTCCCCTTTTGCTTCACAAACAATCTCGTTATTACCAAATTCAATTAGTTTAGGAGACTTTTCACCAAACTCACCGATAATTGATGTTACTGCAGTAATGTAACTGATTACCTCTACATTCTTCTCTTCAGATGCCCATTGGGAATCATAGATTCTGTAGTATCTACATGAACCTGAAGTTTTCAGTACAAGAACTGCTTTAACCAACCTAAATCACACTAAACTAATATATCGGTAATCGAGTATACCTTCAACAAATAGAAATAAGTCTTAAAAGCTTTCTTTAAGGGAAAAAGATAATGAAAAGTACTTCATGTGGAATTCAAATACCGTATTCTAAAGCTGAAAACATTCTAAGTATTCTTCGGCAAAATCGAATTATTAACTTAGACTTGGAGTTTATCAGGAAAGATGAAACCATTGTAATCCCAGTTATTACTACCCAAGATAATCTCAGAAATTTATTAGAATCAACCGTTATTGATTTTGATTACAACATTGATAATTTTATTTTTACTAAAAAAGAAAAACATCCTAAGAATCTGTTTGAAGCTGTACAGGATACCATTCCTGAACATTTGCATGAGTATATTCCTAAAGCATATGATATTATTGGAGATATTATTATTATTGATGTTCCAGAAGAAATTCTAACTTATAAACCTGAATTTGGTAAAGCTCTTCTTTCTTTATTTTCCTCTATAAAAACCGTTTATAGAAAAGCTTCAGCAGTTTCTGGTGAATTGAGAATAAGAGAGATAGAATATTTATCTGGAGAAAAAAAATGTGAAACTATTCACACCGAACATGGGATAAAGATAGCTGTTAATGTTTGTGAAGCATATTTTAGTCCCCGACTGGGACATGAACATAAGAGAGTTGCAGATCAGAGTAAAGAAGGAGAAGTCATCATTGATCTTTTCTCGGGAGTAGGTTCTTTTCCATTACATATTACCAAACGTAAGAGTTCAACTGTACATGCGGTTGATATAAATAAAGAAGCATTGAAGTGTTTAGGAAAATCAATTAAGATTAACAATCTTATAGGAGTGATAATACCAACACTAGGTGATTGCAGACGGATAGCAGACACATTACCAAAAGCTGATAGAATTATAATGAATCTACCAGGTAAAGCTCAAGAATATATTGATGTAGTATGTAGAATTGCAAAACCTAGCAGTATTATCTATTTCTACCAATTTGTTTCATCTTCAAGTCCTTTTGAGGATATGAAGGAGATACTAAAAGAGAAACTAAAAGAACAGAATTGGATAATAAAAGAGATTATAAGTTTTGAAAAAATAAGAGAAAGTGCGCCTAGAGAGATTCATGCTTGTTTAGAAGTTTCAATTATTCCTCAACATAAATAGTAACTTTAAGCTGGGAATCAGAATTTTTTAGCTTTTTAATAATATCCTTAGAAATATTGCAAGCTGCTTTATTAGCTTTGATAGCTAAAGTCTTGGGGCAAGTATACGCGCTTTTTCTTACAATGATTGCACTAGAATCAGATAATTGTAAATTTGGATTACCATGTCCTAATATTTCTTCAATATCCTCCCCTATTTGAAGAACGATTTTGATTTGGCTATTTTCTCTTCTTATTTTCTCTTTGAATTCTTCTGGTAGATTCTTCAGACTAAGAGATGAATTTACTCCAACAATGCAATCACCCTTAAGTGATAAAAATGAATCAGTAGTGAATTCCATAGTGGATTTATGAGTAGAGATGATATTCTTGTGACCACGACAAGTAAAGGATACAGGATTCATTAAGAGAGATTCAGAAGATTACTTAACAAAATTTCGCTTAAGGTGAAAAACAAGTAGAAACAACATTGTTTCTGCAAATAATTTAAATTACACCATCTTCTAATTAGAAAACGTTATAATTATATATGCTCAAATCTGTCGTAGGTAGACGTTTATGTCCCAAGAATTAACTTTAGAAAAAGCCTTTGAATGGTTTAATAGTCGAGTATCTTCATCTTTTTCTAGTTACAGAAATAGTGCATCAAAACAAATTAGATCTATTAACGATAAAGTTGAGGAATTAAAAAGTTCTGCACATCGTTTTGATTACTCTGATATAAAGGATCCTGATGTTTACCAAAATTATGCTACAACGATTTATATCAAAACCAACGAGTTATTTGACGATTTAGAAATTCCTGAAAACATCACTTATAATAACCTTGAGAATTTTGCAACTGTTACAAAAAATAAAGTAAATTCGTACTTGAGTTTTCTTTCAAAGTACTTATCTTGGTTGAAAAGAGATAGATCTTACAAAGATAAAGTCAAAAGCTTGGATAGAACTCTTACAAGACTTAAAGAAGAAATACATCATTTTGAATCAAAAACTATGGTAAACTATTCAGAGATTATTCCAAAAGAGAAGGTGCTAGATGACATTGAAAATCTTACTCATTTAGTACAAAGGGACAATGAACTCGAAGAAGAAATAATCTCACATGCAAATGAAGTAGAGAAGTTAACTAAGGAAATTGACAAGCAAAAGGAAAAACTAAATGAATTGAAAAATCATCCAGGTTTCATCCAAAGAGAAAATAACTTAAAGGAACTAGAACACATAGAAATTTCAATTTCCAATAAAGTTTCTGAAATTAAAAAACTCTGCAATAAGGTGCTTAGAGCATCAGATAATAAGAAAATAAGCTTGGATAATTATGATAAAGATATAATGAAGGGTTTGATAAAAGATCCTTTAAGTCTTTTCATTAAAGAATCAGAAGGATATCGAGGAATTAAAGCAGCTCTTCAGACTCTAAAAGAAATAAGCCTTGACCCTTCAATTCAGATGAAGAAAGAAAAACTTCAAAGAGCATTTGATAATATTGATGAAATAGTTAATAATGAGCTGTTAGAAAATCAGAAGAGAGCTCAATTCATTATAAAACAAAATGAAGCTATAAATCACAAATTTGAAGATATGCAGCTTTTTGTTAAAATAAAGAAATTTGAACAAGAAATTGATAATCTTACAATTGATAGAAACCGGATAACTCTCTCACTTAGAAGAGAAAAAGAAGAAATTGATGATAAAATTGCATCTATTTCTAAATCTATTGAGGAGAGAATCGTTGAATTCACTGGTAAGGAAATGAAACTGGTATTCTAAAATTGTGCATTTAACCTTCAATAGATTATTTTTCCTTATGGCAGAAATCTTAATTATTGTAAGCATTTTTACAAGGAAAAAATACTGTATATCGGAAAAATTATGGCAAAACTTCCGACAACAAAAAAGATATGAGAATATATTTTACAGCAAAAAGAAAAACTAGAAGAGCTTCAATCTAGAACATTCTCTTGCCCAACCAAATAAGTTTAAAAACAATGTTGAGATAAACGTACAAGTAATAGCTGAATCTATAAAGTAAAGCTAAGCAAACAAAAAGTAGGTAACACAGATGGCTTTTGGAATAACATTCGAAAATAAAACAAATGAATTAAAGACTACATTAAGTGATCTGAAAATTAAAGTTCCTGAAATTGAGAGCGCAGCAATTGTATCTATTGAAGGATTACCTATAGCTTCAGTGCTACCACAGGAAATTGAAGAAGCACGTTTAGCTGCAATGACTGCCGCAATGCTTTCCCTAGGGGAAAGGGTAGCTCAAGAGATGCAAAGGGGAGAATTAGAAAAAATTTTCATTGAAGGTGCTTACGGATACATTATTACTTTAGCTGCAGGACAAAATGCTGTTTTAACTGTTTCAGCTAGAAAGGAAGCAAAATTAGGTTTAGTTTTTCTGGATATGGCTAGAGCAGCTCAAGAAGTTGAACGACAACTTAATTGATTTTACCTCTTTCCATCTTATTTCATTCAATACAAACTAATGTTATTTATTTTTACAACGAAAACTATTGTCATCTTACGAAAAACCTTTAAAAACAATCACTTTTCAGAATTTGAGCTGAACAAATGGGAGAATTAACTGATGAACAATTTGCAGGCGATGAATTAGTAGTAAAGCTAGGTAAATTAGAGGAAAACATTACTGTTCTTAAGAATCAAAGAAACGAATATAACCAGCTCACAAAAGATTCTCTTGGATTAAGAAATGAAATTAATGAAGAGATTCATCAATTATTAGAAAAAGCTAAAGAATTTACAGTTAAACGTGATGATTTAAACACTCAAGTTAAACAATTAAAGCTAACACGAAAAGAATTGTATGAAGGTTTACAAGTTAATAAGAAGGCTCTAGAGGAAATTGTAGAGAAAGAGAAACTCCTAGAAAAAGGGGACATTCAAAAAAAACGAAGAAGTATGAGCAATCTTAGCAGCAAGATAGACAAATTGGAATGGGATTTGCAAACAAGTGTTCTGAAACCTGAAGAAGAGAAAGAGATGATTCAGATTTTGGAAAAACTCTCTGAAAATCTAAATAGATTAGCAGAAGAAGTTCATATCACAACCCATCAAACCGAATTATGGAGAAAAATTTCATCCTCCCAAAAACAAATCAATCAACTACATTCTCAAATAGTTGATTATGCAAAAGAATCCCAAATTTATCACAATCTAATGAATCAACAGTTTCAACAAGTTAATGCTTTAAGAAAAAAAGCAAATGACTATCATAAGGATTTCTTGAAAAACAAGAAAAAAGCAGATAATTATCATAAAGATTTTCTTTCAAAGGTTACAGAAAAAAATGAGCTGAAGAAGCAACTAAAGGAAGCTCAAAACGATCACAGAAGAAAGATTAGAGAGAGAATCAAATCCAATATACAAGAAAGTGTTGATAAAGCATTCAAGAAATATGAAAATGGAAAAAATCTATCTCTTGATGAGTTTAGATTGTTAGTAGAAAATGGAATGATTTGAAATAGACAATCTTGTATCTATTAGGTTAATTTTAGAAAAGGTAACTAAAAATAGGATTAATAAAGTGGTGTTCCTAAAATCATTCGCAATCATTTGAAAATGTGAAAATCTCAAGTAGGTTTATTTTATGCGATTACTGACACCCAAATTCATCTACAAAATATATGCGAAAAGACTTTCTGCTGAAATAAAAAACAAACCTATTCCAAAACATATTGGAATTATCTTAGATGGAAATAGAAGAGCTAGTAAAATGATGGGTATTGATTATAAAACAGGTTATGAACTTGGTGCTGAAAAACTTGAAGAGGTTCTTAATTGGTGCTGGGAATTAGAGGTTGAAGTAATTACCTGTTGGGTATTCTCAACTGAAAATTTTTCACGACCTAAGAAACAAGTAGAAGCCATTATGAAACTTGCAGTTGAAAACTTGAGAAGAATCAGAGAGGACAAACGTATAGCTACAAATAAAGTAAAAGTAAATGTTTTAGGAAGATTAAACCTACTACCTAAAAATGTACAGGAAGAGATAAAATTAACAGAAGACGCAACCAAAAATCACGATAAATATGTTCTCAATCTCTGTATGGCTTATGGTGGTCGTGCAGAAATTGTGGATGCATTGAAACAGATATTAGATAAAATGAAAGAGGGGAGTATTAGCATTGATGATGTTGATGAAGAATTAATTAGTAATCACTTATACACTGACGGTATTTCAGATCCTGATTTAATCATTAGAACTTCGGGAGAAGAAAGATTGTCAGGATTTCTTTTATGGCAATCAGCATTTTCAGAATATTATTTTGCAGAGGTTAATTGGCCGCTTTTTAGAAAAATAGATTTGTGGAGAGCAATTAGAACATTTCAAAGAAGACAGAGAAGATATGGAACTTAATTTTACTCTAGTTTTATTCGTAAAAATCATCTCTTTGACCCCAATCTCTCTCTAACAATGCGATTAGAGTGTCAATGTTGTGGCCTGTATTTGAACTAATAGGGAGCAATTCACCAGTGGATTTAAACTGTTGTAAAATATCTATAATGCTCATACCTAGTTGTTGAGATAAGGAAACAATACCACTTCTCTGTAAATCGGTAACTAATGATTCTGGAGAATCAATCCAGTTATCTAGATTTTCCATTTGAACTTTTTCAATTATATCAGACTTTGATATAGCAGTTATTTGTGGTAAAGCCAATTGAAATGCAACTGAAACACTGAGTAATAAGATACTGGAAAATCCTTCTGGCCTTAAGGCAAGAGAAGGATCAATTAAAAAGATAGAAGCTGGTTGACTACCTTCAGCTATAACTGAGGAAACTAACCTTCCACTGCTTCGGTAAGCAAATAACTCAATTTGACCAGGTGTATCTACAAGTAAGTATTCTGGTTTAATATAATCAATCTCATCGCGTATAGTGTCAATTTTTGTTGCAATAAGGTCCATACTGGCAATCATAGCACCATTTGGTCCCAAATCTAGTTTATCCATCAAATTATCTATATTCACAATGTCTCTTGCATCTATATCAGGATTGTAGGGTAATCGTCTAACTCCCGCATCAAGATTAAGTGTAATAACATCTAATTTTTTCTCGTTGAACCAATCAAGAAGGGTTCTTGTTAAAACTGTTTTTCCGCTACCAGCGGTACCTAACAGAAAAATTGTATAATATCTATTTGCCATTTTATCTATTCCTCCAAATCCATTACTCTAGCTTCAGTAAAATTGTTTTCAAAACATTCTCTTAGTTTCTTTATCGCTGTCTTGACCTGAGTTTTAGCTATATCACCAAATCCTGATATATGAATGACAATCCCTTGTTTATCCTTATAAGCAGGATGAGATTTTATGTATAGATCCTCAAATTCATCCTTTAGCTCTTTAATAAAAGGAGCAAGTTGACTCTCTGCACAGCCAAAAATCTGAAACTTCTTCTCAAATAGTTCACTTCGATTCAATTCCTTTAACTTAGGAATGACATGTCTATCCATAATATCTTTCATCTCAGTTGGTACCCCTGGTAAACAATAGATACCCATTTCTTTATATTTGAAATAGCATCCAGGAGCACTTCCGACATCATTATCAAAAGCTATCGCTTCAACTGGAAGATAAGCCATTTTCACTCGATCCTCAGTTAGAGATAGGTTTCTCAATTCATAAAAATCCTTTATTTGTTTAAGAGCTTTAGTATTTTTTACCAATTCTATACCTGTTGCCGTTGAAAGAACTTCTAATTGGATATCATCATATGTTGGACCAAGACCTCCTGATACAATAATAATATCAGGTTTTCTTTCGAATAATTCAAGAAAGAATTCCACAGCTAATTCCATATCATCTCGTATGCAAGTAACTCTTCTAACTTCTATTCCTAGCCTTGTAATATTTTCACCGATGAACGTAGCATTTGTATTGGTAGTTACACCTATTAATAGTTCATTTCCTAAACAAACAATTTCAGCTGTTGGTAAATCCATAAAGAATCCCTACTAATTATCTCGATTTACACCTTTTTTCGCAATTTCTCTGAGATATTGCATATATTTCTGATCTAGTGCTGGTTCAGCTTTTTCTAGATACTGCAGACTTGATTTATACAATTCTTCAGCTTTGCTTTTTGAGTATTTCAGAGCACCTGTAGTTCTGAAAATCTCTCTGACAGATTCTACATCATTATTACTAACATCTCTATTTCCTACTATTCCTTCCAGAGTTTCTCTTTCTGAATCATCTGCAAATTCAAGAGCTTTAATTAGTAATAGAGTTTTCTTCCCCTCTTTGATATCACTATCAATGGGTTTTCCAGTTTTTTTAGCATTTCCAAATGATCCGATTATATCATCCACAATTTGGAATGCTATTCCTGCATTTTTACCAAAAAATCCCAGATTATCTATTTGAGATTCTGTAGCATTTGCTAAGATTGCACCCATCTTGGTAGCTGCATTAAACAATGCGGCTGTTTTGCCTTCAACCATTGTTAAATAATCTTTTTCTGATACATTGAATCTTCCCATGAGGTCGGTTTCTATTATAACTCCACGAACTACTTTAAAGAATCCTTCATTAAATTCTAAAGATGCTTTCAAAACCGTTTCTGGAGGGAATTCATTGACATGAATGGCATTATAAGCCATGTTATAGGCAAAGTCGCCGCCCAATATACCCATTGAAACACCAAAATCTTCGTGGTTCTGGATGGTATCACTATAATTCTGTTTAGAATATAGAGTTAGAACTTTGTGAAAGGCTTTTTTACCTCTTCTAGTTTCAGCATTGTCCATGATATCATCATGTATAAGGCTTGCATTATGTAACAACTCAAGAGAAAGAGCAACTTTTATTATTCCATTTTCATTTATAGCTGGATTAACTGCTGCTCCTGATGTAACCATTAGAATTGGTCTAACTCTCTTTCCACCAGAGAAAAGAAACCGTTCTATCTCATCATAGTAAAATTGTAAAAAATCGTTTTTATCTATTGCTACGGCATTTTTGTACATGAATTCTTTTAATGAAGTATCAATTTGTTTCACCAAATTAGCATAATAAGAAAGAAACATAATTATCGTCCTAGAGTCTGTCTGATTACAGAAAGAGTGCCACTATTAAATTTTTGTTCTTTGTGTTACTATAGATATCAAGCACAAGATATTTGAAATACCAAAAAAAGAGTTTAATTGAATAAGATGGTTGACACAACAAATTTTCAGGATAGTGCAACAAAAATAGAGGAAAGGCTTCTAAAAAATGACATTAGAAGAGAAGAATTACTGAAATTATCAAGAATAATAATTAAATATTCTGGGCAAAGTATAGAAAATTTCCACCGAGGTAAAATACTTCAAGCTAAAGAAAAGTTGGAAGAAGCAAAAAATGAATTGTCCAGAGTTAACAAGATACTGAAAGAAAATCCAGCACCTTATAACATTGGTATCATTGGTGTAGCTATGCAGGAGTACACAGAAGCTCGATTATTTTATGATTTGATAGAAAATAAGAAATTTACTCCTGTAGAGGATCTTGAAGTTACAGATTCATCGTATTTATTAGGTATAGCAGATCTCATAGGTGAGCTTAGAAGGTTTATTTTAGAAAACCTAGTAGAAGGAGATATTGATACTGCAAAATACTTCTATGGCATAATGAAAGAACTATATGGAACTTATCTGCAAATTGAATTTGGTAAGAATCTTATACCAGAATTACGAAGAAAAAAGGATACAGCACGAGTACTAGTTGAGCGAACATTATCAGACCTCTTCGTTGCACAACAAAGCAGAAACTTAGAAAAGAGATTGGATGAAAAGAGCAAAGATTAATCTTTGTCTATTACGATACAAATTACTCCAACATCCATAAGATTAGTTCCAGTATAACCAGTTATGAGTTCTCCTCCATATTTTTTGAAGAAAAAGTTGGTATTATTTTCAGCTAATGTTTTTTCCGCTTCTTTTTCTTTTTCTTTGTCTGAGATTGTAAATGGACCAACTATAGCCCCAGCTGCACTAGAATTTCCATCAATACCATCAGTTCCTAAACTAAGAAAATAGATCGCTTCAGTATCTTTGGTAGATAAGGCAAAAGACATTGCCAATTCCTGATTTCTTCCCCCTCTACCTCTTAACGAAGATAACTTTACAGTAGTCTCACCTCCAAACAGTAAATATTGAATGGTTTTTCTTTCTTCTTCTAAATTTGCTAAAAATGTACCTGCTATACTAGCAAATTTCACTCCCATTTCTTTTGCTTCACCTTGGATTCTGTGATCGATAATTTCAGAAATTGCATTAAGCTTAAGTTTTGTGTTCAACAGTTCAAGAAGACCAAGATTATCTCCAACAAGATAGTTT
The DNA here is from genome assembly GCA_021399345.1 of Candidatus Heimdallarchaeota archaeon. GTDB lineage: Archaea > Asgardarchaeota > Heimdallarchaeia > Heimdallarchaeales > Heimdallarchaeaceae > UBA460. The sequence continues at coordinate 205,633 of JAAFKI010000112.1, forward strand.
TTCACATGAGAAAAATCTGCTAAATCAGAAGAATTTTCCTTTAATGAGCTATTTAATCCTCTTTTCAATATTTTTCTGACTGGGTCTGAAAGAGAAGAATTAAGAGAATACTTCTCAAAAACATCAGCACAATCTCTCCAAGTTGTATTATCAGTAACAGTTGGACCAGAAGCTATGGTTGAAAGATCATTACCTACAACATCAGAAATAACTAATGTTACCATTGAGGCATCTGATAATGCAGCGAGCTTACCGCCTTTAATTTTTGAATAATGTTTTCTTATTGTGTTAAGCTCAGAAATGGAAGCACCACATGATAACAAAATTTCCACTAATTTTGAGTATTCTTCAAGAGATAAACCAAAATCAGGATATTCAAGAAGTGCACTACCACCACCAGAAATAAGGAATATACACAAGTCTTTAGAGGTACTTTCTTTCAGTAAAGAAATAACTTTTTCAGCTGCATCAAGACTATTTTGATCTGGTTTAGGGTGACCAGTTTTATGAAAATGAAAATTATCGAGATTAGGCAAATCTGATATTTGATCATCGGGTGATACGAGAATAATACGAGAAAAAGACCTTGTAAAACGTTCTAAAAACCATTTAGACATGGTTTGAGAAGCTTTTCCAAAAGAAATCAAGTAAAAGTTCTCATAGGAATTTAAATCGTAACTGTCATCTTTTATTACTAATTTATCATCGCTGAATGAAATGAATGAAGACAATAAATTTTTTGGTTGCGCTTGTTCAAGAATAAATTCTACAATATCTACTAAGGATGTTAATATCTTTTCCTCAGAGAAGTTCCTCGATAGTTTAACTATTGAAGATCTATTCTTGACAAACATACAATTTGATTAAGTCTAGAAATTTTAAGAAGGTTTCTAAGTTATTTTGACAACTTGTTAGATTGCTCATTCTCGATAATTGTGTTTTATTATTTCTTGAACAATTCTAGATGTTGATTTTCCCGAAACATGTTTTTGAAGTCTGATAATTTTTACATGGGGATATCCCCTCTCGGCTATTGCTTTGTAAAGCTCTTTTTCATCATGTTTCTGATCATATCCCAACGCGATTATATCTGGATTTACAATATCAATCATCGTCATATAGTCAGTTTCATCTCCCACTAATGCAGCATCAACGCCTTTAACATACTCAACTATTTCAGCTCTATCTTTCTGAGAGTTTGTTGGAGGGTGATTCTTTAATTTCTCAACGTTTTTGTCAGTTGCTATAATCACTACAAGAACATCTCCTAAAAGCTTAGATTGGTTAAATGTAAAGAGATGCCCAACATGAAGTATGTCAAAGGTCCCCCCTGTTAAAATTACAGAAATTTGCTTACGTCCTAGTTCTGTTAAATGATAATTTTTTTGATAATCAACTTCTATTGAACCCTTATCGATTAAAGATTCAAAAGAAGTGTTGACATATTCTAAAGAGAACCCTAATTGTCGGGAGACACTAGTGAGAGAGCTTTTGATATCTTTTAGGGAATTTATATAGATTTGTTTAATTACAAGTTTATCTTCTATGCTTGACATACTTAACCATGCTCGTTTTGTTCTAGTGAAAACTTAATAATTATTTCATCACCATCTTCGAGATTCATTGTATCTCTAATGCATACATCACTTATGATTTCAAGAATGTTCTCCCCATGGTGAGTTCTCCTAGGTTTAATTCCTGCAGCTTTAGCATCAAGCTTGATGACTTCAAGTGGATAGCATAAAACATCCCCAAATTCTCGTTCTTCACCTTCAAACCCAGTAATAATAGTTGGCCAAGAACCTCTAATCAAATCCAGTCTATCCTTATCAGCAGCATCTATTCTAACGTTTAATGTTCCATGATAAGGTGTGAAACCCAATTTAGTTTTGAATGATTTAAGATACGATGGTCGAGAGATGTAGTATTTTCCTTGCCCAGTACCTGTTACAATTTTCCCTTTTAGTGTAACAGAAGATAAATCTGGATGAAGTGCTTTTTCAAGTTCAAAACGAAGTTGTTCAAGAATCGAAATGCCAATAGGGGTTAGTTTAACCAAAGAGCCTTTAGGAGTAGATTTCCAAGTCACAATCTTCTTCTTATCAAGCTCTTGCAAACATCTTGATGCAGTTTGTTGAGAGATGGAAAAGTAGCTAGCTAATTGAGTAGTAGTTACTTCTATTACTTTCTCTGCTGCTCTTCTCTGAGCTAAATAAATTAAAATGGCTATTTCTCTAAAGATAGAGTTCTTAGTTGAAAGATCAAGTATATTCACACTCTTTTCGCTTTCTCCACGGCTGTTCACATTAACACCTCTTTTGAGCTGTTATACGTAAAAAGGGTGGGATACTTAAATTTTTCAATACGTCCTTCAAAAATGAGTAACAAAAATCTGATTCAGTTAATATTTTATATTGTTGCTCTTAACCAAAGTTATGGCTCTTGAACAAACAATAATTGAAGAATGGGAACGAGTAAGAGCTCCAAGTGCACCAGAACTAACAGAAGTTAAGCTAAAACTCAAAGAAACTGCTCTTCTAGTTTTGGATATCCAAAATAATAACTGTAATGAAGACAGAAGATTAAGGTGTTTGAAGAGATTACATCACGTTCAGCTAATTCTAGAGAAGGCTAGAAATAGTGAAATGGTAATCATTTATAGTTTAACAAGCGCAGCATCAAGAAATGATATCAGAAGAGAAGTCTTTCCAAAAAAAGATGAAGTTATTATAAAATCAGGTGTTGATAAATTCTATAATACAGAATTAGAAAATATTCTCAAAAATAATAAAATTAAAACGGTCATTATCGTTGGAACCTCAGCAAACGGAGCTGTTCTACATACTACTACAGGAGCAGCTGCAAGAGGGTTAGAAACTATTGTTCCTGTAGATGCAATATCATCAACTTATCCTTATGAAGAACAATATGCTGTCTGGCATTTAATGAATGCGCCAGGAACAAAAAGAAGGGTTATATTAACTAAGGCAAACATGATTAAATTTGTCTAAAATTAATTAGTGCAAAACAATGAAAACTATTATCACATTATCTAAAGTCCAAAGAAGAGAAATACCAGAGAGATTCAGAAAAAACGATAATAGGTTCTCTGAGACACTCGTAGAGTATTTCCTTGAAGAACATACAACAAGGGGAGATATTGTACTAGATATATTTGCGGGGTTAGGAACAACTCTTTTTGTAGCAGAAGATATGGAAAGAATTCCGTATGGAATAGAGTATGATGAACGAAGATGTAATTACATTAGAGAGAATCTGGAACATAAAGAGAATATAATTCATGGAGATGCGTTGAAATTATTTGAATATAACATTCCAAAATGTGATTTCTGTTTAACATCCCCACCGTATATGCCTAAAGATGATATTGAAAATCCTTTCACTGCTTATTCAACAAAAGGAAGCTACGAGCAGTATTTACTGGATTATGGGATAATCTATAAACAGATAAAACAAGTAATGAAACCTGACTCAATCATTGTTGTAGAAGTGTCGAATTTAAAAAACCGTGGTGAGGTTACAACTTTAGCTTGGGATGTTGCAAAAGAAATCTCCAAAGTTTTGCATTTTGAAGGAGAAATAGTAATAAAATGGGAAAATGCAGATACAGAAACAAATGATGGGACATATGGATACGGTTACGATCATAGTTATTGTTTGATTTTCCGAAATATTTAGATGTTGAACGAAAGTTTTATTAAAAGAATATCATCAAAAGAAAACGTAATGGGCTAGTAGCTCAGCTAGGTAGAGCAGCAGGCTTTTAACCTGACGGCCAGGAGTTCAAATCTCCTCTAGCTCACCATTTTGTATCCTTTTACGAATCTTTTTAACAAAATCTTTGTTCTTTCTATTTAATGAAAAAGGCAATCTTAAAACATGCTTTAAGTCAATTAAACAAGAAAACAAGCACTATTTCATTTCGTGGAATAAATAAATTCCCTGAACCTGTTCAACGATATCTTCGACTTGTTTTGACTGAGGGGATTGTACCTACTTTCTATGCAGAAATGCATCATGGAGGAGAGTTTAAAACTGATCAAAATAAGCCTTGGTTTGAAATTAAAGGTCATTGTCACTATTTGGTAGACAAACCTGCTTTTTATTGGAAAGGAAAAATTAAACCCTTACCAATTCTTTCTATTTCAGCTAAAGATTATTATTATGAGGGAAAAGGACAAGTTAAGATTAAGCTTAACTCTTTCATTCCAATTGCTAAAAGTTCAGGAAACGAGGTAGACCAAGCTTCACTTCTGAGATTTCTTTCTGAATTACCAATGTTTCCTTCTGTCTTTTTAACTGCTAACTATTTGAAATGGGAGGAAATTGATTCCACTTCTGCTCGAATTTTCATTGAAGATAAAGGAATCAAAGTAGATGGTGTTTTTACTTTTAACGAGAAGGGTGAGATCACCAGATTTGAAAGTGTGAGAGCTAGAATAACCAAATCAGGGATTTCTTTTGATAAATGGGGTGGGTGTTATGAGGAATACAAGAAATTTGGAAACTTTTTAATTCCTACATATTTCTTAGGTGTTTGGTATCTTCCAGAAGGAGATTTTGAGTATGTAAAATTCAAAGTTAATTCAATTGAGTTCAATAATCCTTAAACTCTTTTTTTGAATTTCTTTAAGCATATGGTCAATCATTGGATTCAGAATACAGCTGTTTTATCTCTTTTTTAGTTTATCTCGGTACTCTAATGAATTTTCTGATTTACCAGATTCTTTTTAATCTGTTTGTCTTTCCTTTGTGCATAGATTACATCAGGGATAGAAATGAGATTTTTCCAACCCTTAACGCAATTTGGATTCGGACGCATCTTAGCTGAAACTCGGACTCATTATCCTTTATCACCAGGCCTCATATCAATTGAAAAACCTGAATCTCTAGAAGGATACTCAGCTCATTTTGATTCCACACTTGTACCTAACTATTCATCTTATGACTCATCAGAGATCAAACTTCTTTGGAATCTCCCAGATGCAAAAAAAGAGAAAATTCTACATGAAGCTAATCAGCTTTCTTTACAACCGTTTTATCCTTCATATGCTTCTGAGAAGTTAACAAATGAAGATTATGACACATATCTAAAGGAGTTTTTGTCTCTTCCTAGAATAGGAGAACAGAGTTTTTATCTACCAATAGATCAATTTGAATCTGAAAAAATAGATGAAATTCTTGAAACAGATTGTTCTTTGATAATACTTAACGACTTAGGTAAACTATTCAACAATCAACGAAAACTGGCCGAAAAAATGTCTAATCTAAGAACTAGATTATCACCAGATATAGGTCTCTATCTGCCTGGTTCTGTTTCACCAGCTTTTTACTCTTTTCTAACTTATATTGGAATAGACTTCTTTGATAACTCAATAGCCTATCAAGTATCAAAAAATGGTTACTTTCTTACTGAAGACGGTGTCTTCCCTATAGATAGTCATCCCCCCTGTTATTGCTCACAATGCAGTTCAACACCCAAAAACATCTTCAAACATAATGAAATGGTTTTGAAGAATGCTCTTGCCAGAGTGAATTTCGCTCTGAGAAATGGAACTTTAAGAAGTATAGTTGAACAGGACATTCACAGAAATATCACTTTCGCAGCAACTCTAAGACATTTAGATACTAAATTTGGAGAATTATTAAGGAGACGAACTCCAATCATCTCATCAGCTAAAGTCAAATGCTTAGGGGAAGAATCCTTAAATCGACCAGTTGTTTCTGAGTTTAGAGAAAGAGTCAAGGAAAGATTTAGACCGCATCCTTCATCGAGAATCATAATACTGTTGCCATGCTCAGCTAGAAAACCATATGCAATGTCTCGATCACATATCATGTTTAGAAATGCAATAAAGAAAGCTGGTTCTAGCATTTTTTCAATGTTATCAGAATTAATTGTCACGTCTCCATTATCCGTAGTTCCTCGAGAACTTGAAAATATTTACCCCGCAAGATTCTACGATATTCCTGTAGCAGGAAGTTGGTCTGAAAAAGAAATAGAGATTACTTCAAATCTTCTCTCAAATGTACTATCCCGTTATCAAGAAGACAGCATTATCATTAATCACCTTCATGGTTCAGGATATGAAGATATCATTGAGAGAGTTAGAGAAAAGAGTTCCGTTGAAGTAATAGATACATCTTACAAAGCACCACCAACTAGTCATCAATCATTACAAGAACTATCAGAAGCTTTGGTGAACGCCAAAGAAAGATTCTCCTTAAATCAAACTGAGAAAGTTATTTCAAATACAAAGAAAATTCAAGCAATTGCTGATTTTCAATATGGACCAGGAACTGGAAAAAGGATTTTTCACGGCAAAATAAAGCTAAAAGGTAGATATCCAAGAAGCCCTCAAATTTTCCGAGATGATAAGCATATTGCTACTATACATGCATCAACAGGTTATCTTTCACTTTTCCCTGCGTATGCAAAAGAAATTTCAAAAATCAGCTTAAACAAACTTGATTTTGGAGCGGATTATGTATCAGGTAGCAATATTTATGCCCCAGGTTGTCTAAAGGCAGATACACACATACTTCCTGAGGATGAAATTTTTGTTTTGTATGAGAATGATGTTATTGCAACAGCACGTGCATTGATATCCGGAGAGGATATGAACAAGATGACATCTGGTAAAGTTGCAGAAATAAAAAAGAAAAAAAGGTGAAAAAATGAAAATCAATCCAGATTTCGCCAACACTATTAGAGAAATAAGAGATAAAGCATTAGGAGAAAGATCCCATTCAAGAAAAGTAGTTCACTGGGTTGAGGATCACCGTCTTCGTTCTGGACCAGGTAAAGCGATTGTTTTCATTCTCCCAACCAAAGGTTGTTCTTGGGCTTTATCGAAAAGTGGTGGTTGTTCTATTTGTGGCTATATCTACGATAATCCTCAAGAACCTAATTTTGAGAATATGATGAAAAATTTCAAGGAAAAACTTCATGATTCCATAAAAGATGGAGAGAACTATTCGTTAAAGTTATTCACTAGTGGAAGTTTTCTAGATATTTCTGAAATTCCTGAGGAGATACAGAAAGAAATATTGGAAGAAGCTTCCCAATATAGAGAAATAACCGAAATTGTACTTGAATCTAGACCAGAGTATGTTACAGAAAAGATAATGCAAATGATAAAAGAATCAATTGATATTGAAAAAATTGAGATAGCAATCGGATTAGAAAGTGCAAACGATAATATCTTAAAAAAATCTATCAACAAGGGATTTTTCTGGACAGACTTTGAAAAAGCTGCAGCTAGAATTTTCGATGTAGGAGCAAAAGTAAAGGCATATCTGTTATTTAAACCACCTTTTGTCTCTGAATATGATTCTATAAAGGATATTTTGCAAAGCGTGTCCAAGTTGAATAAACTTGGAGTTGATACTATTTCTATAAATGCAATCAGTATACATAGAGGAACTTATCTTTCGATAATGTTTGAGAAAAACCAATACAGAACTCCTTGGTTATGGTCTCTACTGCACCTATGTAAAGAAATAAAATCAAAATACCCCGATTTAAGATTAATTTGTGATGTTGTTGCAGGAGGAACTCAAAGAGGAGCACATAACTGTGGTGACTGCGACAAACAAATGATAGAGACTTTGAAACAATTTGTTTTATCACAAAATTTAGAAGACTTAAACAATGAATTCAAATGTTCATGTCAAACAGAATGGAAAAGTTTTCTACTTCAAGAAAAAATTACTATTAGTTAGATGGAAACAATATTTGTTATTAGATATTTTTATTCAGTCACTTGTTTATAGCCAAGTACCATATCTTTTATTCTACGTGCAATTCTCTCAAATACAGGATCCATCATAACAGCATCAACTTCTTTTGATGCAATTGCGTACATGAAATTTTTCTCATCTAAATTAACAAAGATTATTTGGTGTTTATTAGTAATATCGATTGCATTTTGTGTTTGTTCATCTTTCATAATTTCAAGGATATTAGAAAGGTATTTCTCACAAATTTTCTGAGTCTTGGCTACAAAATCCTCATCTAAACTACCATTCTGGAAAAACAATTCTGTATGCTCTTCGTCATGTTCAACAAACACAAGATGGTCTATACCTTGTATTGAGTTCAGTATATTAAACGTCACTGCACTAAGCATTTGTTCTGGGGATTGTTCTTCTTCAGGAGTTAATTGTTTCACCTTTGCAGACTGTTCTGCAGGTTTTGCTTGAGATTTTGAAACTAGCATCAAATCATCAAAACTAATAGGTACATCTACTAATTCTAAATCAAATTGTGTATCTAGAGCATATTGATGGGTTGTTGGACTTTCTTTGTTAATTACTGCCCTAAAAAGTTCTTCCACCGTCTGATTATAAACAGCTGATGCGCCTGAAAATACTTGCCCAGGATCAGCACTATGAAATTTAGACTTAGATTTACTTTCAAATTCATTAGAAATGTAATCTATAGCATCGTCAGCTTTAGATCTTTCACGTATTCCATGATTAAGAACATAGGTTATATCTTGTATCTTTCTAAAGGATATTTTTGATTTTGTTAGTTCTATCGTTCCACGATCAGATATTTTGGTTTCTTCAGTGAAAGAGCAAAAAGCTTTAACTAGATTTGTTAAGATATCAATCGGGCATTTCTCTTCATTGAAAATACTTTCCTTATAGATTACACCATCTTTATCCCCCAAAAAGAATGCATAAATTGTATCAGCATGTTCAGCAATAATTTCCGAAGTTTGCCCTGTCGTTTGAATCTCCTCGTGTAATTATTATACTGTACTCATTATTGATTAATATTACTTTATCTGAAATAGCTGTCAAAATAACCTGCAGGATACCATTTTTCTCACTCATAGATAAGACAATAGAAACGTATAAATTCGTTTTAAATTCTACGTACAATCAATTATCAAATAGATGAATGACTCAAGATAATACAAAACGAATTTAAATGAAACGCTTTATCATTAGAGTAGAAGAAACATAACAAGGGTAAAAATAGCATTTAATACAGAAAATCGGGATTAATATGGATGAAGATCTAGTAACTGAATCACTTGTAGAGTTCCTTAAATTATTAGCTAATGGAGACTTACTTGATAGTAGAATAAAAATTTCTATGATTCAAAGAGCAAGTCGAGCTATTAAAAATGCACTAGATCCTGTTTTAATTTTGGTTAGCTATTATGATCATGAAAATCAATTTCTTTATCCAATTTGTATAGAAGAGGAGCAAATTGCAAAGAGTAATTTAGAAATTGAAATGGATGCTTTTGATCCTGAGAATCCTTACACTGAAGTATTTGCACAATCTGATATAGCTTGGTTTCCAACTGATGCCATTGCTGAAGGCAACAACTACAAGGTATTTCTAAAAAATCAGAACATTAGTGATTTCATTGTATGTCCGATGTATTTAGGGGACATTACTATTGGAGCAATAAGTGTTTTTCTCCATCCAAACACAGTAAAACACAACCAAGAAAGATATTTGTCTGTAATAAAAGAAATATCATTGTTAATAATAGATATGCTTTCATTTTGGTACGGTCAGTACAGTTCTGGTTTAAAATTGCACCAAACGGATTTAATTGTAGAGATGTCAACCCTTACTCTTGAAACTACTGAAATACAACTTATACTTGATCGAATTTTACCAAAAATTAAGTCAAAAACTGAGATTGAAGGATTAGGTGTGTTTATCAAAGATATTGCGGAAGTTTCTCTAATTCAAGATATAGGGTTGAGTGACCAAGTAAGAGAATACTTCAAATCGCCTCAACTAGTGATATCAAGCTTACCTTATTATAATACTCCTAACAAAATTGAAGAAATTAATTTCCCACAATTTGAAGAGCAATATGGGGTAATTCTTCCTATCGGCTCCACAAATCTAATGCTAGGTTTTCTAGTTGTTGTTTCCGAGTCAATAGAAAAACTCTCAGAATCAAATATTCATTTTCTCCGAATTATGGTTAATCAATTATTTCTAACTCTTCAAAGAAAAAGACTTCTTGATGACATTCAACAGATAACTCAAACTTCTGAGTTTTCTTCTTTTCCTGTTATGCTTGTAAACAATAGATTTGAGATCATTTATCTCAATAAACAGGCTGAGAAAACATTTGGTTTTGATCACGATGAAACAATTGGATTAAAATTGGATTACTTGCTTGGCCTAGATTCAGATAAAGCTAAGGAAATGCTTCGGAAAACCCGTGATGTAATGGCAAATATCGCAAAAGATACTATGAAACTTGAAATAGAAATTTTTCAATTGGGGAAAAGAGATTCTAGAACCTTCTTTGTACAATTATCTCCAACAATCAATAATCTAACTGGGGAATATTGTGTTGTTTTGTCTTTAGTTGATATTTCTGAAGCAACAAAATTACAATCCATCGCAGAAGAATACTCTAACCGATCAAAAATGTACCTAAATGTTTTAACACATGATATTTACAACATTCTTTTTGGAATCTCAGGTTATTATGAATTATTAACTGGCAGCATTCCTCCTGAAGAAAACGTGATATTGGAAAGAGTAAATACTCTTGTAAGAAGAGGTACAGGAATAGTTCAAGATATACGATTATTATCTAATGTATTAGATGTTTCAAGTGGAGCAGAAGTTCATTTTGTTCCGCTTAAGATGACTATTTTGAGATTACTTGAAAAGGTAAAGGAAGAACACAATGAAAATGAATTCAATATAGATGTTAATTTGCCCAGTGTTATTAAGATTCTAGGAGGGGTTTTTCTTTATGATATGTTCTACTATGTTTTGAAGAGCTTAATATTGAAAACTGAAAGTAAGAAGATTAACATAGATATCAGCGGGAGAGAGATAATAGAAGATGATCAAGAATTCTTTGAGATAATGATTCTTGATAAAGAGGGTGTTGAACCTGAACTCAATGATGAAATACAAAGAGTTATTGATGAATCACCTTTTGACGAAACTCTTCGTAAACATTTAGGTTTTCTGATTGTTAATGAAATAGCTAAAAAATATGACTATAATTTGTTTATTGAAGATATAGATAAAGAAGACTGGACAAAAGGATTAGCAATAAAAATTAAAATGCAAAAATCTGTTGAAAATGAAAAAGGAAACTAAATGGAGGGACGAACCTACAATCTAGTGATAAAAGTCATCTGAATTGATGATATTTCTTCGATTGAATTTAGAACATCCTCTAAATTATCTTGTGCACCATCTTCCTCTGGAATAATGAATTGACCAATTATACCAACTAACCCGAAGAATAGCGGTTTTTCCTCAGGATTATTTTGCATTTTCACTTTCTCTGGAAGCTTTAACCTTATAATTTCTTCTAATTTCTTAGGAGTTATTTCTGTAGTTTCTGGTCTAATTTCATATACTAATAAAACTTCACCCAACATTTTCACCTGCTTAAGGACCTTTAAAGTTGCATTTTGGGCATACATATTCATTTCCAAAAAGCCTACATTTTGGACATCTAATAATCAGAACATCATTACACTTTGGACATGAAAAACGTGTATCTCCTTCATCACTAGGACTTATGACTCTATTACAGCTTGTGCATCTTGGCATATCAATCATTTTACTCATATATAATCACGCGATTGATTCTCTATAGAGTTACGTAAAGGTTGGTGTTTTAAGCTTTTTGAATTAACCTATTTTTATAGTTAGGCAAATTTTTCATCCTAGATGATGTTTAAGTAACACATTGAGTGTTGTAAAATCGTGTTAAGCATTTAATTAAGCCTTATACTATGGAAACCATCATAAAGGTTATATTAGGATTTTCCCATCTTAATTTATAATATTTTCAAAAGGAATGGAAGATTTAAATGAGCGGTTACTCGCCAACGTGGACTAATAAAGGTAGTGATAAATTAAGAGCCCTTCAAGCAACAAAGATTCTAATGAATTCTCTAGAGAAAATAATAGCCTCTTTTGATGTTACTAATAGAGATACTGAACATGCCATTACTTCTGCAATAGCTGATGCTGTGTTCAATTTCTTTACTCCCCACAGAGATCTTGGAATTGAAGAGCAATTTGATCTTCTTATGGAATCTTTGGGATGGAAGAACATCAGGATTGAAAAAAATGAAGATAATGCAGTAATACAACTTGGGGCAAATCGTTTCATAGCCTCAGAAGCGACCTATCACCCCTATCTAGTTATTGTTTCTGGGATCATGAAAGCATTAGGATATTTCTTGTTTAATTCAGATGCTAGAGTAGAACAAATGCCAAGTCAATTTGAATCTCAACAATTACAGATAATTATACAAAAAGTTGACAATAAAATTCCTACTGTTCGTGCTCAAGAGATTTCTACTGAACCAAGTATGGCAACTTCCCCAGCTCAAACTAAAACTGAAGGTGTTTCTGGAGTAACACTGCAACCAAGTGCACCTGTTGAAGAGAAGGAGATTAAGGCAAGTTTGGATCTTGATTTAGATACAGTCTTCTCTCCGATTCTAAAAGAATATCCAACAACTATGGTTTTACCTTTATTTCACAAAGTTTTGGCAGAAATTACATCCACTTTCTTTAGTGATATTGAGGATTCAAATGTTAAGAAAGCAAAAGAAGAATTCAACGATATACATGTTCTGTTCTTAATTGAATTCCTTCTGATTAACATACGTGATTCAGAGCAAGATATCAAAGAAATCTCGTCAATGATTGGTCAATATGTTACCAAAGCTTTACAAGCAAAAGCAACAGATGACCTCAAAAATTACCTGCCTGCCGATATTATTTCAAGTATTTCACGAAGGGTGGCTTATGTAGAATATCCTGCGAGAACTTATTGTACTTATGCACCTGGTGAAAAATGTGTAGAAGGAAAACGCGATTTATGCGATTTTGTTTTATATATATGGGAAGGTATCTTAACAGTCTTACTTCCAGAAAGTAATTTCAAAGTTGGTGAGCGAATACCATCTACAAGAAGAGGTAAATTCTGTCTTGTTGAATTTCTGAGGAATGAATGATACTTAGAATCAAAGAAGATTTGCCTATTAGATACAATAATTTTATACTCAATTCTCTCTTTAGCATCTAATTGACATTTGAAAAGATATATAAGAATAAGATGGAGAATAGCCATAAGGTGATTAAATGGGAAGAAGAGTTGTAAAAAAAGTTTACAAAAATACTTATGCTCGAGGGCAAAGGGACACCAAAGAATTTGAGGATAGATTTTTAGCAAGAATAGAACTAATTTCACTAAAAGTTCTAGAAGACAGGGATCTCTTTGGTAATGAGTCAGAACTCTATTTTAGAGTAGGGCAAAGACCTAATTATAGTAGTAGAATACCAAACAAAGGAACCATAAATCTAGAGAAAAATGAAGTGTTTAAACCACCAGAAGGTATGACACTTTATTCAGAATTTAGAAATGCTCCTCGTGGTGGAGTAATTCAAGTTCCCTTTCATGTTTTTGAAAGAGATCCAGGAAAGAATGATGATAAACTCATAGATCATGATTTAGCTGTTCCTTTAGGATCATCTGATTATAAAGTAATTACGCAAAACTCAATCAAAGTGAAGTTGAAGATATCAGGTCTAAGATCAAGATATTAGCAAAAGATAACCACTATAATAGACATCTCTTCATTTTTTCTTTTCTTTGTTTTTAAGGAGAAATTTTAAGCCTGTTGATAAAAGAATTGGCCACAGATTTAGATTCATAAGCAGATTGAAAACAATAGTTCTTTGATTGTCTATATCTCCAGATTCTGAAATTTTATTTCTAATACGGGGTTTATTTAGTAAATTGAAAAGTCGATCGAGATCCTTAGTAGATAATGAGTTGATATAAGACCGAATAAGTTTCATTACTTTCAAGTTTTGTTTTAACTCTTTTTTCCAGAGTTTCTGGTATTTTGAAAGATATTGGGA
>JAAFKI010000113.1 GCA_021399345.1 Candidatus Heimdallarchaeota archaeon
CTTATAGGATTAAATTTCCTATAATTGTTGAGAAGTGGTAGTTTTGGAAAACAAATATGCGCAGAATTTGGAAATTTATAATGATTCTCCTGTTTGTATTTTGATTTTTCATGGACTATCTGGTACTCCTATTGAGATGAGACATCTAGCAGAATCGTTTTCGAAACAAGGATATGATGTATTCGTACCAATAATACCTTATCATGGAATTTCTTTTGACCATCTTCTTGAGCTAAAAGACCCCACAGAAATTTATGAATGGGGAAAGGCATTAATTTTTCAAAAAAAACAAGAATATGATAAGCTTATTGTTCTTGGGTTCTCATTAGGAGCAGGGATTACTTTTGTAGCTGAGACTAGTAATCCAACAGCTGATGCTTACATTGGGATAAGCACTGGTGGAATATTCTCTTGGATGTTAAGATTGTTCTCTTTTGTCTATAGGTTCATAAAAATTAAATCAATTCCTTTTTCTTTACCAAGTGACTACGACAAAACATTGGTTGATGAAGAATATCTAGAATGGAAAATGGAAAATATGAATAAAATGCCAATGAGTGTTTTGGTACATGCAGTTCGTCATTCCAAGCATTTGAAGAAGGTAGTTAAGAAATTAGTTACACCTGTTCTAATCATTAATGGAGTCAAAGACTTGACAACTAGTAAGAAAGCTACTATTTATGTTGTTAAAAATGCCTCCTCAAAAATAAGGAAAGGATTTCTTGTGAAGGGTGGTGGTCATTTGCTCCTGAGTACTGGATTTTTTGACATTATTTTTGAAGAAATAATAACTTTCATCCATCAAGTCCTGGAAAATGACCAAAAAGAAGTTGAATATCTAGGAGAACTCACTTTTAAATAGATGAATTTACATTTTCAACGAATTTTTCTTACTTTGTGTTAAAACTAACACAAGAATAGTTAATACATCAAGAATAGTATACATTAGCTAAAAAACAGGGATGTTAAAGGTAATGTTCAGTAAGAAAATCATTGTAATTGCAAGCACTAGTTTGTGTGGTGTTCTTGCTATAACGGGTCTTTTGATTTCTCTACCTTATATTATGAATCCAAGGGAAAAAATAGATTTTCACCCAGATCCACTGCTAGCTGGAACAGCATCTACTTATCAAATCAAAGAAACAGTTAGTACTTCGTTTGGTTCTTATTCTCCTCTTCATATTGATATTACACCCAATATAAAACCAACAATAATTAGTAATAATTTGGGAAATGTGGACAAACAAGGCTTAGAAGTTACACCCCAGATGAAGGAATTCTTAGAAACGTATGGTTTTGTAATTGTTGATGAGGGATATGAAGATATCTATCAAATTTATGATGGAAAAGAAATTCCTAAGTTTATAACTACCGATTTATGCTTGCATGCTTATCATGTTCTTTATGATATTAGTTTGAGAATTTTAGAAGGAGAAAGATTCTTCTTTGATTTTGAAACTATGTTGCTAGCTCTTCGAGGTGCACAAATTACTCTTAACTCAACAGTTACAGAGTCTACAGTACATGAAGCATTGAACAAAAATATTGCCTATCTCTCTGTTATGCTTTATCTTCTTAATGAGACTAATACAATTCCAGTAGAAGTTGAAGCATTAACAATTGCAGAACTTAACTTGATGAATGATAGCGTAAGAGACTACTCAGCTATATTTGGATATGAGGAAGATTATACTCAGTATAAAGTAAGGGGGCATTATACTAGAAATGAACTTCTAGGGAATTATTTCAAAGCTATGATGTATGCTGGAAGAATGAGTTTTCTTACCCAAAGTCCTTGGGGAGAACCAGAAATGGGCATCAACCATACAAGAATGGCACTTCTACTTATTTCAAGTTTCAATGAGACAATTTCAACTTCTAATGTTTGGGAATATTGGGATCGTCTTTATGAACCAACTGTCTTTTATGTTGGTGCAAGTGATGATCTCACTGCTGAGGAATATTATCAAATATGGCAAAATAATGGTGCCCCTTCTGGTGATGCATTGTCAGAAAGAGGTTTAATTGAAGTAATAATCGAGGAGATTCAATCTCATAGAAAACCAAAAATCAACTCTATGTTTGTTTATGATGATCAAGAAGTAGGAAATGTCACACAGGGATTCAGATTTATGGGTCAACGATTTATTCCTGATTCCTATATTTTCCAACAACTTGTCCATAATGAGGTATATAACAGACTTATGCCTACCGGATTAGATGTTTTTTCTGTTTTTGGAAGCCCTAGAGCTGATTATTTTATGGAAAATGAAAACCAGCTTTATCCAGGATATGATGACCAAATAAACAAACTCAGAAAGGAATTTGGCAATCTAACAGATTATGATTGGACGCAAAATCTATATTGGCTGTGGTTGTTTTCACTCTTCCCACTACTTGATCCAGCTTCCGAAGGATATCCTGGATTTATGCTTAGTGATGCATGGACTGACAAATCCCTAATGACAGCTTCAAGCTCTTGGGCAGAATTAAGACATGATACAATTCTTTATGCTAAACAGTCCTATACTGTGGAAAAAAGCATTCCAAAGACATATCCTGGTTATGTTGAGCCCTATCCTGAAGTTTATGCGAGACTTGCTAGTTTGGTAAGACTGATGATAAGCGGATTAAGCGAAAGAGGTTTACTCCTTGAAAGCTTTGCTCTCAAACTTACAGAAATAGCAGATGTCTTTGAAAATCTTCAGATAATTAGCATCAAAGAACTAGAAAATGTTCCATTAACTGATCAAGATATTGGTTATATAAATAACGTTGCAATGAATATAGAAAGTCTAGCAAGTTATGATGATCCAGAGTATGAAGAATGGGTTAGTACTGCTGATGATAGGATGGCAGTAGTTGCTGATGTACATACTGACCCAAATACAGGAATGGTCTTAGAGGTGGGAACTGGAAATCCTTTTGTTATCTATGTAATCGTTCAAGATAACCGAGGAAATCTTAGATTGGCAAGAGGAGGAACCTTTTCCTACTACGAATTTGAACAACCTATGACAGAAAGATTAACCGATGAAGAATGGCAGGATATGTTAGATAATAATCCACCATCTTTACCTGAATGGATGCTTATCACAATACCTTTGGCCTCTGTAAATGTTGTTCCGCAAGTATCAAGGAAAGAAAATTAGCCAAAAAGTAAAAATATGTAATAATAATACTGTATACAATAGATTAATTTGGGATTTATCATGTTGGTACTGGATAAAAAGATGAAAATTATTGTTGCTTCAGGCATTATCACAATTTTGATTGCAGCAAGTTTGGGAATTGTTCTTCCCATAGTTATTAATCCAAAGATGACAATAAACTGGAATCCAGATCCTCTAATTGATGAAACTGCATCCACTTATCAAATCAAGGATTCAGTTCTAACATCCTTTGGTTCTTATAATCCACTTCACCTAGATTATGCACCTTCAATCGAACCTACTTTAATAAAGAGCAATATAGGGAATGTTGATAAGCAAGATTTGTATATCTCCTCGAACATCAAACAATTGTTAGAAAATTATGGTTTCGCTATTGTAGATGAAGGTTTTGAAGACATCTATAAGATTTATTCTGGAACGGAAATCCCCAAGTTTATTACCACAGATCTATGTCTACATGCTTATCATGTTCTATACGATATTAGTTTAAGAATTCTTGAAGCGGAAAGATTTTTTTCAGATTTTGAAACAATGTTGTTAGCGCTTCGTAACGATCAAGTCTCTCTAAACACAACAGTTTCAGAAGTTTCAGTTCATGAAGCATTAAACAAAAACATAGCTTACTTATCTGTTATGCTTCATCTTCTTAATGAGACTAATACCATACCTTCAGAAGTGGAATCTCTTACTCTTGCTGAGTTGAATTTGATTAATAATACTATGATGAATCCTTCAGCAATCTTTGGATATATGGAAGACTATACTCAATACATAGTAAGAGGGCATTATACTCGAAATGAAATTTTAGCAAATTATTTCCTAGCTATGATGTATGCTGGAAGAATGAGTTTTCTAACTCCAAGCCCTGAAGGAGATCCTGCCATGGGTATCGAACAAACTAGGATGGCATTACTTCTAATCTCGAGTTTCAATAAGACAATTTCGACTTCCAATGTTTGGGAATATTGGGATCGTATTTACGAGCCAACTGTTTTTTATGTAGGGGAAAGTGATGACCTTACAGCTGAAGAATATTATCAGATTTGGCAAAATAGTGGTGCTCCGGAAGGGGATTTGTTAGCAAACGATACTACAATTGAAGGAATAGTTGAAGAGATAAAAACATATAGAAGACCAAAAATAAATTCGATGTTTGTCTATGAGGATCAAGAAGTTGAAGAAGTTACTCTAGGATTTCGGTTAATGGGACAAAGATTCATTCCTGATTCGTATATTTTTCAACAATTAGTTCACGACAAAGTAGAGGACAGAAAAATGCCAACAGGTTTGGATGTGTTTTCTGTTTTTGGTAGTCCGAGAGCGGATTATTATATGGAAAATGAAAGTCAACTTTATCCTGGATATGGTGGTCAAATACTTAAACTACGAGCAGAATTTAATAATTTAACAGATTACGATTGGACTCAAAATCTATATTGGTTGTGGTTGTATTCTTTCTTTCCATTATTAGAACCTGCTTTAGAAGGTTATCCTGGATTCATGTTGAATGATGCGTGGTCTGATAAAGCGCTAATGACGGCAATGGGTTCATGGGCTGAGTTAAGACATGATACGATTTTGTATGCTAAACAAT
Source organism: Candidatus Heimdallarchaeota archaeon (assembly GCA_021399345.1). Classification (GTDB taxonomy): domain Archaea; phylum Asgardarchaeota; class Heimdallarchaeia; order Heimdallarchaeales; family Heimdallarchaeaceae; genus UBA460. Next base: position 4,768 of record JAAFKI010000113.1, read on the forward strand.
CTTATACAATAGTACCCACAGGGGGACCAGCACCAAAAATTCCGAAAGGTTATATTGAACCTTATCCGGAAGTATATTCTCGTCTTGCTGCTTTAGTACGTTTAATGCAAAACGGTCTTGAATCAAGGGGTCTTCTAGCAGATAGTTTTAGTTACAAATTAGAAACAATAGCTGATGTTTTTGAAAAGTTAACAGAACTTAGTATAAAGGAATTACAAAATGAACAACTTACAGACGATGATATTTACTATATCAATAGAGTAGCGGAATATATAGAGGAAGCTGCAAGTTATGAAGATCCAGAATATGATCCTTGGACTAGTGCTGCTGATGATAGAATGGCTGTAATAGCAGATGTTCATACTAATCCTGATCCTGACTACAAAGAGGTCTTAGAAGTGGGAGTGGGTAATCCTTTTGTTATATATGTTGTAGTTCAAGACCATCGAGGCAATCTTCGATTAACTAAAGGTGCAACCTTTTCCTATTATGAATTCATTCATCCTATGGAAAATAGATTAACAGATGAAGGATGGCAGGATATGCTAGACAATGACCCGCCACAATTGCCTGAATGGATACTTCTCTCAATACCTTTGGTTTCTGTAAGTGTTATGCCAACAATGTCTAGTAAAGAGAAATAACTCTTTTTCTTTTTCTATTATTTTGAAATTTTAACAAATAATATATATGATGTTTGTATGATTAAGGTAACAAGTAGTGTACAAAAACTATGAGGAACCTCATTTGGAGAAGAACGAACTACTGACGAAAATCCAGAGTAAAATACCTAATTTTAGAGATTTGGCTATTTTTAATCAGAGTTATATCCGTCCTAGTGTTATCTATCGGTCAGCCTCCCCTATAGAACATCAAACCCCAGAATTACTGCAAGATTTCAAAGATTTGGGGATTAAAAGCATAATTGATTTAAGATCAGCAGTAGAAATTGGTTATGCTTCATATAATGATGACTTTGTTAATAGCTTCAATTATTATTGGGTTCATATCGATATATCTATGCCCCCAGAGGTACTTCTAAGGGAAAGAAAAACTGAATTATCATTCTACAAGCAATTCTGTTGGTATACTCTATACTACAACAAAGCACAAATTCGAAGAATTTTCAATATTTTATCTCAAGAAGAAAATTATTCGACTATCATTCATTGTTTTGCAGGAAGAGACAGGACTGGTATAACTTCATGTTTGATATTATTACTATTAAATGCCCCTGAACCAAATATTATCCAAGATTATCTTGAAACTGATGAATATACTTTAAGTGAAGATATGGAATATATTTTTGACAAAGTAGAAGAAGAAGGTGGAATAAAGAAATATCTTGTAAGTTGTGGTTTGCAGGAAGATACTTTGGAGAGAATGATAACTCAACTTCGCCCATGATACTCATTATTCTTTTAACCCTTCCAAAAGAGTTATTTTAAAGCTTTTAAACACCTATCTATCATTTGTATTTGGATGTTAAATTCATGGAAGATTTAAGAGATGAACCTGGAGTCTTATCTGATGAAGCCATAATTAAGCATCCTGATATCTCTTTCAAAATGAAATCACTAATCCTATTAATTTCAGTTTTTGGAACCGCTGCTAGAATGATTGGGAGAATGTTTATAGAAATATATGCTGTTATTATTGGTTCATCTGCAACAGCCATAGCATTCATAACCTCAATCAGGAATTTAATGTCACTTGCATTCCAATCATCATTTGGAAGAATTTCAGATTTCTTAGGAAGAAAAACACTAATTCTTATAGGTCTTTTTGGGGGTGGTGTAACTCTAGCATTAATCCCTTTTATTAGAAATGAATGGATCCTAGTATTAGGAGTCTTCTTCTTTTCTCTTTGTTTTGCAATTTATTCCCCCTCTTTTACTGCGATGATTGGAGACTTAACTAATAAGAAGAATCGGGCAAGTCTTTTCAGTCTATTAACACTAGTTGGTTCTTTAGGATCATTGATTGGTTTATTGTCATTAGGTGAAGCAAGTAATTTTGTAGGGATTCATTTTCTAGAATATGCATCTAATAGTCTGTTGAATTTAGGTAAGTACTCACTAAGTCATTATAAATTGGGATTTGGAGCTGAAACTGACTACATTAGCAGAATTCAACATGATCAATATTCTATTATTCTATACTCTGCAGCTTGCCTTTTTGCATTTGCTGGAATAGTTGCTGCATTCTTAACTAATCCCCCAACAGAGAAACTTGAAGAAGGACCTGTCTTATCTTTTACACCTCTAAGAGAAAATAAACGTTTTCGAAATTTTATAATTATTGGTTCTGTTATGGGATTTGCTATGTCATTAGGTTGGCCCATTTTCCCATTTGTTAGAGGAAAATTCGCTTCAGCTCGAGAAAACACTTGGATATGGGCTGCATTCAGTGTTTCCATGATGATTACTTTGCTAATTACTCGTCCATTTATAGATAAAATTAAGCGGAAATGGACATTATTTGTTGGAAGAGCTATAATGTTTTTCATCCCCTTAAATCTAGCAATAACAGTAATGTATGTTCAAACTTGGTGGCATATGGCGATTGGTGCAGCTGTAAGTGGTTTTGGAAATTCGTTCTATATGGTCGCAGAGAGTAGCTACATACTAGATTGTGCCCCCGAAAACGAAAAGGGGACTTATACAGGTCTTTTCTATATGTTTCTAGGAATAACAACTTTTTTGGGTTCTCTTCTTTCTGGAATCTTAGCAGATGTCGTAGAAAACTACATTGGTGAATTGGAAACTATAGTTTTGTTTCTCTGGATAATTGTAGGTGTAAGATTTACTGCATCTTTAGGTTTCCTATTCCTAAAGGAACCTATGAGCGAAAAGAATGGTTAGAAATTATTGCACAGTATATTGAAATTTCTGAGTATTAGAAAGATAATTAAATGTTCGTTGTTTATTTAGTGTCGGATATGGCATTCAAGAAGAACGATAAAACTGACTACAGACGCGACAGGTCTTATGATGATGAATTGAATCTAAATGTCAAAGGACATTTTACAAGACATTCTCTAGAACTTAGGGAATTAGAAGTTCAATCTAGAGAATACCAAAGACTAGCAGAGAAACTATTGAGAGAGGGGCAAGTAACAGCTGTAAAGGAAGTTAACAAGAAAAGAGCTGAGTGTATGAAAAGAATATTTGAACTTAGGGAAATCGTTCTAAAACTTCAAGATTCATGAATTTTTTCGTTAATTGGATATATTTATTATCAACCTTGATGAATTTAGCTTTAGAATTATATTCAAGTGATAAATTATGAGTGAAAGATTTTGTACTAATTGTGGCACTAACTTAACAGGTGAAGCTGTTTTTTGCCACATGTGTGGAGCAAGTATACAAGATGTTCAAGGCGTTCCTACAGCTATGCCCATTAAGACAGATCCTCATCCTGGACCAGTTAAGAAATACGGACCAGTTCGTCCTTACAGGCCTGTCAGACAAAGACCTAAACTCCTAGGATTTGTGTTTGGAATGATTGCATTAATGGTAGTTCCATTTATCATCATGGGTATCTTTGGAGCAATTAATTTTGCAGATATAGGAACATTGGACTTCGAAGTTAACTCATTTGCTTATCCTAATATGGATTTAGTGATTGATAATGATGTAGGTTCTCTTGATATAACCTATGATGCAACATTGACTAAATTGATGGTAGCTACATTAGAAGTGAGAGGAAGACCAGGAGCAGATTTAGCAGATGCGAGGAATTTTGTTAGTGCGGCGGATGGTTCAGATCATATTACTGTAAGTTTTAACTCAGGACCGCGTAGTTTTTGGTTTTGGGATAAAACAGTGTTTGATTATGATATAAATATAAAATTACATCCCTCAGTATATGCAAACTATACAATAGATACAGATACAGGAACCATTACAGTTTCCACAAATGGAATTGATATGTTAAACTTCTCGAATATTAATATGCTAACTAATACTGGTAAAATATTCATGAACCTTGTAGGTTCCTCCAATACATCCATTCAGGAGTTGGAGTTACATACAGATACTGGAAGAATAGATTTAAACCTAGGCGAACAAACCTATCTTAATACAGATGAAGTAATAGTTGAATCGGATACAGGTGGTATCTCCTTAACTTATGAGGATTTAATTGTTACTGGAGACATTGTTTGGGACATTCAGACAGAAACTGGAGGCATAACATTATCAATTACCCAGAATCTTGTTCTTCCTTATGAGTATGCTGCTGTGTTTCATGTAGATGCTGATACAGGTAGTATTACTGGTGTTTTCAATTTCAATTCAACTATAGGCTATAATATTTATGCAGATACAGCAACTGGAAATATAGATCTCCCTGGTTCTGGAGACTACTATGAAAACTCGGCTTATTCTGCTGCTGAAAACCTATACAGATTCACACTAACTACTGATACCGGTAATGTAATCGTTACAGCATTTTAAGCAAATAACAAATTTTTTTGGATGCTACAAAGCATCTATTATTTCTTTTACAATAGTAACTGCTTCGAAGACAGCTTCATCACATGTTTTTCTCCTTTCAGGATTTTCCATGTCAACTGATCCATCTGGTACAAAAAAATCATTTAGTATTTCTCTGCAGTAAAGTGTTCCTACTTCTTCCTTGAATCTTTCTTTAAACCTTTTAGTCAGATCATAAATTGAATCTTTATCTAGTCCTTTCTCATATAATACTGAACTTAAACCAGCTAAGGCACCAGTAACTGCCCCACAAACAGATCTTTCACCCATACCCCCGCCAAATGGAAGTAGTGCTTTTTTCAAAGTTTCTGAATGATGCTTGTATCCGTAGTAATTGAGAATTCCACAAGCAGCTGCAATTGAGCAATTGAAATCGTTTTCCCAATATTTCTTAGTTTCATTTACAATATCCGACATGTCATGAAAGTTTTTCTAATTTTGTCTATAAGAATTTCTATTGAACAAGTTGAAGAATGGTCAATCGATTGTTTTGTAATGCTGTTATTCAGTTAAATGCTGAGCATCATTGAATTTGACTAAAGAGATTTTTCCATTTTCATACAGTTTTATGTGACTAATAGAACATGGTTTAACATAAAAATCCCAATAATGTGAAGGATGCGTTTCAGTTAAATAAACAAAAATCAAATTGATAACTGCCCCATGTGTAACTAATGCTATAGTCTTTTCTGTTTGTTTCCTTAATCTCAAAAATAATCTGTGGAGTCTGTCTAGTACTTGATAGAATGTTTCTCCTCCTGGTATTAAAACATCATTTGGATTGGTTTTCCACTGCTTTTGCAGTTCTTCAGTAAAAACATCTTTACCTTTTTTTCCTTCCCACTCTCCAAATGAGATATCTAGTAATAATGGTTCTTCTACGATTTTTGCATTATTTTGGTTTTGAAGTATTTTTTCAGCTGTAACCTTTGTCCTAGATAGTTTACTGTGATATATTTTCTCAATAGGAATTTTTGTAAGTTTCTTACTTACTTCCTCAGCATGTTGTATTCCAAAATCAGACAAGGGGATATCTTTTCTCCCTCTTATCCTTTCTTCACCTACATTAAATGCAGTTTCTCCATGTCGAATGATGTAAATATCCATTGTGTCACTTCTTCTTTATATTTTGATGAAAAGTGTTAGACTTCTTGAATTTTTCTCAAAGTAGCTTTCTTGCATAAAATTCTTAATATACCAATTTTATAAGGGATTAATGCAAGAAAAAATGAACAAAGAATGGATGGATGAGTTCGAAAAGAACTATTCTCTCTACAGGAAAGAATGGGATTTTCACTACAATCAAGTAAAAGAGTTTATTTTGTCTTGTTTACCAATGAGGACTAATCATTGGGGATTTATTGGTGTTACCAACAGAGTTCCTGAAATAGGTGACAAAATTCTTAATCGAGTTGCTAATATCTCTCTTTTAGATATCAATCCTGAAGCATTAAAACGAGCTAGGATTCACCTCGCTTCAGTTTATGATTTCAAAACTGTAGAAGTTCTTAAATTTGATAATACTATGGGTTTCGTAACTTCAATATGTGAAATTTTTGAAAAATTTGAAGAAGAGGAATTACCAGAGAAAAAGCTACTTGATGCATTAACTAATTTTGAACCTTCTGAAATCACATATCAAGGTGAAAGATATGATCTAGTAACCAATTTAGGAATAATGGATTATTATTTGATGCCACTATTTACTAAATACTGTCCTATGTTCAATAAACAGTATGATTCATTCTTTGAAATAATGCAAAAGCTAAACGATGAAGCTGCAAGGCTTTCTGTTCAAGTTCTAAAACAAATGCTCAATAAAAATGGGCAATTGATAATTTCTACACCAATTGATCGTTTGCCTGAAGGGGAGGCGTGTAAGAAATCATTATTCTGGATAAATTCCATAGAAGATCATATCAAATCTGCTGGTTTAGTCATAAATAAAAAATCTACACATCAATGGGAAGAATATCCAGTAAAAGGTGGTCATTCACACACAATTTTGAATGTATGTTGCAAAAAAGAATAAAGGGTATGAGAGAATGGCTAACTCTCATACAGTTAAGCAGTTCTTCTTCTTCTAAAGACCAAAACTAAACCTGTTATTATAAATAATGAAATAGCTGAGACAATAAGTAACTCATTTCTAGATACAATTGGTAGTTCAAACCAAAAATCTGAACCAAGGAACCCCTCTGGTAATTTAAGCACTCCTGCTAAACCTATTTTAGGATCGTGAATAATAATATCTCCTCTTGGGTAATTCAAATATAACCATGTATCACCTTCATCAATTTGTAATGGGGATGATTTAACCTCTACTTCTATACCATCAACAATAGCCGTATCAATCCATGAGAAGAATCCAGAATATTCACCAATGCTTATCTCTATTTCATTTTCTTCAAAGTCTGAACGTCCTTGATTTTCATCTTCAGTTTCGTCTTCTTCATCATATTCAACTTCTACTTCTGATTCAAGTTCTACTTCAAGGGCTAAAATTGAGTCATCTTCGGTATAATTGAAGTTTTGTATACCAATATCTACCTTGATTTGTGTAGGAGCAACAACAACCCCATTGATATTCGCAAACTTTCCTGTGACATAGAGAGTTGCTGAGAATATTTCATCAACTGTTTCTACAGATAAAACGTGGACTGTTTCATTGTTTATAGTTTCAATAGTATATTCAATAGGATTGAAATTTTCTAGCAAAAGCTCCTGAACTGTTTCATCGTTAGTATCATTATATTTCCCATTTGCATCAAGGTCTCTATATTCAACAATTTTTGTAATTCTGATTTCGAATTCTATTTCAGTTTCATTTGTATCAAATCCTTCTTCATACTCTAGATTGATATCTAATCCATCTCCACTCGTTTTCAGTTCTATCTGAAACTCATTTTCTATATCCTCACCTGTTGTCAGCGATGAATCTATTATAACTTCGTTATAAGAATATACAATTTCAACCTCTCTCTTATTTTCCTCTTCATAGGAATCATTCACTCCATCATTATCCTCATCTTCATTGTTAGCGTAAACGGGCAAATAAACAAAAGATAAAATAACTATCACAGCTAAGAATCCTCCCAAAAATAGTTTTCTTTTGTTCATCATTATAATTTCACTTTATACACTTTTTCTATATTGCTATTAGTTTTTCACCACATATATAGTTTAACTTACATTTTTTTGTAGATTTTAGTATTATTTCTATTAATTTTCTTAGCGAAAATTACAAAAAATAATAGCGCAGGAGTTTTACTTCCTGTTCTTCTTTCTGATAAGTAAAGCTAATCCAGGTATAGTTAGTAATGCAGCTATGGCAATGAATACCATGTTTGTGCTTCCAAGCTTAGATAATAAATCTGCCATTCCTACTTTTGGGTCATGAATAATTTCATTCCCTCTTGGGTAGTTTAGGTATAATTTTGTCTCTTCATCACCTATATCTAAAGGAGTTGCCTTTACTTCTTGCAAAACACCATCAATCATTGCTGTTTCGATCCATGAGAAGAAACCAGAGTAATCACCTAAATTAATATCAATTTCATATTCATCGTCTGAACGATTTTGAAGTTCATCTTCTGTTTCATCATCTTCTTCATAGTCTACTTCTTTTTCAGATTCTAGTTTTACTTTAAGTGCCAAAACAGAATCTTCTTCTGTGTAGTTAAAGTTGTGAATACCAACATCTACCTTTACTTGGGTAGGTGCAACTATTACGTCGTTGATATTAGCGAATTTTCCTGAAGCATATAAAGTTGCAGAGAATACTTCATCAACTGTTTCTACATTGAATACATGTACAGTTTCATTGTTAATTATTTCAACAGTATATACAATCGGTTTAAACTCATCTAGTTTGAGTACTTGAATTGTTTCATCATCTGAAGCAATGTATAATCCATCTACCACAAGATCTCTATATTCAACAATCTCAGTAAACAGTATTTCGAATTCAATCTCTATTTCTACAGTATCATTTTCTTCTTCAAATTCTAGTTCGAATTCTAAACCTTCAGAACTTGTCTTAATAGTAACATCAAACTCATTTTCGAATTCACCATTAGTCTCATATGAAGATTCTATTTTTGCTTCGTAATCAGAAACCTCTATTTCCACCTGTCTTTCATTCTCATCTTCATATTCATCATCTATACCATCCTCATCTTCATCTTCATGACTATCAGCATAAATAGGCATATAGATAAAAGATGAAATGACTAGCAAGGCTAAAAAGCCACCCAGAACCAGTTTTTGTGTTTTAACATTTTGTACCTTCATTTTTTGAACACCAGTTTTTGGTTAAACTTTCATTGGAATCGTTTGCTAAATAGATGAGTTTATAGGGAATTGTAGTTTTTTACTACAATTTTATGTAGGAATCAGTTTTTACCTTCTCTAGCTGATTTCTGAAGTCTTTTACAAAAGGATAAAAATTAGTGCAAAAATCTGAGCATAGCTTACAAACATTGCAATTAATGCTGATTTATCAATTGAGAGTTCTTTGATTTCACCTAAAGCTGTAATTAGTACGAGAAAGCTCCATATCTGAAATACTCCGTGAAGAATTAACAAAACTATTGAGGGAACCAAGACAGTTGATCCAGAAGCTGCTCCCACTAATGCCACTGTAAGAATAAAAAGAAATGATGGTAGGAAAATTAGATTACTGACATTCAGTAAGGTGAAGGGTTTTTGCTTTTTCCTATATCCAAATCTACTCAGAAGTTCAGCGAAACCTCCAACAAATAACCAACTACCAATTAGACTTACATAAGCTAGCCAAATGGGTACTTCTAAAGGTACAACAAAATTACCTACTATCAGAATTTTATTTCCTGAACCAAGAAACACACTCACACCTGCTAAAATAACAAACTCTATCAAAGTATGTATTGGATTTTTTGCAAAGAATCTGATGAATTTAGCAAGAGAAAATTTACCTATACTAAAGACTCTATGTTCTTCTTCTTTTTCTCGATATATTATCTCTACTTTTTTATCATCCCTTCCTTGAATGATTTCAATAGCCTTTTTTCCTTCTTCAGTTAGATAATATTTTTTTTGTTTATCCTGATAAACAAATCGCTTGATTTGTCTCAAATGGTAGTAAAGAGGACCTGACTTGAGCTCAAATTTTTCTGTAAGCTGTGTATAGGTGACCCATTCTATCTCAGCAATGTACTCAAGAATACTGCGTCTGGTCGGATTCGATAAAGCTTTGAAATCAATAGCATCTACTTTAGAATCCTCAGACATTATTAATCAACATCTATTTTCGTTTATAATATTTAGATGTTTTCAAATACCCATTGTTTCATTTTCTCTGATGAAACTACTCATTTCCAGTTGTTCTAATAACTCTTTTCTAGGGTATCCTGTTTCAATATCATAGTTCCTATATTCATACCATTCTTTTAGTTGAATTTTGAAATCGGGTATATTTCCTTCAGTTGGTCCATCAAGTCTTTGTCTCATAACATTAGGTAGAACTTGAAGCTCTGGTTTCCAGCCTAATCTTAGATTTACTAATCTTTTAAGCGCATAAATTCTATCTCCAAGAAGAATTAGATCTTCTGAAGTATAATTACGATTAACTGCCATACCTAATAGATCAGCAACCATAGGTGCTGGAGGATTATAAAAAACGCAAATAGTCATTGCATTATAAAGCTGTCTGTA
>JAAFKI010000114.1 GCA_021399345.1 Candidatus Heimdallarchaeota archaeon
AAATGTTTGACTATTGTAGATAAGCTGATACTATCGAATATTCTTTGAACCTCTGACCATGAATCTGGAAAAAGCACCGAATAGGTTCTAGTAGAATATCTTTCCCCAATTAGAAGCACTACACCTCTGTCCTTCTCGGTTCTAATTACTCTACCAGCTGCTTGGAGAACCTTATTCATTCCAGGATAAGTGTAAGCAAACAAAAACCCCTTACTGTTAAGAGTGTCAAAGTAGTCCTTTATCATATCTCTTTCTGGACTTATTTTTGGTATTCCGACTCCAACGATGATTGCTCCAGAAAGTTTCTCTCCAATAAGATCTATTCCTTCTCCGAAAATACCTCCCATTACTGCAAAACCAACAAGTGTTTTCTTTCCGTAAGACGAGAATTTAGCCAGAAACTCAATTCTTTCTTCTTCGGTCATTCCTTGCTTTTGAACCAGTATTTTTATTTCATTATGCTTACTAGTAAATTCTTCCAAAATTGCTTGCATATACTCATAAGATGGAGAAAAAACCAGATAATTACCGGTTTTAGCTTTAATTGTCTCACCAATTAGTTCTGCAATATCGTCATAGGTTTTTTCTCTATCATTATATCTAGTTGAGATTGCATCAGTTAGCATCAAACAGAAATTATCTTTCGAAAAAGGTGATGGAAGAAGGAGCTTCGAGCTACTTTTATCTCCACCAAGAAGATCTATGAAATAGTCCAAGGGAGTTAATGTAGCAGAGTAGAAAATAGCAGAATTTCCTCTATTGAGAGCTTCTTTAAGCAGATGTGACGGATCCAAACAGAATTGCTTTATTGTTATATTATTCCCATATCTTTTGATATAAGTAATATACCGCTTATCATAATCTTCAGCTACTCTCAAGAAATTTCTGACATCAAAATAGAATTCAACAAATTCTTCTCGATAGTCAGTCATAATATTCTCTTCTAACCAGTCACTGGCAACAGCTGAAAACTTTCTAAGAAGTTTGAAGAAAGAATCTTCAAGTAATTCCTCTTGAATAAGCATATTGTTTTTTGTCAGCTGACATTCTTTCCTTTTAGCTACCATGTATCGATTTATCTGATTGAGGATTTTGGAAATCACAAGAATGTCTTCCTTAGTCTTCCTATACAGGCTAAGAACAGGCTGTTTCCTTAGTTCAGCTGAAAACATATCTCTAGCTCTATCAACCAGATTATGAGCTTCATCTATTAAGAATGTAAAATTACCTTTTTCTTCAAGAAAATATCTTTTCAGATACACTCTTGGATCAAAGACATAATTATAATCACAAATTATACAATCTGACCAGTTTGTTAAGTCGAGAGAAAATTCGAAGGGACAGACCTTATGCTTCTTAGCATATTTTTCAATCGTTTCTCTTGAGAATGATTCTTCCTTGTAAATATCCTTCAATGCATCATTTATTCTATCAAAGTGTCCATTAGCAAATTCACAGTAATTGGGGTCACAAATAACTTCATCTTTAAAACAAATCTTAGCCTTAGCTGTGATTGTAGTCGATTTGATTTTGGCTCCTGATTCTCTCAATCTGTCAAGAGTCTCTTCAGCAATGAATCTAGTAGTTGTTTTCGCTGTAAGATAGAAGATTTTGGAATCAAAATCACTCCCTAGTCTCTGAATAGCTGGATAAAGCACACCGATTGTTTTTCCTATTCCTGT
>JAAFKI010000115.1 GCA_021399345.1 Candidatus Heimdallarchaeota archaeon
AAATCATTGCTTTTATCTTTTAATTGATCAGCAACATAAGGACCTATTGCATCATCCCCGCCATATCTATTGCCAATGCACATGATTAGGTAGTCCATTGAACATTTTCTAACGGTCTAGAACAGATAAAACTTACGTATAAGCAAAAGCTATTGTTTTCTATTGAAATATTTAGAATATTAGTGACCTAAGGTCGATAATATTTTTTAGGAATGTTCTTTTAAAATTCTCTTTGATTCTTTATGGTCTTGGGGAAAAAGGCTAGATGGATTTAACCTAGTAGAGGAAAATATAGAAGCTCTTTAATTGTTTTTGTATGGTTAAAATGAGAATAACAAGTTTAACCCGCCGAATGATATATGAATGGTTTGAGGGAGAAATGATTACTTAGTTTTTCCACTGTTTCATAAATATCTCTTTCATCCCTAACGCCATGAATGACAATCTTTCCTGATTTGTAAAATTCTACTTTAATTCCAGAATTCCTGAATCTATATGACAATTTGCTGCCAGTTATGTACTTTATTTTCCCTTCTTTTTCGGAAGAACGGATTGTTATTAATTGATTGCTTTCATTAAGAAGTGTAGCTAGTTCGTTTCCTAAAATCATTGATGTTTTCACATCGTCTAGTGTGAATCTAGCTGATGGCCTTGATGTTGCGCAAATATTGTTTGTTTTGATTACTGGTTCTAAAATTATGTTGAATCGTGTCCCATAATTTTTTTGTAAAACGAGCCATACACCAAGTTGTGCAGTGCTTTCTGTTTGGTGAATTTAATGTGCCCAAAGTAGTATTGATATGCCATTGATAAGGGAGTATTAAGAAGGGTAGTTGAGTTTTTGTAGACAGAAAAGTTGCATTGTGTAGAAATGAGTTCGATAGTGAGTCAAATGTTGCGTTTTTTCGTTAATGTTTTATACAATTAAACTATTTGATGTAACGTCCTAGTGATGAAAACCTCCAGATAGGATAATGGATGCCAAATAAATCAATACCTCTAGTTATCTATAGAAGATTATCTTATTTGTAGAAAGATGAATTGTTAGTATTTGGTGAGTTGGATGGTGGATAAACCAGACATTGTAAAAAAGCTGATGGAAGAGGAAAAACTTGGGAAACTTGAGAGTAGTTCACAGGTTTCTCATGAGGAGTTAGAAATTCCTGAAGAAAATGTGAAGGGTGTATTTGATGAGTTTATTCACAGTGGTGAAGATGATGACGCAGGGAGAAGAAGAAAAGACTCCGTCGGATATGAAAATAATGGAAGGGATGTGGCGGAGCAGAGGCTCGAATCCTTAATGAAATACGCCGATGATTCTATTTACTTGCTTGACAGGGATTGTAGATATATTCTTGTAAGCAATGAACTTTTATTAAGACTTAATCTGCCTGAAGAGAAGGTATTAGGGAAAACATTTGGTGAACTTCACTCACCTGAAGAAACTCAGGAATTTATTGAGAAAATCAACTGGGTTTTTGAAAACGGAAAACCAACAAAGGATGAACATAGAGTCAGTAGACTTGGTCAATGGTTCCTCAGAACATTAAGTCCAGTCAAGGATTCTATCACCGGTCAAACAACCTCGGTCGCTGTTATTTCAAAAGATATCACCGATTGGAAGAAAACAGAGCAGGA
>JAAFKI010000116.1 GCA_021399345.1 Candidatus Heimdallarchaeota archaeon
CCAATATTGGGAAACGAAGCATTCCTTATGATGATGAGGTCGATAGGATTGTCGCTTCAAGTAGCAGCTGTTGTAACAGTTTTTGATATTCTAGTTGGAGTACCTATTGCTTGGATCTTGGCTAGGTATGAATTCCGAGGTAAAAACATCCTAGATACATTAGTGGATATGCCAATGGCTGTTCCAACAAGTGCTTTAGGGTTCTCAATTTACCTTTTCTGGGGTACTAACAACGGTTTATCACGATTATTTAACTCACAAGTGGGGTTTGTTTCACAAGGTACTCTGCTAATTATATTGGCTCACGTTGCTTTTACTTTTCCATATGTTACAAGGTCGATTAAAGGAATTATCACTGATTTAGATCTTAATTTGGAGAAAGCTGGGAAAACTCTAGGAGCTTCTCCTTTCACAATTGCTAGAATGATTTCACTACCAATGGTTAAAGAAGGATTATTAGCAGGAACAGTTCTTGCGTTTACTAGATCATTAGGAGAAACAGGAGCAACTTTGATAGTGAGTGGTGTTTATCAGACAGCTCCTGTTGTTATAGTGAGCTGGATGAAAGGATTAAAGATTCCAACCACCGCATTTCTTGCGTTAATTCTTATTTTAATCAGTTTAACTCTACTACTGCTAGTAAGGCTTTTTGCTAGAAAAGTTGGTCTTCCATGGAGTAAAGTGTTTCCTAAATTTGAAAGAAAACTTAGCTCCAAAAAAGTTACAAGAACAAGAAATGGAATGGCACTATTTCTGTTCTTCATCTTTGTATTTATTCCAGCTTTGTTTGTGATTATCTATTTGTTCCAATGGTGGGGTAAATCTCCATTTTCTGGAGACCCGACGGCAGGGATGATTTATCAAGTATTTCAAGCTCCTGATCAGAAAATTGGTGAGATTCTGCGTGCTCTAGGCACGTCTCTGGAGATAGCTCTTATTGTTACTTTAATCAATCTAGTTATTGCTACTCCTATGGCCCTCATGGTATCCAAAATGAAGAAGAAAAAAATGAAGGGCTTCCTAGATTTATTGATTGACATACCCTTGGTAATCCCAAGTTCAGCTCTAGGTTTCAGTATTTTCTTCTTATGGGGATCAAATGGTATGCATTTACTGTCACCGGGATTTTTAATGGTTATAATTGCACATGTTTCCTTCTCTTATTCGTATTGCGTAAGACCATTAATTGGATCATTTGATGCTATTCCTACGATGTATGATGAAGCAGCTACGGCATTTGGAGCTTCAAAATTCACGGCATTCCGAAAAGTAACATTGCCTTTTCTCAAGAGTGGATTAATAGCAGCTGCTATAATGACTTTCACAAGGTCAATGAGTGAAACTGGAGCAACAATAATTACAATGGGAACAGAGAGAACAATACCCGTTTTACTAGTTGATTTCTTCGAGGCTTCAACTTTTCCAGCTGCAGCTTTTGCAGCTACAATATTGATAATCATTTCATTTGCAATGTTGCTCTTACTAAGAAGAATAACAAGGAGGGTTAAGGATGAGTGAGATTAGGTTCGAAGATGTTACGAAGATATTTGGAAAAAGTGTAGAAGCTGTTAAGGATCTAAGTTTCATCATAGAAGATGGGGAATATGTCTCATTGATAGGTCCTTCTGGCTGTGGAAAAACAACAGCTTTACGATTACTGGCAGGATCAATCTTACCTACAAAGGGTCAAATTTTCTTTAATGAACAGCCAATGGAAAATGTTCGAATTCAAGATAGAAACATTGGATTTGTTTTCCAACATTTTGCAATATTCCCACATATGACTGTTAGAGAAAACATTGCTTATGGACCAACAGTACGCGGGAGAAGTAAAAAGGAAATAGAGCCTTTAGTTGAAACAGCTCTCAAATCTGTTCAAATAGGAGATAAGTCAGAACTATATCCTGATTCTCTTTCAGCTCCAGATTGGCAAAAAACTGCATTAGCAAGAGTTCTAGCCTCTGAAGCAGAAGTTCTTCTTTTAGATGAACCCTTAGGTGCTCTAGACCAAAAGATAAGAGAGGAATTCCAGCTATTCCTACGAGATTTAGTTAAAAGGGAAAAACTTACTGCTATTCATGTAACTCACGATCAAGCAGAAGCTCTCACAATTAGTGATAGAGTAGCTGTAATGAATAAAGGAAAACTCATTCAATTAGGAACACCTGCTGACTTGATCTACCACCCAAATCATCTATTCGCTTCATTTTTTGTAGGTGAATCAGATTTCCTTGAAGGAGTAGTTATTGATGATACCAAAAAGGAAGCTAAAGTGAGGATTGGTCAATCTATTATCAGAGTCAAAAATATGGGAGTAGAAAAAGGGAAAAGAGTAGCAGTAGCTGTAAGAAGAGAATTTTTCCAAGTGGAACAAATCTCAACTAAGGATCTATCTAATTCACTACCAGGTATAGTCATAGAAGATCAGTTTCTTGGCTTATTAAGGAGAGTAAGAATCAAATTAGAGAATCAACAAATTATAGAAGCAAAAATACATGCAAAACACCCTATTTATTTCAAAGAGAATGAAAAAGTAAGAGTTAACATCGAACCTTCAATAACAAGATGCTTTGATTATCCAAAAGAAGGTATAGCTTCAGCACTGGAGATGTGATAAGAATGGTTAAAGTAGAATTGAAAGAAGCAACTAAATATTATGGGAAGAGAAGAGGAGTTGAAGATATTAATCTTTCAATAGATGATGGAGAATATTTAGCTGTTCTTGGTCCAACTGGTTCAGGAAAAACGACTACGATGTATCTTCTAGCTGGTTTGTTTACCCCATCAAGAGGATCAATCCTTTTTGATGATGAGGATGTTTCTCACATTCCAGCTGAAGATAGAAATGTTGGTTTTGTATTTGAGGAGTATAATTTATTTCCAAGAA
Source organism: Candidatus Heimdallarchaeota archaeon (assembly GCA_021399345.1). Lineage (GTDB taxonomy): Archaea > Asgardarchaeota > Heimdallarchaeia > Heimdallarchaeales > Heimdallarchaeaceae > UBA460. The sequence goes on from JAAFKI010000116.1 coordinate 2,888, forward strand.
TGACAGTTGAGTCAAATATTCTATTTGGACCCATTGTCAAAGATCTTGATTTGATTGTGTCAAGAAAAGTTTCTAGGGAATTATTAGCTCTGCTGAACATATCAGGAAAGGAATCCAATTTACCAGATGAGATAAGTGGAGGACAAAAACAACGTGTCGCACTAGCTAGAGCTATTGTTTCAGAAGCTCATATTCTTGTCATGGATGACCCGCTCAGAGCTTTGGATGCTAAAATTAGAGAAATACTTCAAGTTGAATTACGCAAATTAGTTAAGGATCTTGGAATTACTTGTATTCATGCAACTCATGATACGCAGGAAGCTATGCGAGTAGCGGATAAAATAGCTGTTTTCAAGAATGGAAAGATAGTTCAAATTGGTACTCCTGAAGAGGTTTACAATCATCCTAACTCTCTCTATGTTGCTGAATTCCTTGGAGAAAGTTCTACTATTGAGGGAAAGATTGCTGTTTCCAAAGGAGAAAAATTTCTTGTTCTATCTGATGGGTCAAGAATTAACATAGTTACTGATTTAAAAAAGGGTGAAGAAGCAATAGCTTTGATTCCAAGTGAGTTAATAGATGTGTTTCCACTAACTGAAAAGAAGAATCTTAATTATCATAATATCTTTGAAGCTACACTTCTAGATGTAAGATGTGTTGGAGAATTTAATGAATTAGACATTTCAATTTTTGGAACACTCTTTAAGGCTAAAGATTTGATAGGTAAGGAAATTCCCTTACGAAAAAATAGCAAAGTGTTGGTTGCAACAGATAAGGATGATTATAGAATATTTCCCAAGAAGGAGAAGGAAGATAATGAATAATATTAAGAAATCAGATAGAGTTATTAATTCTACTACCATAGTTAGCATTGATGATTCTTCGGTTTTAAGAGGTATAAAAAAATGAACACTAATGAACTAAAACAGTGGTTAAGTAGAAGGAGATCTTCTCGTGTTCTCGATAGAATTAGAGACCATTTAATTCATGTCAACAGTTGTATAACCAAATCCAAAGATTTCTATGTTTTTTGGAAAGAAAAAGATGAAACTGCAGCTAAAAATATGTTTGAGATAATTTATCAAGAAGAAAGAACTGCTGATGGTGTAGAAGCAGAAATTGTGAGTATGCTAACAGAAGGAGAGACACCTGATTATATCAGATCAGATTTGATGAGTTTTGTGAGAATGGCAGATAAAGCAGCAGGAAGTGCAAAGCGAGGTGTTAAAAACCTTTTACTTCTAATAAATCGTGAATTTCCCGAAGGAATCAACAAACTGATTGGCACTATATTCGATATGCTTGTTGAGGAAATGGAATGGTTCATCAAAGTTTTTGATTCAATGTTCAAAGTTGAACTTCCTGAATTGATAGAAATAATTACTAAAGTTGACGAAATCGAGTCAGCTATTGATATAAAGTACGGAGAATTGAAATATGAAATAGCTTTTTCAACAGAATCTGTACCAGCTGGTTCTTTGATTATACTTGATCATGCAATAAAAGACTTAGAAGAAGCTTCTGATTTAATCGAAGACTGTGCAGATATGATTAGAAGTATAGTTCTATTGTGAAATATAGATTGTGTTAAAGGAGTTAAATAAGTCAATTCTCTCAAGATAATTGAATCTTAAGTAAGGTTTTTGACAAAAAAATCGATTAACTTGTCAAGTTAATTAAAAAGAATGTAATCGAGCTAGGAGATATAACTTGATTTTATACTTCTAACAGGTCCACCGCAATCAGGAC
>JAAFKI010000117.1 GCA_021399345.1 Candidatus Heimdallarchaeota archaeon
GTCCCTTCAGATTCTAGAACATAGTTTGTTATGTACTGATTCTCTTTTCCAAGAACCCCCAGCCAAGATATTTTTGCGGTAGATGTAACTTTCAACTCTAAGAGATCTTTCCCTGTTGCATCCTTTCCTCCAGTTACTTTCCATGCTGTCGGAACTTTTGTGTGTAGGTTTTCATCCTCTGCATAACCAGTTTCTTCTATTTCGAAATCATAAGGTTGAAAATGAAACCATTCATCATCTAAAACCAGAGCTCCTTCTCCAGCTTCAAAGATTCCTTCTTCATCTACATCTATAGAATGATAAAATAGATGAATAGCACCTTCAGGGAATTGTAAATTTAGCCATCTCCAATCATAAATATGTGAGCTAGAAAAAATACCTGTACCATGCTCAATTATTCCACGACCATTGTTGAGTTCTATCCTCTTACCTTCTACAACTATTTCTCCAGTAACTTTGAAAGCAAAACTATCATAGAATTTTTGAGCCATAGAGGGGGTAATGGCCACTCGCCCATTATAGTAGACTAAGATTCCTTTGTCGTTAATTGGAGTATAGTTCAATTTTGCAGTAATGTCTAATTTTTTATCATTAAACTCAAAGGAATAACCTTCTTCCCAAGTACCATCTATAAGAAAGTCTACTTCAGGTTCAGAAACCTCTTGATGATATCGATCTTTGGTTTTATTGAACAAGACTCCTTTTGGATAGATTTCATCCCATTTTCTAGTCTGGAGTTTTTCAGAAACAATAAAAGAATCCAAGACAGATAAACGAAGAACAGGAGCATCAACCCAGAAGAATCTGAAAACAGTATCTATTTTATCAATGTCTTCTTTTCCTTCAGAATTGAACATGACATAAATCATACCTTCTTCCATAGGCCCTTTGTTACCTTCAGATTGAGGATAAAGAGGTTCCAGAAGTTTTACATTACTATTAACAAACTTTTCTCCACTTCTTCTATTCGCTCGTTTAAGTTTCCAAAGTAGTCCAATATTCTTAAGAAAAAAAACGATTTTTGGTTTAGGTTTTAAATCTGATCTACCCATAATATCAGAGAAACTAAAATTGCTGAAATATATACTTTTCCGCAAAATAATTGACTATTTAGCTACTAAGTATGCATTCATTTAGAATAATTCAACTAGATAGTGTCTTAAAAGTTAATAAATTTCAATTTTTCAAAAAAAAGATTATACTTTTGTGGAGGAACTAATTCCTAAAAGCTTTTAACATTCTAGTAAATGCTAATGCTATGACAATTAAAATTGTTACAGATTCAACTTCAAGTTTTCCTCAGGAACTTGCGGAAAAAGAAATTGTTGGAATTATCGAAAGTAAAGTTATGCTTGAAGGTAAAGATCTAAAAGAATTAACAGAAATGGATAGTAAGGATTTAGCTGACTCTATTCCAAAACTTGATCCTTACCCAAAAACAACTATGGCCAGTCCTCAAGAAGCTCTTGATGTATTTAATAAAGCAGTAGAAGAAAAATTTGATGAAATATTATACATCGGAGTTTCCCCCACCATATCAAATCAATTTAATTCTGCTAAGGTTGCTGCTAAAAAAGTTAAGGATAAAATCAAAGTAACCTTATATGAATGCGGTTTAAGCACAACTAGTCAGGGAGCATTGGTTTTTAATGCTGTTAAACTTGTGAAACAGGGAAAGAAAGTTGATGAAGTCATCTCAATTCTAGATGAAATGAAAACTCAAACTTTTACTGTTGGAGTGTCACCTTCTTTTGAAATTCTCTTCAAAACAGGAAAAGTACAGAAAAAAGCTTCTTTAGCAGTTATATCTTCTCTCTTAAAATTAAAACCGCTATATGAAGTAGTACTTGATAAGGGAGCTCAAGGATGTGGAGCTGGTAAAGGATTTAAGGGAGCCGTAATAAAAGTTGTTGAGAAATTATCGGAATTACAATCTAAGGGTAATGAATATGATCTAATCTTAAGTGATGCATTTAACACAAAATTCTTTCCTCTGATAGAAAATGAAACTAAGAAAGAAATAAAGATAAAAGAAGTTCTAAAGTGGGAAATCCCTCCTTGTGTAATGTTATCTACAGGAGTTAAGAGTTTTCAAGCTACATTGGTTCCACATATAGATTAAGAAGTTAACATATATGCAAAGAAATTCAAATATAGAAAAACTTACTAAACCAAAAAATATAACTCTTGACCCTTAATGTTGAATACAACTAGTAACAAAGGTTTTTCTATTATGATTCTTCTTACTCTTCTTTTTATTGAACTACTTTCTTCAATTGTTTGTATCTTTATTCATTCTCAATTAAGTTTCTTCTAACTTTACTAAACATTCATCAATAATGTAGACTTAAGTTCTTCCCAAATTTATGATGAAAGCATTAATATCTTGTGACAATGTCGTTGAATAAGGTTTAAAATATTAAAAATTGTTTTCTTATCGATTTAAGATGAAAAGAATTGGTATTATTATTTGTGAACGTTATAATTCTTGCAACGGTGGAAAATGTTTTAGAGCTGTTAGAGAGCGAGACGGAGCTTTCAAAAAATATAGTAAAGAAGAAGTGGAAGTAATTGGTTATTCAACCTGTGGAGGGTGTCCAGGGGGAAATATGGAATATGTTGCTTCAGGAATGAAGAATTATGGCGCGGATGTTATCCACTTTGCAACCGGTATGTTAGCTGGGTATCCACCGTGTCCGTACATTGAGGTTTTCAAAGATCATATTGAGAAGAATATAAGCGTAAAGGTTGAAATAGGAACTCACCCTATGCCCACGAATTATATAATTAGTCACGAAAACATTCTAGATATCCCTAGCAAATATAAAGGCTATTGGGATAATCTAACAGATCCAGATAAAGCTAAAAAATATGATTCTAGTAGAAATGAGTATAACGAAGAATTAAAGATGGAATTAGAAAAACAGTAAATTAAGTGCCCATGGTTTGAGAAATTTCTCTACATTTTCATAAACTATAGCTAAATATGACAGCAAGTAACAGATTTTATTTCTTCAGTCTTTTTTCTTTGATAACAATATTTTCTCATTCGACTTCTAAGTTATCATTATATGCTACAACACTAACCGAAAATGCAACAGGATTTTTCATCGGTTCTTTCATGTTTCTCTTCTTTTCTAAATGTTCTGGATTTACATCTTCTACAAAATCTATCAGCTTCTTATGAAATTGGGAGTAATTTTCTTCTTCTTTTAATCGGAAAATAAGAGTTTTGACAATTCTAGTCTTTTTTGCATCTGGAGAGGATGTAGGCTCACATGTTGAAATCATTAATTGGGAGGTGAGCTGATTAAGAACTAAAGGAAGGAATTCTAATTGGGATAACCATTCCTCAAGAACAACTGATTTTTCTTGCGATTTGGCATACTCTCGTAATTCCTTTGAAAAAGAAAATTTACTAAAGTCTGCTAAAGTTTCAGAGATATAATATTCCACATTATATCGTTTATCTGTTACTTGATTGTTTACTTCCCTGGTTATTATCTCAGCTTCAGTTAGTTGAGCTAAACTTCGAAAAATTGTTGCTTTGCTTAGATTAATTCTTTGCCTTAATTCTGCGGGAGTTGTTTTTCCATAGAGAGCTAAATAGGAGTAAAGAAGCAAGCAGGATTCAGTGTTAATAATTTTAGTAAGCAAAGGTATTCTTGCAATTTGTTTTTCTAAGTTTAATGTGGTCATGATAAGATCGCCTGGTGGTTAAATAATAGCACAAGTTTGGTTTTGATAATCGATTATCAATTCGCGCTCTTTGAAAATATTGTAACCTAGAATACCATTTTCAATTATCTTAGCTCTAGGACCGATTATATTTTCATCAATTATAACTGCATGAATATCATTATATGTACTAGATGAAACGGTCAAATGGTCTATAATTGCTATATGAGTTTCCTGAGCACCATGAATACCCACAGCTTTAGCAACAATATCACTTAAAGGCAGATTCATTTTCTCATATAAATTCTTAGAAATTGTGGTTCCACCAGCTCCAGTGTCAACTACAAATTGAAAAGGTCCTTCACCATTTATTAAAACTGGAAGTCCAACGAGATGAGTATCTCCAATGTATTCGAACTTCTGCATCTTATCTTGATTAGTATTTGTGAATTCTTGATCATTTCTTATTAATTGCACGATTTTAGTACCATAGTTGACAGAAAGTAAATAGTTCTTTAGTGTAGTATAACCAAGTACACCATCTGTAGCATGAATAACCTTTTCACCAGATTCAGTGGTTTTCAACATCTTCCGGATATTAGGATGTTCAGCACGTATCAATTTTTTACCATCTGCTTCTACTGTTTGAATTATCTTTTTACCACTTGTTTTTGTTGAAAAACCAAGATTCATCGTCCAAACATCATCTGTAATAAGATCTTCTGTACCTATCCTTAAGTTAGCTTCAGTTCGCTTCAAATTTCGTTTTTTCTTTAACGGTTCATATTTTTCTCCTATGAGTTCACTTGTTTCCAAGCCTAATTCTTCAGTCAAAGATGAAGATAAAGTAGTAGCTTGAGCTCCAGTATCCAAAGTGAAATTATAGGGGCCTTTGTCGTTTACATACACCGGTATGAAAACATGATTAATACCTTTTTTTAGGTTAAATTCGATTTTCATATTTATACCTCAATTTAAATATGTCTCACAAACAAGACAAGTTTTCCAACAGCAATATGTCTCATCGATGAGACAGTTATAAATCTTCTGTAAGAAGATAATTGAGAGAGTAAGATTTTCTCCCGAAAAGATTTAAGAAATATTACAACCTATATGATATTGGTGATGATATGAGTCAAAAGAAGGTTGGTTCTGTATTCAAATTCTTTGTACAACCTAGTGTTGCAGCTTTAGAAGTAGAGGGAGCGATAAACATTGGAGATGAACTACATTTTCAGGGTGCTACAACTGATTTTACGATGAAAGTAACATCAATGCAAATAGAAGGAAAAGAAGTAGAAACAGTAAAGAAAGGTCATCAAGTGGGTATTAAAACACCAAAAAGAGTTCGTCCAGGGGATGAAGTATTCAAAATTGCATAACAATTTAACAAATAGACATTAAACTACAAAATGCCCTTTCTTCCAAGCATGAGTTATACGTTCCCATCCATGAACAAAATTGAATTTCTCATATAACTTCAGAGCAGCTTCGTTAGCGCTGTCTACAACAAGACTCATAGTTTTGTATCCTTGTTTCTTGAGAGTAACAATCGCATGGTTTAGTAATTTAGATCCAAGCTGGCGTCCTCTATATTTAGGAATGACACCCATAAGCCATAAATGACCATTGCTTTCACCATGGGTAGGTTTAACGAGAGTAAAACCTATGAATTTGGTTCCTTCAACAAGCACTATTGAAGCATCATCTATCATCTCGTCTTCCTTATCAAAATGTTCTTTGAAATATTCTTTTCTTTCTTCATCTGTTTCAGAAAGAAAATTCCTGTCTCCACTTTCGCTAAAGGAATCGTAGAAACAAGTATACAGGTCATTATCCGCAGCATTTTTCAAGAGAATAGTTTCTATTCCTTTAGGAAATTCTGCTTCAGGAAGTTTTTGCTCTGCTAAATCAAGAGACATGAAAACAATTTCATCTTCCTCCATAAGATTACACTTAGGATATAAAGAAGGATCAACGGGATATTTCTCAATAGAATCCATTTTCTCGAAACATAATTCTATTCTTGTGTGATCAGTTTGCAATGCGTAGTTTATACATTCTTTAAGTAAGAGTTGTACAATTTCCAATCTTTTAGGTTCTTTTGGAAGAATATGGGGATGACCCCCTAGTGCCCACGGATTAATCTCTAACTTTTTGGAATCATGTACAAAGAGAAGAATCCATCCGACTAATTTCTCCACTTTGTAAGCCTTCACTATAACAGGAACTTCATCAAAAACAAGATTTTTTATCCAATTTCCTATTCCTTCAATAGATGCACTAGCTTCAGGTCTAGTAATTTTCCATAGTTCGAATGTTAAATGTGCTAGCTCTTGAACATCTAATTGGTCATCTAACATTTGAGTTTGAATTTGTATGCTATTCATATGAATGATACTTTTCTCTGAATATCCAATTATTTAAGTGTAATTAGCAAAAAAAACGAAATCAATTTTATATCAGAAAAAGAAAAAGAA
>JAAFKI010000118.1 GCA_021399345.1 Candidatus Heimdallarchaeota archaeon
TCAGTCTTAGAATATAGCCAAGCCCAATTTTCGCTCTGCTCACTCACCTTTAATTCTTTAATTTCTGTTGTTTTAGTCATTTTATTTCACCAATTTGTATTTCTTTTTAGGTCTTCCTCGCTTCCCTGTTTCAACAGAGTCACTGTCTATTACTCCCTCTTCTTCTAATCGTGATAAGTACCTCAGAATCCCTTGTTTCTTCTGGTTTAGTGTTATTTCCAATTCATCTAAAGTTAAATCCCTCTCCGTTAGTTTTTGGACTATTAGATCACATTTTTGCACAAAGAAAGTAGTATGTTTTTCATAATACATCTTTTCCAGCTTGTGATCTAATCTATCTAGTTTTTCTGACATAACTTCTATATCTTCTTTAGTAGCTAGATTATCTAGAAAGACTGAAACATTTTCCATAGAATGATTAGTTTTTTCTAGGCCTGAATTAATTAACTTCAATCCTTTTACTACTTCCACGTTGACCGATTCTTGCTCTGTTTTCAGATTTACTAAGTCTTTCTGTATTGAATGTACTAGTTGTGTTTGCTGCGGAAGGATTTTATTAACAAAGAATCTTGGAAAGAAAAGCATGTCATCGACTAGCTCTGGACCAAAACCCATCCCTCCAGCTTGCACATATCCTTGATTAAATTCTACTTCTGGCATTTCTTTTGATTGGTCGTACATCCAGTGTTGCTTGGTGATCTGTCCGTATCCTTCATCATAGAACTTATTTGCTATCTCCTGAAAAGGTTCTGTTCTATTCGTTTCATGGAATCTTATTTGTTCTACTTCTATCTTGACTTGCATCTTGCCTTTCGATAGCTTTTTGCTGAACCACTCCACGAATTGACCGACTTTTGCCCCAGTAAGATATTTATACTGTCTATCATTGGGATCTTTCTGAGAAATAGAAGGACCATAAATTTCTAACTTCTTCTTGTACATCTTAACCTGATAATGTTCGCCATCAAAGAAAGTCAGGGAAGGATCGAAAACAAACCTCTTGAGATTAGGGTGATTCTCAGCTTCCCAATAACCGTGACCACGATAATTAGTAAAAATAGGTTCAGGAAGATTATGAAAACAAGTAGCTCGGAAGGCATGCAAAAAGTAACTTTCTTGCATTGTCAGAAATTTATTATCCAACGAGAGAGGCTGAGAGGATTTTGTAAAGGGATTTCTGACACCCTCAGAGACTTTTCTGACAACTTCAGCAGGGATGTAAAAATAGTGCTTGTTTTGTCTAACAATTAATCTTACTGCAACAAGCTCAGGGATAATGTCTTGAAAATACTTTCTATCCTTCCCAAGTCGTTTATATGCAGTGGATTGGCGAATCGGTTTTGGTGCATAGTTTAAACAAATGAGCATAAATTCATGGTGTCTCTTTAGGTTTCTTTTGAAAGGTAATGAAGATGTCAGAACATTTGTCAGATTTTCTTTTATAAAATCAGCAGAGACTTTCTTAGCAATATCTACAGTCAATTTATGGTACAACCTCCTGAACAAAATAGTTTTCTAATGTATGCTCACTTTTTTGAGCTAAAATATTTTCAAGAAAGAGATCTCCAACAACAGAAGGTTTTCCAATTTCTCTTTCAATTGAAATAATGTCATCA
>JAAFKI010000119.1 GCA_021399345.1 Candidatus Heimdallarchaeota archaeon
CAACAGACTCAATAGCTTTAACTACACCCTCTTCTGTGAAAAAGTATGTCTTGAGCCCTTTAATCTCTAAAAGTATATCTTCAGGAGGTCTACTCATAGAATCACTTTATTTATTAGCTAATAATTATGATACTTTAATGATTTTGTTTTTCTAACTTTTATAAATGTAACTGTCTTGCGTTCGTTTAATAACAGATTTTGATTATATTTCGAATTCACCGAGAAGAAGCAGTTAAACTAAATAATACTCAGATTCGTTGCTAGAAATGAAAAGGAGAAAATGTGACCGAAAAACTAGACCTAAATAAATTTTTTCCCACCCTCTCGTCTTCTCTTAGCTTCTAAAATTTCGTCTCTATTCTCATACGTATCCTCAAGAAACTCTTGTCTTTTCTATATTTATTAATCTAAGTACATCTCAGGTATCCACTTTATCTAATATCTTTAATTGCTTTTTCTATTATTTTCCTAACTAAGTCATTCTTTTCTTTTCTTAGAGCATGTTTCAAAGGATTCAGTGCTGACACATCTTTTATTCTGCCTAAAGTATTTGCCACCTCTCTTCTCCTCAGGTCATCCTTATCTTTCAAAGCTTTGATTAGTAAAGGTACAGAATCTTCCTGTGATTTGACAAGAGCTTTAATTGCTTCTATCCTATTGATAGTGGAATTATCTCCAAGTGCTTGAATTAATTGAGATATGACTTGCTTATGTTCTAAATTTGCAAGTAATTGAATGGTGCTTAATCTTATTTCTTCATCATTGCTGCTTAATGGAGGAACTAACATTGTAGTAATTTTATCTATAAGTCGATTTTTATTCTGTTCACTTGTACCGTTGAAAATGTCACTGATTCCTAAAAACAATGTGGTTCTTAGACGCTTACTCTTATCGTTGAAGATTGCCAATAGTGTTTCTAGAACATGAGGATCACGAAAATCGCTTAACAATACTGCAGCTACCCTTCTGATTTCTTCGTGCTCATCTGTGTTTGTTGCAGCTTCAATTAGTGGTGAGATTAATTTTTCACCAAACTGTTTTTTTATTTGATCGACATAATCACCTAAATCGTAACTATAGCCGCTGCTTTCGAATGATTTAATGATTGGTTTTATGGCTCTTTCGTCACCAAATTCTATAAGACTTTTTTCTAATTCGCCTAATATATAGGATTCTTTCTCTTCCTCTACCAATCTTAGGAATGGTTCTATTGCCCTCTTATCACCTAATTTTCTTAATGTTTTAACTGCTACATATCTCAGATTATCATTTTCGTATTTCAATGCGATAATTAGCGGATCAACAGCTATTAGTTCTCCAAATTTAATCAAAGCTACTGATATGTAGACCAAATTCCACTCAGTTTCCTTCTCATTCTGCAAAGCAGCAATTAGAGGATTAATTGCTCTATCATCCCCTAATCTACCTAAAACTCCTGCAGCAGAACATCTCACTTCTTCCTGCTCATCCTGTAATGCGGCTATCATGGGTTCAAGTATTCTCTTATCCCCTAAACGTCCTAATCTCCCCGCTATACGCCCTAATACCCTTGCTGCGTATTTTCTCACATCCCCATTTTCATCTCGTAATAAATCCAGCAACGGTTCAACAGTTGGCTGTTCATCAGTTTGACTACCTATCCATGCCAATGCTTTAATTATTGGATGCATAATATCTCCACTCTCTTTTTTTAGCAAGGTAATCAAAGGTTCAATTGCTGGTTTTCCTATCTCACCCACTGCTCGTGCAGCTTGTAATCTCATACCAGAAACGTCGTCATAAAATGCATCAATTAAAGGTTCAATTGCTCGTGAATCCCCTATCCCACCCAACGCTTTAGCTGCATACATTCTCACCGACTTATCTTCATTCTTATCCTGTAACAAAGTGATCAATGGATCAACAGAATTTGGGTCTTGTAGTTTAATTAGTTGTTCAGCAGCTCTACTTCTCTGATTGTGAAATCCAATTTTAAGCTGCCCTAGTAGATATTCAACAGAATGATCTTCCAGCTCTTTTAGAGCTTTCCGAATTTCCTCTTTGACTTCTTCTGTATCATCTCTCTCTAATGCTTCTTGTAAAGGTTCAATTGCTCTTGAGTCTCCTATCATCATTAATGCAATAGCAGCTTCCATTTTCGCATTTCGATTACCATCCTGCAATACAACTATCAACGGTTCAACAGCTGGTTCTCCAATTATCATTAACTCTTGGCTTGCAGATGATCTCACAATTCTACTCTCGTCATTTAATAAAACTATCAAGTGCTCAATTGCTCTAGAACCCCCTTGCTTCCTTATCAATTTAGTAGTTTTTGCCCTCATCCATTCATCTTCATCTTTCAGCTGTTCTAAAAGTTCTTCAAAGGAAGGTCCTTCCTCTTCTTCCGCTTCTTTCCTAATAAATTCCCAATTTTCATCGTTTAGAAGCTCAACTAACTCTTCAAAGGTTGGTTCCTCTTTTTTCCCCATAACAATCTACTTTGTAGATATGGTTTATAACTGTTCTTCCTCTTTTTACTTGGAAATCATTTCTGGAGTAATTGGCTCAATCTTTTTCTTGATCTCAAGTAAAGCTGGTGAAGAAATAACATTAATGAGAGTTTTATCACAAGTAATAGTAACATTGTTATCATAAGAGAAATCTGTAAATGTCTGGACATAGCTAATATTCGAACAATCTATAGAAGCTAGATTTTCATTGTCTTCAACATGTAATTTCTTTAAATTAACTAAGTCTGATAGAGTTAAGCTTTCGAGTAAATCATTATACGTAATCGTCAATTCATGCGAGCTGGGTAAGTTTTCTGATAGAACTATAGATTGAGTGCAACATTCCCAATAATGTTAATTCATGTAAATTGAGTAAGTCTTGTAGAGTAACTGAACGAGGAGCAGCTTTTTCCACACTTGTGAATAATGAGAAAGAGAAAAAAATCATGGTTTTTGTCTAGTCAAAAAGATTGAATCTCTCCAACCTATTTCTATATCTGTCAACATCTTTCCTAAATAATGCTAAATCGATGTTAAGATCCTCTCTTAATTGAAGCATTGTAAAGAGTTTCACAGCTGGAACTTTGAGACATAAGGGGAAAAACGACACTATCATAATAAGAGCTGCATCACTTATGCTAGCATATGGGATAATTCTTTTTTGAGCTAAATTTTCTATGTGCTCAAGAATCTGTTCTAGCTGATCTGGATTTTGTGGGAGAATGTCTTTGAGATAGTCTATAAGCAACTTACTCTTGAAGAGGAGTTCTTCGAAACATATTTTACTATTATCTCTAAGAAGATTAGCGTTTTCCAGAATGGTTTTTGCTTGTGTGATTTTTCTAGAAAATACATTAAATTCTTGTTCAACTCCCCAGAATTTCAAGATGCGGTTAAGTTGCTTCTCTTGTAGTTCTTGGCCATGGAATAGCAGTGTTGTGTCTAATATAGCTAGAAAATAAGCCAGCATATCATCATTATTGAAAAGAACATCATTAGAGTGGCTTTCCTGTAATAGATCATTCAAATATTGAAAATGGAAAAATGCTTCCATAAAAATGCTCTCAGGAATGGTGCGTTTGGTAAGGTCTCGAGTAATCTCAATGAACCTAAAAACATGCCTTTGGTCTGAACTCTTGTCAATGCGTTCCAACTTTCCATTAAC
>JAAFKI010000120.1 GCA_021399345.1 Candidatus Heimdallarchaeota archaeon
AATCACAAGAATTGAGGGTCCATTTCTGCTCATTCTAGCCTTTCTCTCCTGTTCCAAGTAATTATAAGCATATATTTCTATGCTTGGGGACTATATTTATATTGTTGTGAAATAAGTTAAGCTATCTCTGAGAGGATATACTTTGACTCTAAATGACATTGAAAAATCCTTGTCCATTTTTGAAAATAAAAATTATACTGTACAACATATTTATGATTCACGTTATTGTAATTTTTGTGGAGCTTGTATACACAGCTGTCCAGTAAATGCGATTGAGTATTTGGATCCACAAATAATTGTTAATGAAAACTGTATTCAATGTGGAAAATGTCTGGAAGTATGTTCACAAAATCAAAAAATAAGATACTCCAAACAATTAGTAGATATTGAAAGAAATGAGCAAATTAAAGATGTTCACCCAAAAATTGCTAATGTTCCTTTAGGTAGTTTCAAAGAGATCTGGAATGGTTTCTCTAGTTCTAGAAAAACGAGAAATGTAACTATGGCAGGAGGAGTCACAACTAGTCTATTGTATACTGCTTTATCAGAAAATGTAGTTGATGCTGTTCTTATTCCAGAATTTACTGAAAACAAGCAAAATCCTAGAGGGAGGATAACTTCTAATCCAGAAGAATTACTTCAATCAGGAGGAAGTAAATATTTACCTACCCTTTCTCTGGATAAACTTAATGAAATTGCAAATAACCAAGATATAGATAAAATAGCAATCACAACATTGCCATGTCAAGCATATGTTATTAAGAAAATGTTTCTCGACACTCAGTACGAGAAACTTGTTAAAAAGATCCATCTAGTATTGACATTGTTTTGTGGTAATGGAATTCCCTATAGAGATGATGTGGAACTCTTTCTGAAAGCTAAAGGAGTTATAGAGAGTTTATCAGAGTTTAAAGTGATTCGAAGAAGAGAAAGAAGGATATGGCGAATTAATCCTCAAGACATCGAGAGATATGTCTTTATTACAAAAGATGGTAAGGAAGTAAGCATCTCATCTAGTAAAATTCTAAGATGCAAAACTAAACCTAATTGTAGTACAATTTGTCCTGATTATACAGGTTATTTTAGTGATATTTCAATAGGAGCATCTCACATATCTGCGAATATAGTTGTTGCTAGAACAGAAAAAGGAAGAGAATTAGTTAAATTAGCAATTGAAAAAGAATTTATCAAGACAAAAAATTTCTCGAAAATTAACAACTTCTTAATTAATTTCATGGGTAAAAATAAAAGGGATCTAAAAAGAAAATCATATCACAAATTTCTCAAAAACAAGTAAATAGAATGTGATCTAATACACGAGGGATCATTAGTTTTCAAATAGAAAAGGACTGAAAACGAGAGTATCAACCGCTCTAGTCCTTCTTTAAGTCTTCTTGTTTTACACTTGTTTCAGCTAGAATTTTTTCTTCTACTATCATAGCTATGTCCTGCTCTTCCTTCTTTTCTTTGTGATAAACTAGCTTAAGAAGTAGCGGTGTCATAATGACTGTTACAAAAACTAGCATGATTGCCATAGTGTAAACATTTGAATCAAATATACCATGTTGAACACCAATCCCGGCTATTACAAGTGCAATTTCAGCTCTTGGAGACGTTCCTACAGCAATTTTCAATGCAGAACTATTGTTGAAACCCACAACTCTTGAACCTGTAAAAGTCCCAATACCTTTAGATAGTATTGCTAGAAGAATAACTAGTACCATAATAAAAGAGATCCCGCCAGAAGTAAAATCAAAATTGCTTCCAACTGAAAAGAAGAATAATGGAATGAAAATCCCTTCTCCGAATTTGACGATAGGTTCTTTGATTTCTCCTATAATTAACTTGTTTTGCTGCAGAGATAATCCCAAAAGAAAAGCCATCACTACTCCAGAGAAATGTAGTTCTTCTGCAAAATAATTGATCAAAACTAATATACCAAAAATTATTCCTAATGCGAAATAAGGCGTTTTCGCAGAAGAGAAAATATTGTAATTGTTTTCAAGAAATTTTAGAATTCTCGGTAAGATGAACATTACAAAAAGTATAAACGCCGCTAAAAATCCTAAATCTCTTAATATTGTAATAATCCAGTTTCCTCCTTCTGGTGCAAAAAGAGCACCTGAAAGAACTAATACAAGTAATAGGGCAATAAAATCATCAAATACAGCAACAGAAAGTGTAGTCTGACCTTCTTTTGAACCTAATTTACCTAAGGAACTTAAAGTTCTAACTGTTACACCAATACTAGTAGCTGTGAAAAGAGTACCGAAGAAAATTGCAAAAAGAATATCTTGCTTAATGATGAAATAGCCTGTTAATATTCCGCCAACCATTGCGGTGGCAACCTCTAACAGTGATATGAGTAAACTATTTTTACCAATTTTCCTTAGAGCTCCGATGTTTATCTCCATACCAACAATAAATAATAAAAGAAGAATACCAATTTGTGAAAATTGCTCTAAAATCTCAGCGTCCATGAATTTGGCCAATATTTCACTTCCCTTATCGCCAAATAATCTGAATATTGGCCCACCAATGAGTACTCCAGCAAGTAGTTCACCCAGAATGGATGAAAGTTTTAACCTTTCAAATATTTCTCCTAAAATTCGTGCACTAAGAAGTCCGACCCCTATAAACAACATTATGCGTAGAACTTGCTCACTCATCTTCCTCACGCTCGAGGTCTAGAACGAGCAGTTTAGAATCAGCACTAGTTTCCTTCCAGATATTTCGTACAGCAAGAATTATATCATTTATTGAGATTAAACCTTCAACAGGATCATCTTTCGTCTTAGCTCTTGGCAAGACAGTAGATTCATATTTTATCATACATTCAGTAACACGGGAGATTTTATCATCATCCACGATAATGGGCAAGTTTTGATTAGCCAAATCTCTAGCTGTAGTACATGAAAATACTTTTGCTTTTGAAAGAACATTAGTAATATCTGTATGTAATGTCGCAAATAGTACTATAAGGTCTTTTGGAGATATTAATCCATAATATTTGTCTTTTTCATCTACAACTATTAGAGTTTTTGAATCCTGATCGAAAGATTCATCCAAAATAGAAAAACAAGGAGTTGTTTCTACAACAGTTGAAACTTGAAGTATTGTAAAGTCTTCAGCTTTCATTTCTTTAACTTTGGAGATGAAGATATCAAACAAATTTTCCATATAGTAGTATTAGTTAGTGATGAATAAATAAAG
>JAAFKI010000121.1 GCA_021399345.1 Candidatus Heimdallarchaeota archaeon
ATATTGTCCCGAGACGTAATTAAAAAGTGATTATATGAATAAAGCAGAAAAAAAAGGACCAGGAAGACCAAAAAAATATTCTACTGACGCTGCACGAAAAAAAGCCTATCGTGATCGAAAAAAAGACGAACAAAGCAAATTAGTAGCAAATGTGAGCAAATTAGAATCAAATGTGAAAAAAGTCACAGAATTAAAAGGAAGAATTGATAGTATGGAAAGAAAATTGGTAAAATCGACTTACACAGATCAACATGTACCTGAAGATATTTTAGAGATTCATGAACAAATTAAAGATCGTTCAAGGAAGTACGCTCAATCGGAGTTAATGGATTTGGAAACTCATGAACTCAAACGTATCCAAACTGGTATTCAATCTCGATATCACGGAAGCTATTTTAACCCTCTACTTGCAGCACTTGAAAGTGCTATAATGCCTTCTGTTGATAGAGAATTTGATTCCAGAAAAGGGAGCATAGAAAGCAAACCTCGTGAAGTTACAGTTAAAGAGAAACTGGCTAAACCAGACGATGAAGTTACTCCTAAAACTGAAATGAAAACAGATGAATATTTGCAGAAAGTGAAAGAAAAAGGTTTAGAGGTTTCAGAAGAAGATCTTTTTGTTAAACCATCTAGAATGGAGAAGAAAAACAAAGATAGTTCAAAACATTGGAAATATTTGAAAGATATATTTAGAACTGATCAACTATTCGAAGTTTTTCAAGAACTAATACTTCTATACACAGTAGAAGCAGAACTATCTAGACGAGAAAGGGAAGTTATTCAAGCTAGAGATTTTGAAAGATTGGAAAACCGACTAGAAGAACTTGAGAAAATCATGAAAGATGAAAAACTTCGACATGTTAAGAAATCTGTGAATGAGAAGAAGGCTAAGAAGAAAAGTGATGAAAATGAAAAAAGAAAACAATGAAACAAGAATTAATTGTAAAACGCATACGAAAGAAGAAATAGAGACCAAAGGAGGCATCTAGTTGTCCGACGAACTCCACACCAAACCTCTGGTCTTAGATAACGGTACTGGCTTCACTAAAAATGGTTTCGCTGGTGAGGATCAACCTAGAAGTGTTTTTCCAACAATAATCGGATACCCTAAACATCCTGTTGTAATGCCCGATGTTGAAGGTTGGATAAGAGAGCACTACATTGGCGAAGAAGCAATGAACATGCGAGGTATACTCAAACTTGTTTATCCAGTTGAACATGGACAAGTTCAAGATTGGGGTGCTATGGAAAACATATGGCATTATACTTTCTACAATGACTTGAGAGTTAATCCGAATGAACATCCGATAATGCTTACAGAGCCTCCTTTAAATGACAACAGAAACAAGGAAAAAATGGCTGAGCTGATGTTTGAAATGTTCAATGTACCTGCTATGTATATTTCTATGCAAGCAATACTCTCACTCTATGCATCAGGAAGAACTACTGGGTTAGTAGTTGATGCAGGAGATGGTGTGATACATATTGTACCAGTGTATGAAGGTTTTGCAATCTCTCATGCAATTCACAGATGTGATATTGGAGGAAGAGATATCACCGATTATCTAAGAACTCTCTTGAAACAACGAGGATATTCTCTGACAACAAGTGCTGAAAGAGAAATAGTACGAGATATTAAGGAAAGACTATGTTATGTGGCACTGAATCCAGAAAAGGAGCTTCGATTAACAGAAAAAATATCCAATATGGAGAAAGAATATACTATGCCAGATGGAGAAACTCTTACTTTAGGAGCAGAGCGTTTTATGGCACCAGAGCTTCTTTTTAGTCCAGGCGTAATTGGTTCAGAAGAAGAACCACTTGATGAGTTGATCTATAGAATGATTCAGAGATGTGATGTAGACTTAAGACGGGATCTATTTTCGAATATTGTTTTATCTGGTGGAACCACGATGTTTCCTGGATTAAAGGAAAGACTCCATAAAGAATTAACAGATCTTGTACCTGATACAACAGAAGTAAAAATAATAGCTCCTCCTGAAAGAAGATATTCTGTTTGGATAGGTGGCAGTATTCTAAGTTCTCTAAAAACATTTAACAAACTATGGGTAACAAGGAAGGAATATAAAGAAACAGGACCTACAGCTGTTTATCGCTGTATCTGAAAGCCGTTTCTTACATCCTTTAATTTACTTTTTTTTTCTTCTTCGACACATTTTCCTTGGTTAAAATATATTATTTTACTACTTTTTCACCTCTATTTAGAGTAAAAGTTATATTTTGATAGGATTATATTCTTTTAGTGATTACATGTCGGTGAAAAGACCAGATGCTTTTATCTGTAATAACTGCGGAAATCGATTCAACAATGAAGAGAAAAAGACGCTAAAGGAACAAATAGATGGAATTTTTATCACAAAAACTGTATGTCCTAAATGTCTTTCGGCAGATATACGAACTACAATTACTGGGCATAGAGAAGAATAAGCTCTAAAATTTGTATTACGGGGGTAGTTTCCTTATCTTACCTATTCTATAAATAAGTCCCACTATTTTATTATCATGCAACCAGAGAATCTTGTAGAAGAAATGAATGGTATTCTCTCTAAAATGGATAAAGACTTGAAGAATTTAAATAGAGAATTAGACAAAATCTTGATTAAATATCCAAAGTTCATTGATGACGAGGAAAAGAAGCTGAAATATGCAATGTTCAAATTCAATGATGGTAAATTCAATCACGGAAAATAGATTGAAATTATTGTTATTCTGTTTGTTCAGAGAACTGAACTTTGTGGGTTACGTCAGTTCGTCGATTTTTATCTATATTTATATTTTTTGAGGAACAATTTTTATAACAAATGACATTTGTCATAATTATAGTACTGTATAGGTTTTTCTATGAAAGAAGTAAAGGTAATCATCCCCTCCGAAAAACTAGAGCTAGTTAAAGAATTAGAGGAGAAGCTTGGATTAGTATTTAATATATTAATATTCGAGAATGTAGTAACAATAAACACTACTTTAGAAAATCAACATACTTCTACCCTTTTAGAGGAACTAAAAGGACTGGGGGTTGGAACCGTTTTTGGTCGCATTACAGTATCTCCTATCGCTTTTGAGATTTCTTCAGATAAGAAGGAGTCAAAAGCTCGAGGAAGTGGGATTAGTATCGATGAAATGATTGCAAATATCAAAGGTTTAGCTTTAATTAATCCAACTTACTTAGGATTGATATTACTTGCAGGAGCACTCGCTTCATTTGGACTTATCTATAATAATGTCATAATTGTGATTGCAAGTATGATTATAGCTCCTCTGTTGGGGCCCATTGCTTTAGCAGTTATTGGAACTATGACACCCAAGAATATCTATTCAAAGAGAGCAATTGCTACCGAAATACTAGGTATTGCATTCATAATAGGCTTTGGTGTAATTGTGGGTCTAATCTATAATAGTTCTGATCCTTCAATAATTTTAAACCAAGTTCCACCTTCAAATCCCGATACACAAATAGCCATTAGGATTTTACCAAATACAGGAGATATCGTAGTTGCAATAGCTAGTGGTTTAGCTGCAGGAGTTTTCATAGTCAGGGGAGAAAATACTGCTATTGTGGGTGTTGCTGTAGCAGCTTCTTTATGCCCTCCCGCAGCAAATGTAGGCGTTTTACTTGCAAGTGGTGCTACAATAAGGATGGCTTCAGGATCATTGTTACTACTTGTTTTGAATATTATCTCAATATATGCATCCTGTGCGTTAATATTCTGGACATCACAATCCTTTGTCAGGGGAGGAACTTTTTCAACAAGACAATATAGAAAAATTAGTAAACTATACATTATACAAATAGCTATGACAACTCTTATACTGGCTGGTATTGTTATTCTAATAGTATTGAACAATGTTTATGGATTTCTAGAAGTTCTTCTCTTCGGGTAAGAATTAGCTTACCTGAAGTGTTCAATCATAGATTTCATTACCATTTTTACTGCATGTTGAGCTTCTTCTGTTAGATCAGTGAAACCTTTACCACATTCTGGACAAGCTTCATAACCCTCAGGGTCACTTTTATCAAATTTAAATCCACAGTGGAAGCAGTAAACATCATTTGGAAGTTTGCTCATTTGAATCAATCAAAATATAGATTGGGTGCAAATAAACTTTTGTGAAAATTCTTTTTTCTCATTTTTTTCAAAAAAACGATATACTAAAAATTTATTACTCTCTATGCGTCAAAAAACACACTATGACATCAGTAGAAAGATTGTGCGAAAAACATACTGTTGAAAATGCTTTAGAACACGGGAAAGCAGCTATAGGTCCTGTAATGGGTAGAGTCTTTAAAGCTAATCCCGAATTGAGAAAGAATGCAGACATCATCAGAGAAATATTGGGAAATAAGATTGATTATATTAACTCATTAAAGCCTGAAGAAATACAACAACTCGCACAAGATAAGTATCCAGAACTTCTGCAAAAGAAGGAAGAAATAGTTCAGGAAGAAGCTGATTTCATACGAGAGATTATTGAAGAACATAACCGAACCGGAAGATTTGGAGGAAAGGTCCATACTCGATTCCCTCCAGAACCCAATGGATGGCTTCATGTTGGTCATGCATATTCCATTAATCGAAACTATAACTTTGCAGTAGAATATGGAGGTAAATTCAACCTAAGATTTGATGATACAAATCCTCTAACAGAAGAAGAAGAATTTGTTGATTCAATAATTAATGATGTTCTTTGGTTAGGAGTTGACTATGAAGATAGACTTCTCTTTGCATCAGATTACTTTGACCAGCTCTATGAATATGCAGTTCAACTAGTTAAGAAAGGGTTAGCATATGTGGATGATTCAAGTGTTGAAGAAATACGAGAAATGAGAGGAACCATTACAGAACATGGTAAGGAAAGTCCATACAGAAACAGATCAATTGAAGAAAATCTAGATCTGTTTGAGAGAATGAAAGCTGGAGAATTTAAGGACGGGGAAAGAGTTCTTCGAGCAAAAATCGATATGGCTCATCCTAATATGTTAATGAGGGATCCGATAGTATACAGAATCCTTCATGCAAGTCATCATAATACTGGTGATAAGTGGTGCATTTATCCAATGTATGATTGGGCTCATGGTTTAGAGGATTCAATCGAAAGGATAACTCATTCAATCTGTACTCTGGAATTCGAAGTACATAGGTCACTTTATGATTGGTATATAGATCAATTAGACAATGAAGATGGTAATCCAATTCATCATTCTCAACAAATAGAATTTGCTAAAATGAATCTCTCCTACATGGTCCTTAGTAAAAGAAGACTGAGGATGCTTGTAGAGGAAGGTTATGTCAACGGATGGGATGATCCTCGAATGCTCACAATAGCCGGAATGAGAAGAAGAGGATATACACCAGAAGCAATACGAAATTTCTCTTTAGCTATTAACTTCACTAAAAGAGAAAAATTGATTGATATGTCTATCTTTGAACACTACATACGAGAAGATTTGGATAAAAGATGCCCAAGAGTTATGAGTGTAATCAATCCTGTCAAACTAGTTTTAACAAACTATCCAGAAGATCAAGAAGAGGAGTTTACAGTTCCAAATCACCCATCTGATAAAGAAATGGGGACTAGAAAGGTTAAATTTAGTAAAAACCTCTTCATTGAGCAAGAAGATTTCATGGAAACTCCTCCTGAAGACTATTATCGTCTTTCACCAGGAAAAGAAGTTAGATTGAAATATGCCTATTTCGTAAAGTGTGAAAGTGTGGTCAAAGATGAAAGAACTGGGAAGATAACTGAAATTCATTGTACATATGATCCTACAACTAAAGGAGGAGAATCTCCAGATGGAAGAAAAGTACAAGGAACTATTCACTGGATATCCGCTAACAATACACTAGAAGTTGAAGTAAGATTATATGATAGAATGTATACTAAGGAGAATCCAATGGATACTGAAGAAGGAAAAGAGTTCAAAGATTATATCAATCCCGATTCTATAAATATAATGAAATCATATGTGGAACCATTCCTAAAGGATAATGAACCAGAATCAAGGTTCCAGTTTGAAAGAAATGGGTATTTTGTTATAGACTTAGTCGATTCAACAAAAGAAAAATTGGTCTTAAACAGAATAATTACTTTGAGAGATTCATGGGCTAAAAAATAAGCAGAGCATTAGAAAAATTTAAAATTGAAACAATAAATCAACGGTTGTCAAAGAAATTTGACAACACTTTAGTCCCTTGGTGTAGCCTGGAAACATTCCAGACTTTGAATCTGGCGCCGGGAGTTCAAAAGGTATTCTCTTGCGAGGAGAGCCTGAATTTATCTCCCAGGGACTACCAACTTTTTCTAATTAATGAGATCAAAAACTAGTATCTTTTGTTTCAAGTGATTCTTTCAGTTCAAGTAACAAGGATTTCTTATAAAAAAGAGTTAAATACGTACACTACTTCTGTATTTGTTGAAGAGATTAATAAGAAGGAGATTATATGAGCTCAGAGAAATTTAAGAGAAAGTTTCAAGCAATATGGATTTCATTCAGACCTTTTCTGATTTTCTTATTGGTAATAGCTATTTTGTTTGCTATACCTCTGCTCATTATAGCTTTGGTTTTGTTATTTGATGATAATAACGTTACTTTCCTTATTCTTGTAATTATAGACTTCTCTGTTCTTGGAATTTTTGCAATAGGATTCTTAGCTTTTGGATTCCAGTATGTAATATCATTACTAATAGAAAAAGAAGAAGTAAAATGTATCAATTGTGGAAAGACAATATCTAGTAAAGCTAAAATCTGCTCTGTATGTGGTGTAGAGCAGTAATAAGAGCAAATCAACACTAAAAGACTAACTAAATATAACAAACTAAGATTTCAATTTCTGAATCACTAAACACTTCGGATATAATAGTTTGAGAAATTCATTCAAGAAAAATTGTTTTTTGTATCAGAAAGAAAAAAAGGTTAAAGGAATTAATTATTCCTTCTCTTCATTTTAAAAGTTATATAACTTGGTACTAATGTTATTAATCCAATCATGATAAAAAGAGATTGTATAGGAAGCTCAGGTATCACTGGCGGGAGTTCTACTATAACCCATTCTTCATTCGATGAACGATTCAAATACTCATTAGAAGCAACAACAATATAGTAATAAATTCCAGGTGTTAAAAAGAGATCTTCATAAGTTGTTGAGCTTGTAAGAGTTGCTAGTGGAGTTAAACTAGCAAAGGAAACTATAGGTATTAGTGAACGATAAATATAATATTTCTCTGTATTCGATACTGCATTCCAATTTAGAGTGATATTACCTGTAGTACTAACACTAGGTGAAATATCATCTAATATGGGATAAGGTAATCTTAGTAGCTTTCTATAGAAAATATCTATATCGTCTCCAGAATTAGTATAATTGGTCCAATCATGCCATACAATATGAATATTTCCTTCATCACTCCAAGTAACATCTGGAAAAGCAGCTCCATCTGTGCTTACTGTGGATACTAGTTCAGTTGTATTCCAAGTTGAATCTGTAGAATTCCAAAATTTATAAAAAATGTCCCAGTCAGAGTCAGTCACTAGATAGTTTGTATAATCATGCCACACTACGTGGATATTATCAACGTTATCAACAACAAGAGCTGGATTACTCGATGAATCACTGCTTTCAGAAGACACTACCTCTGTAGTGGCCCATGAGGAAGTTATAGCAGATTTCTGTCTGTGAAAAATGTCTTGATCAGGACCTCCATAAATGTCTATTATATCCTTCCAAGCTATGTGAACATTACCTAAACTATCAACATCAATAGAAGGTGTGTCTGAATATGCATTTGAATATGTAGAAACCACTTCTGTAATGGTCCAAATTCTACTTGTTGCATTCCAGAATTTATAAAATATATCTGAATCTGATCCACAAAATGCATAATTTGTATTATCTTTCCATGCAATATGCACATCACCCAAAGTGGTGACTACAAGGGTAGGTTCATTTGAAGCTAATGTACTCTCAGTGGATACTACTTCTGTGGAATTCCAACTCATACTTGTTGCATTCCAGAATTTATAGAATATATCTGCATCTGTACCTGAGCCTGCATAATTGGTCCAATCAACCCAAGCTGCATGTACATTTCCATTATCATCAACAGCTAAAGACACATACGCTGAAACCGAGGTACTCTCAGTAGCTAGTACTTCTGTAGAACTCCAACTCATACTTGTTGCATTCCAGGATTTATAAAAAATGTCATAATCTGGCATATCAAACCAAGCTACATGTACATTTCCGTTACCATCTACGGCAATAGAAGGTAGTTGACTATCAAATGTACTCTCAGTGGATACTACTTCTGTGGAATTCCAACTCTTACTTGTTGCATTCCAGAATTTATAGAATATATCGGTATCTATACCACAATTTGTATAGTTGGTGTAGTCATACCAAGCTACATGTACATTACCATTTGAATCTACTGCAATAGAAGAGCGACCTGATAAGCCATTACTTTCTGTAGATATTACTTCTGTTGTTAACCACATAGTTTCAGTGTAGCTGCTTTCTGTGTTAATATTTTGCACTTTTGAAGATTCTATTGATGCTATCATATCTTTTGAAATCATTATAGTTACTATGAGAAATATTAGTAAAACAGGTAAGCCTATCTTTCTTATTTTCTTATTTAATTTCACAATTTCACTTCCATTTATTTTAAAAAAATTGAAACATTGTACATAAGACAGAGAAATATTTAAGTGTTTCATAGTTTTCTAAATTTTGAAAAAATCTATTCAATGTAGCAAACAAGAATTTCGATGTCTGTATCAGCATATACCTTTTGGATAATTTCTCTAACTTTGGGCCATTCTAACCTATCAATTCCACTTCCTATCTTAGGCATTGCTAACTTCGTAATTCTTTTTTCATCACATATCTCTCTCATTTTCTTCAAAGCTTTGGTCATAGTAAAATAAGTAGGTTTGTGATAAACCAAGTTCTTAGTAATCAAGTTGAATACTTTTCCTAATAGAATACATGTAGGATGTTCTAGAATTGAAGGATCTGCTTTTTCTATCTGTTTGAATTGTTCTTTTAGATTAAATTTCTTGTTGAATGGAACTGCAATACCTCCCCCCATTACAAAATCTGAACTTATGCAGTGAACTAAATAATAATCATCTGAAACTGTAAACAGATCTTTCTTGACTTCAGAATATTCCATACTTTGTAAACTTCACAGATATTTTAAAAAATTTATTCTGAATTTTGAATTTACTATTTCGGATTGAAAGCGATAACCTTTGTTTTATCCAAACCAGCCTCTCTATCTCCTATCATCCTGTGTTCCTTTTTTAATCTCACTCTAAACATATCTTCAAAGATTTTTCGTGTATAATATTGCATAATAGCAAAAGATTCCCACTCTTGTTCAATTTCACCAATTATTGGTTTAACAACCTTACCTGTATGTTGAATACATCCACCTAATTTTGGTATAATTCGTACTACTTGTTTACTATATTGACTATACGCTTTCTTTCCACTTACTTTGGTTCCAGTTTTGTTCTGATAATCAGCTTTGTTGAGGTATTTTAGAAAATTTAACATATCTACTGGTTCATTCAGTTTTTCATTAAATAACTGTGCAAATTGCTCTTTGGAAGGAAGGTGTGGAGAGTTCAATAAGTCATAATCAACTTCTTCAGTTAGGTAGAAAGTTTTAGGTAATATTGAAAATATTCTTCTCATCAGAATCTTAAGAGACCCTATTACTACTTGTGGGACAGGTTTAACGATAATAACCCTTAGATTGTTAAATTCTGATTTCTGTAGTTTTTTTTATAGTTTCTTGTAAAAATTTAATCCTTCTAAACTTAACAAGTAATACTTTATCCCATTCCTCTTTTCCTTTACCAATCAATTCAAAACCATTATTACCTGACCAGAGTAATTTTCCACCTGATATGTGCGATTTGAAATTACTCTCAGTTTCTCCATTATTAAATAGAATTAAGAGAGATTTGCTCATAATGGTTTTCCATAAATTTATTTTTTATGTTTATCTAATGATGTTAGGTTCCAAAGGAAGGATTTAAAATCTGTATCGAAGAAGAGGAGAAGTAGTTAGAATAGCCCTGTGGTGTAGTGGCCAAGCATTGTAGGTTTTGGCTTGCAGACGGAAGTTCGAATCTTCCTAGGGCTACCAGTTTCTTTTATCTTTCTTTTACCAAGGTAACTCATTACCTTCCCAATCAAAAAACTTTCCAGTTTCTTCTATTGACAGATTATCAATTACCTTTCTCATTCCCTTTATTGATTCATAAGTAGTTAATGGTGCATTTTCTGTGTATTCCATTGTAGTTTTAACCCAACCAGGGTGAATGGAAGCAACAGTAATTCCTTCTTCTTTCAGATCTACAGAAAGAGCTTTAGTGATCATATTTAGTGCTGCCTTACTTGCACTATAGCTGTATCCTCCACCTTTACGACTTCTTCTACCTATACTCCCACTTGTTGATGAAATATTAACAATAATGGGGTTCTTTCCAGTTTTTATTAGGGGCAAAAACTTCTCAACAATCAATAATGGTGCAACAGAGTTTACTGTGAAAATCTTACCAAAATCCTCTTTATACAATCTACCCAATTCATCATTAAACTTCTCATCTCCTCCAAAGCGGATACCAGCATTATTAATCAGTATATCCAACCCATCTATTTCTTTAGAGATTAGAAAGTAAGCATTATCAATAGAATCTTTACTAGAAACATCCAAATCAACAAGAACTAGTTTCTCCCCAAATTTATCCCTTAATTCCAAAAGATCTGAATATCTGAAAGGATCTCTATTGCAGGCAATAATCTTATCCCCATTTTCTAATAACTGTCTTACAAATTCGAAACCCAATCCTCTACTACTTCCAGTGATCAAAACTCTTCTCATGTTTTTCATCTCTAATTATTTTTTTTTCTACCAAGGAACATCGTTTCCTTTTCTATCTAGAAATTTACCTGATTCGGATATTCCACTTCTATCTGTCAGATCTATTATTTTTGAAATCGGTTCTTCTATTTCTAGAGGTGCGTTTGAACCTCCCATATCAGTTTTTATCCAACCTGGATGAATTGCTATTGTTGTTATACCTTGATCTCTCAAATCATTTGACAATATTTTGGTTATCATGTTGAGAGCTGCCTTACTTGCTGCATAGGAATACTTCCCACCAACGTTTTTACTTGCTATACTTCCATTTTGAGAAGAAATGTTAATGATTTTAGCTCCTTCACTTTTTTCTAATAAGGGTAAGAATTTCTCACTCATTAGTAAAGGAGCAATTGAATTAACTAAGAAAACTTTACTGAAATCCTCTTTGTAAATTTCTCCAAGAATTGAAGATTCTTTTTCATTTCCTGAAATTATTCCAGCATTGTTAATGAGAATATCAATGTTATCAAAATCCTTCTCAATTTTCTCAAAAACAGCATTTCTAGACTGTTCATTTACCACATCAAGTTGAACAATATTTAACTTACTAGGAAATTTAGCTTCTAACTCCTTTAGAGCATCAGCTTCTTCTGGTTTTCTACAGCTTGCTATGACAATTTCACCCTTTTTCAGATATTGCTTAGTAAATTCTAATCCCAACCCTCTGCTTGCGCCAGTAATGAATATTTTCTTCATGCAATATTTTACCGACATACCTTTATATTTACTTTCCTTGATTGTTTGAAGCGTCTACCAAAACTTTTAATTTCCCAATATCTTTCTCAACTCAACTAAGAATAAAGACCCATCGTCTAGTGGAAGGATACGGGATTCTGGTTCCTGTGGCAGGCGTTCAAATCGCCTTGGGTCTGCCATTTCAACATTTTAAGCAGTTTTTCCTTAAATGAATTGTTTTTTCATCACATTTAGAACAAAAGAATACACTAGTTTCATCTAATTCAAAATCCTTAAGTTCTTCTTCTAAATCTTTTTTGGAATTATAGATAATAATTGCAGTATTTGGACTTCCTTCAACCATTCTAGAAAGTGGTTTACTTTTTTCATTCAATAAACATATAACAGGTATATCATACTTGTATGCGTACATTATCTCCATCCCTACTCCATGAGATGGTTCATTGACATCAGCTATTATTTTTGCTGAATCTCTTAACCAATTCATATCTCTCTCAAAAACTACCTTTGATGAAGCATCCTCCATTTTTCCAGGAACAAAAGGATGATAACCTTGATTTTCTGAGAAATCTATAAGAAAATCTAACAAAGAGAAGTCTAATTGACTTGCTTTTATCATGGAACAAGCTATGTAAACATTCTTTTCACTTTTAATCATTGAATAAAATAAAAAAAGGGAAATATAAATGTAAGTTTCAAGCTTAAACTGTAGCTTCTTGTTCAGCTATTTTTTGTAAACCTATCAATGCCATCAAAGCAATTGTTGTTTCTTCGATACTTGCATTCCATAATCCCTCTTTGTCTTGAATTGCAGCTAAGTAAATAGCTGCTTTCTTTAATGGTGAAGAATCAGCTGTTTCACTTGGGAGGAGGGCTTGGATCACATATCCTGTTGTACCAATATTAGCTGCCCAGGATCCTTCGATGAACTGGGTACCTACAACAGCTTGTACAAATTGTTGTCTTCTTGAAGGTGCTCTTCTAATATCTTGCAGTGATAACATCATCCTAGCAAACATTTCTATCGGAGTTTTTCCTGTTTGTGATGTGGAGAATCGAGCATAACCTCTCTTAATTACAATGTCAATTGAAGCAGAGAATAAATTAGCCATCTTATCTAGCAATTTAATATTTCCTGTTATATCTCCCACATAGCTCATAATGATGTGCAAAGGAGTTGTTCTAGAACGAAGATTCGAAGTGAATCTATTCAATTTGTTTATGAAATCCCATTCTGTTTCTTCAAAAATAGAATCAACGAAATCATCAACTAAATCAGTTCTTGAATCGAAAATTGTTGGGTCAAAAAGACTTAGAGCATATAAAATGAAGAATTGTTCGTATGAATTATCAATAGTTTCAGCTGTTTCGACAATTGCTTTTAGACTTTCGATTGATTTACCGAGAGTTACTGTTTTCTTACCTTCTTCTGTATTTATTATCCATTCAGTATCCTCATTATACCCCAATTTACTAAATAGTTCTAAAACACAAGCTGTTTCAAATGTTGGACTAAAATCTCCCCAAAATCCTTCTTCAGTTACTCTTCGTTTCAAGGCATTCAACCCTTTGGTAACAGCTTTATCTATATGTAGATCACCCAACTTTTTGTTCTCTAAACTTTTTTCAAGGATAGAAAATTGGTATTCTAGTCCAAAAGTATTTGATCTATCGGTTCGTGGAATTGAAAACAAGAAATAAGCTGTTTCAATTACATTCAGCAGAAAGAACAAGACTATCAAAGCTATACTCTGTGGATGAACTTCTGGAGGAACTAAAGTATAGAAGCCTGGAATACTAGCATAAAGAATTATGACAACTAATGAGAGAAATGATAAAACTGACATCAATTTATTTGTATTTTCACCAAAAATGTCTATGAAGTAGTGATTTTCTATATAACTAAGAATAAGTACTAACTCAAAGAAGAAACCTAGTGGAAAGAAAATATATTTTCCTGTTGAACCAATTGGAGCAAAGGTTATAACGTATAAATAGACTAAAGTGATAGCAAAAACGGTTATACCGAAAACTAGTGTCTCGATTAATCTTCTAAGACCAATCTGTTGTCCAAACTTAAGTACCCTCGAATAAATACGGTAAGTTTCTTGAGTCATCAGATTAAACTTATATTACTTAATATAAAAAAATTGCTGATAGAGGAAAAGTAAAATATGAATATTTTAGGCGAACACATAACCAAGTATAATTATTATTGCACTGATTACTGTTATGGTTCCAAAAATCCAAACCCATTCTTTAAATAATTTTTCAGCTTCTTCTGGTTTATCTCTTTTCTTCATTCTAAAAGAAGCAGCAATTCCTGCTAAACCTAAAGGATAGAGAATAAAAACAATATTAACAGCATTGAATATTCTACTTAGAAAAACAGAAACAAATGAAACTAAGAAAAGAACTATTCCGACAATAGAGATTAAATCCAAAATCTTATCTCCAAAATCTACTTTTCCATATTCCTCTTTAACAGTTTTAAGTGTTTTAACAACGTTTTGTCGTATGTTCATTGTTTTCCCCTATTTTATGCTCTCGACTTAAAGACTAATAATCTATTTATAAATCTTCTTTTCTCTTCGGAAAATTTGATGTACATTTTCTATTCAATACTCTCTATTCTTACTCCCGAGGACATTGTCAATGATGTGAAGATTTTCATGCCTTTTGTTATGGTCCCAATGTTTGCCATCTTAGAATCAAATCGTTTCTCTTCAAGAAGTACTATTATTGCCTTGGCTTTTGAATCGTAAATAATATCCCCCTTTCTCCCGGAAATTGCAGGTTTTTCAATAGTATAAAGAACATTTGTTGGGATTACAAACATTCCATCTCTTACTAAACCACGAGAAGTTATAGGTAAATTTCGATTAATGATTTCTGTTAAGTGAGGACCTTTGATGCGAATCAATTCTCCCTCTGCTTCACCCTTACCAGGAAGAGTAAATTTGATGTTATATCTGTCTCCTATCATTTCGTTTCTTCTGAATCTGAACCCATATTTATATTATTTGTTTGAAAGCGAAGAAAATTAGACAATAAATAAATAGTTAGTTGATATAATATATAATATCTAAAGAAAATGTTTCATAGTTGAGTAGGATGAGTCGCTATATAACTCCCAAAGTAGATGTGAAAGAGCTGATTTTCGTTTCGGAAGAAGAATCTGAAGTAAAATGCGGTAAATGTAATAAACCGATGTTTTTCACAATTTATTATAAGGAGAAAGAAACTTATGATTTTATGGTTTGTAAAGACTGTGAGATATATATGCAGAGAATTATCATAGATGATGACTAGTTTTTGAAGATATAACGAAGTGCGATATATTTATTAATTCTATTTTTTCAACTTAATATCAGAAGAATGGAGGTGTCATGAGCAAAATGATCGCAAGTTTAACTTTACAAAAAATCACAATTGTTTGCAAAGAAACAGTCACTATGACACCTAAGCTACCATTATAAAATTCTCTCTTCGCTTTTACAATTTTTACAATTTTTACAATTCTTTCTTTATTGCATTCACTTGTTATCGTTTTGTCTTGACCCCTTTATTTGTGGAAGTGTATCAAAAGTGATAAACAGAGAATATTTAGAAAAAAGAGATACTTCAAGCGAAATAACTGAGATATCTACAACACAAGCCTTAGCTGAGGCTATCGAAAATGGACTTTTGGTAGAAGCAAAACAGGTTATCGGTCAAGGAAAAGAAGCTTTCGTTTGTTGGGGTATAGACAAATATGAGCGAAACATTGCTGTAAAGAGTTACAAACTCTATAGAACCACACATAGAGGGGTCATACATGGAACTTATCGTACTTCTCCATATGTAGTGGTAGCACAATTTGCTAAACTCGAATATTATAAGAATTTAGATCTTTTCAAAGCTAAGCTTCCTGTTCCTCAACCATTCAAATATGCAGGTTTTAGCTACTCGATGAAGCTAATAGGAGATGAAAATGGTCCCGCTCCCCTTTTAAGAGATTTAAGTAAAAATTTTTTTGAGGATCCATCTGAAATACTAGAACAATGTGTAGACATACTTTACAATATGTTTCAAGCAAGATATGTTCATGGAGATTTTAGTGAACACAATCTTCTCTGGTATGACGATCAAGTTTTTGTGATTGATTTTCTCCAATCAAAGAACTTTGCCTTAAAAGATTCTGTTGGATACGGTTCTCCTCTTATTCCATTAACAAGAGCATATAGGATTCTAAAGAAAGACCTGAATTCTCTTCTACCTTTTTTCAAAAGATTGTTTAGAATTGAAGTAGACTATAACGAGGTGTTAAATTATATTTTAGGAGATGTCAAAGAAAAAATAAATCGAGAACTCGAACTACAACTAGAAACTAGTTCTTAATCTCCTCTTTTTTTTTCTATATTTCTTTTATTTGTTTAAGAGTACCTAAACCATATTTGTCATCAAGCTTAGTTAAAACTGATTCAATCTTATTGATTTTCTTAGTAGCTTTTTCTTTTGAAATGTAACCAGATTTAAGTTGAAACTTAACTTTCATCATATCTGCCCAAGCTGCTAATCCCCTATCTTCTGGTTCTTCTAAAGCTATTTTAGAAGTATCTTCTAATGTTGTTATAGAAACCTCAACATCCCCTTTAATGAACTCACTAACTCCTAAAAGCCACTTTGCCCAGAGCAAAGGAACTTTTTCACCAATGTCTTGTCTAATCTTATAGTCAGCTAACGCTGCCCGATAACCTGGTTCAATGAATTTCGAATCTACACCATCGTCCATATTTGGGAAACAGCAAGAAGCAACATTGTGATTTAGCTTTCCAGCAGTTAGTTTATCTCCGTTTTCTAGAGCATAGCCAATAGCAATTTGTGAAAACTGAATAATTTCATCCATTGTTTCAATTTGCTTCCCTACTGGAGGCCAGTTTCCTCCTAGTTTTCTGAGTTGGTTTTGGACATTAAGAAGAGCTGTAAGTACATCTCTCTCATTATCGTAAATTTCTGTAAAAAAGAGTAAAATATCCGCTTGATTTCCACTCCTAATCAAGTTAAGAACCTTCTCTGCTATTTCTTGTGGTTCCATTTGTATCAAGATAAAAAGGCAAGAAGTCTATTTATATTCTTTTGAAGACAAGATTTCATCCTAAAGTATAATGGAATATAAGAAAGAAGATATTTCCTACAAGAATATTGACAATATACCCAATTAGTAAAAATACAATCCCAGGGGGTAGAACTTTTACCCAAATTTTCTTTCTTCCTGTTTTTTCTATATCATCTTCTACTTCCTTCTTGAATTTCTCTTCCTCTTCAATTTCTACAACTTGCATGAAGTGTTTAATCTCCCATTTGTCCTTGGTTTCATCGAACACTTCTGAATAAACAATATCTTGTCTATTCTTAGCTTTTTCAACAGGAGTGAGATAACCTGAAATTAGCATCAGAATCTTTTCTGCAAAATTACCTTCAGTTTTTTCAAATAGATTATTACCTCTTGCCTTACGATAAATGTTGTAGAATAGCAGTGGTAGTGGATAAAAAACTACCATTGCGAGCAACCAATTGAAGAAAGTATTGAAAATGGATGGGACCCAATTGTATATTGGGATTTGTAAGATTGCAAAATTAAAGAAATAAACTGGAGTATTGAAAGATAGTGCCATTACAGCTTTAGCATCAGCACCGCCCATTACTCCTGTGTAGTAAAGCAATAAACCCATAACAATTCCTACTCCAACATTGATACCAAACATAGTTCCCGCTTTGCCTTTATCCTCTGCAAAGATTATGAGAACTATAGATGTTATAACTCCTGTAACAATCATAACCAACCAAGGAATATCTGAGACTTCACGTTTAATTAAATCCATAATTGATCCAAAGAGTAAACATGCAATTACAATAGACATCT
Organism: Candidatus Heimdallarchaeota archaeon; assembly: GCA_021399345.1. Lineage (GTDB taxonomy): Archaea > Asgardarchaeota > Heimdallarchaeia > Heimdallarchaeales > Heimdallarchaeaceae > UBA460. The sequence goes on from JAAFKI010000121.1 coordinate 17,561, forward strand.
GAATATACAGCATAGTCTGATAAACAATCATCGGGTCCGCCATTATACTTCAATCTTTTCAATAAGCAATATAATAAAAAACCTTACGTTACTTTTTGGAAAAATTGAAATAGCATAAATAAATCCCTTCTTAAATAGTAAATCATAAAATCAGATTCTGAGGGCTTTGCATGTTTCACTCAAATTTTGAACAAATATCTATAGATTCATTGCCTGATTTAGTTAAGAGGTTAAATTCCGCTGTAGGAGAAAAGATGATTATTCTTTCTGGAAGATGTTCTGCAACATTTGATGGAAGAATTAAGTCATATTTAGGTGATGGGGATAGATTATTGGTGATCAAGAGAGATCTATCTATAATCATGCATGGGCCAATAGGTGTGAAACCTCTGAATTGGCAAAAACCACAAGCTGGGCCTATAAGATTTTCTCAAAAAGAAACATATTTGGAAATGTTAACTGAACGAGTAAAAACAAAAGAAGTTCTTGTGATAGATTTTTCCCATATTGCTTTCGTTGCCTTATGGCATGCTCAAGATGAAATAGAAATGACAATTTATGGAGATGAAAGTGATTTAGTGAAATATTTGGTCACTAATCCAGACCTAATTGAACCAGGATTTCAAGTTATCAGAACTGAATACAACACAGATGTTGGTCCTGTCGATATTAGAGGTATGGGAAAAGATGGTGAGATAATTGTAGAAGTAAAGAAAAGAAATGCTTCTCCAGCAGATGCTCATCAACTTAAAAGATACATAGAGTATTTTGTTGAAAAGGAGAAAAAGGCTGTAAGAGGAATACTTGTGGCACCTAATTTTCCAGATAAGGTCCTGAAATATCTAAAAGAAAATAACTTAGAATCTAAACAAATCCCTTGGGATCAGGTGTTTCCAACTATTAAAAGATCAAAAAGTGCTCAACTAGAAGATTTTTTTCAAGAAAAAAAGAATGAAAAATAGGGATTACTGAGATCCACATTGTTGTTCTGGTAAAACAGCCCAAAGGATAATATATATCCAGAAAGTAGCAGTTCCAAATATAAGACCTAATATCATTAGTAATCTAACTAAGCCAACATCTAAGCCGAAATATCTCGCTAATCCAGAACTTACACCACCAATTTGCTTATCATCTGAACATCTAACAAGTTTATCAGGACGTGTACGTTGAATAGGTTGTGCAGGAACAGCTTGCTGTTCAGGTTGTGCAGGAGCACCTTCTAATTCTCTACCACATTTTCCGCAGAAACTAGCGTGATCTGCGTTTTCAGTTCCACATTGAGGACAAATCATAGTTATCAACTAACATTTAGTGAAATCCCCCTTTAAAATGTATCCATTAAAAGGGCTGAATCTTCCATATTTCAAGACCTTAAGAGATAATTTAGTGCATTAATTTTATATAGAAGTCAACGTCCTCTGAAATATATGGCTAAAGACCCCTTTGTTGTAATTAATCCAAACGCGAATACTGGTAAATTAGGTAAAAAATTAGAAAAAGCACTTAAAATGACTAAAGAGCATATTGGTAATTTTGACCACGCTGTCACAGAGGGGCCAAGGCATGAGATGGAATTAGCACAAAAAGCAATAATTGATGGATATAAGACTTTAATCGCTTTTGGTGGTGATGGAACTGCTACCAATATGGGTGATGTAATTGTCAATCACCCAGATGTGACATTAGGTTTAATATCTGCTGGATCTATGTGCGATTGGCACAAAACTCATTCTATCCCCTACAGCTTGGAGAAAAGTTTAGCCATCATAGCTGAAGGGCACAGTGAGAAATTCGCTGCAATTAAATGTAAAGGAGATAAAGAAACATACTCATTTGATATGACTGATGGAGGATTTTCAGGAGAAGCTGCAGCTGCTGCTCATCATGAAATGAAATGGATGAAAATCGGGCCGATTAAATATAATTATCTTGCTCTGAAGTACGTAATTAAAACTAAAAACACTCCTTGCTCAGTTTCGATAGATGATCAAGAGCCGATTAAGATTGATGAACTATCAAACTTCTTTGTAGCTTTAGGAGATGATATTACTGGCTTTCATGTAATGCCAGGTAACCACGTTTTTTGTGATAAAAACAAGGATTTGGGACTAGGAATTGTCCATGGAAAGAAGGGATTCAGTAGAATAACCATGCTTGTAAAAGCAATTCCTGGAAACCATTTAGGTTTAGAAGGTGTATGGTTTTCTAGAGGAAGAAAGATTACAATTGAATCTCATGAGGAACCTCTTTGTTGTGAAGCTGAAGGGGAAATCTATAATGAAGAGAGTTTGAAAGTTGAACTCGAGAGGGTTGATGACGCTATTAATCTTATAGTTCCAAAGGAACGCGAATATAAAATTGAATATGATGAATCATACTTCCATGAAAAATTCGAAGATTCCTTCGTAAAGCGCAAATATGAACGATTACCAGATTTTAAGAAGTGATTCTCCTTAAAATCTATCCTTGTTGAAAAAAGATTTAAAAAAGTACATGCTTATTATTTACTAGCCACTATTTGCAAGCGGTGATAATTCATGTCAAAAGACGAAATAAAGAACGCAATCTACATAGGTAAGAAAGGTACTATGAATTACTGTCTAGTAGTTGTTACAATCTTCAATAAAGGTGAAGAGGAATGCACAATACGTGCTAGAGGTAGATCAATTTCCAAGGCAGTCGATGTGGCAGAAATCACAAAACATAGATTTTTACCAGAAATAGTCGAAATTGCAGATGTAACTATCGGTTCAGAAGTACTAGATAGTGATGGACAACCAAAAACAGTTTCTACCATAGATATATTAATGAAACGCAAAGTATAATGGAAACAACTATTCAAAATACAGTTGAAGGTTATCTTTTATTTTCTCTGCTTTTTATATTTTATATTAGTGAAAGATTTGATTGATTACAACATCCAATTCAGGATCTTTTGGAGTTCCATCATAAGCAATAATTTTGTCTATGCATATAATTCTACTACAATAAGCTCTAAGCAACCCAAGATTATGACCAACAGTGACAATCGTTATTCCATGGGTGTGATTCAAGTAATCTAACAGCTCCATAACTTCCTCAGTCATTTTGAAATCAAGAGCACTTGTAAATTCATCTAAAAGCAATACTTCAGCTTCAGCTGCTAGAGCTTGAGCAATTAAAACTCTTTGTTGTTGCCCTCCACTTAAATGACCTATAGGACGTTCTAGCATGTGATCCATCTCGACAAGTTTCAGTGCATCAAGAGCTTTTTGCTTGTCTTCTTTTGTTAAAGACTTACCAATACCTGCTTTTGCATATCTCCCCATCTCAACAACATCTTTAACTAAAGCTGGGAAATTACGATCAATGTCTGATATTTGTGGGACATATCCAAACTTAAATTTAGTTTCTTTAGGGATTTTATCCTCAACTTTGTTACCAAACAAGGCTACTTGACCAGTAAGAGGTTCCAATAGTCCCATAATCGTTTTTAACAGAGTAGTTTTTCCCGATCCATTAGGTCCACAAATACCTAGAAAATCACCTTTGCAAATGTCAACATTTACTTCATATAAAGCAACTAAATTACCGTATACTACATTGACATCCCTTAAACAAATAACAACATCTTGTGTAGCTTTAGAGCTCATTTCTCTTCCCCTCCAATATCATGTTCATGCCTTGTTAGAGACTTTTTCTTATCTAAATCGGTTTTATAGATAAGCAATCCCTTTTCATCATGTTTGTGAGGTATATCTTTGGCTAAACAATTATCCTCTAAACAGTATTGTTTTCCTAAAATTGTTTTTGAGCAATAATCACAGTCAGCTACAACATGTCCTGTTCCTGATTTTCTTCTTTTTGGTGACAAAGCAAAAGAGACTATGAAAATTAATGTTGCCACTCCAACAATAGTTGAACCTGATGGCAAATCCCATAAATAGGAAATAGCTACTCCTAGAAATCCAGATAACACACCAAAAAGACTTCCTAAAACAAGCATCTTCTTTAGCTTGAAAGTCCATTGATATGCAGCTGCAGCAGGTGTGATTATCATAGCAAAAACTAAAATTGCTCCTACAGCTTTTAGGGAAATATCAATTGTTATAGCCATTAATGCAAGAAATAGATAATTAAGAAATCTTACTGGAATACCAATGATAGCTGCCATTTCTTGATTAAACGTCATGAAGTATAGTTCTTTCTTTATACCCAAAATTATCAGCAGAACTGAAACTGCGACAAAGAATAAGATAATCAGATTTTCTATGGAAACAAGGAAGATATTTCCAAACAGTATAGACCTTACGTCTGTTGAGTAAAAGGGCATGAGACCAATAAACAGAATTGCTAATGCCATAAAACTTGTAAATACTATTCCAATTATCACTTCACTTTTCATTATCTTCTTTTCATTTACATAACCTACACCCATCGAAGCAATCAAACCAAATGCAATGATTGTGATAAGTGGATCAATACCTAGAAGAATTCCTAATGCAGCTCCTGCAAAAGCTGAATGAGCTATCGCCTCCCCAAGGAAAACCATTCCTTTTAGAAGTACAAAAACGCCTATTACTCCCCCTAAGACCCCTATGATTAACGCCGTTCCTAATGCTCTAATAAGAAAATTGTCAATAAATACTATAAATACAGTTATCAGCCCTCCTAGAACTACAATTGTAGCAATTGTTTTGAGAAGAAGTGATTCTTTGAAGGATTCAACAAATGTACTTACAACTGACATGAAATAACTTATTCTTTCTAACTATTTGTTCATTGTGGTTTAACGACAAATAATAAATAAGTTCTTGGCAATGTAGCTTGAATGAATCTAAAATTTAGAAGAGTCCTCTCTTTCACTTCGCTATTTATGTTCCTAGTTTCAACTTCTGTTATATCTGCAACAAACTTTGAACAAGGAGAAGATTACTCCTTTTCTGAAGAACCTACAGGTGAAATCAAAGTAGTTGCAAGTTTGTCAGTAGTTGCAGACTGGGCAGCTGAAATAGGTAAGGGTTTGTTTGTTCCAGCTGCTGTAGTTACTGGGGGCGAAGATCCTCATACTTTTGAGTTGTTACCTAGCGCTATAAAAATGATTTTAGAATCTGATCTTTTCATTATTATTGGACTGCCTGGACTTGAATCATGGATTGATTTAGAAGCTAGTGAATATTCTAGTTTGAATGTCTTATATTTAGCTACAGACGATATGATGGAAGTAGATCCCATCACAGGAAATACAAATCCTCATCTGTGGATGGATCCAAATTTGGCGAAAATTTTTACTCAAAACATTACTGATAAAGTTATTTTACTTGATATAGCTCATCAAACAGAGTATGAATCAAATAGAGATAACTATCTCGCAGAACTTGATGACCTATTAGTAAGTATACAAGAAACTCCTTTCAATCGAACTATTGGCTTGAAAGTAGTTGTACATCATCCATCTTTTCTCTACCTTCTGAATATATTAGGTGTTGAAAGAATGGGTGTTATTGAAGAACATGAAGGTTCTGAACCATCAGCTCAACACTTAGAGGAAATTGTTGAAACGATGATTACTGAAAATGTTTCTATTATTATTACACAGCCTCAGATTGAAGAGAAGCTGATAATTCAGATTGCGCGAGATACAAACGCTGAATTAGCAAAATTGACTCCTCTTCTAGGTATAAACAATATTTATACTTACATTGATATGATTGAGTACGATATTCTCTCTCTGCTGAATCCTGAAGCTGTGACAGAAAAAGGATGGGTATTAACAGCTTTCATAATTGGTATAAGTTTTTTCGGTGTAACTGTAATTGTGTTGGGTTATTATCGTTTCAAGAAGTGAAGTCTGATGAATGAAGAAGAAAAACCTTTTGCTGTTATAACCGGAGCATCAAGTGGAATTGGAGAAGCTTTTGCTAGAGGATTCGCTGTCATGGGATTTAATCTGATTATTATAGCTCGAAGAGAAAATAAACTTCAAGAATTAGCTGCAGAATTACAAAAGAAATATGAAACTGCTGTTCTAACGATTAAAGCAGATCTTTCAAAAATTGAAGAAATTGATGCTGTTTATGATAAATTGAGAAAAACTGAAAATATAACTTTCCTAGTTAACAACGCTGGATATGGGATTCCAGGTAGCTTTATAGAAAGTGATTTGGCAAAACAAATAGATATGATTAATGTACATAATATTGCTAGTTTTCAGCTATGTAAAGCTGTTCTCCCTCAAATGGTTGAGAGAAACACTGGGACAATCATCAATGTATCTTCCATAAGTGGATTGATTGTAAAATATGGTAATGTAACTTATACAACAACTAAAGCTTTCTTGATAACTTTGTCTGAAGCACTACAAGAGGAGCTGAAGCATACAAACATCAAAATTCAAGCTCTTTGTCCAGGGATGACTGAATCTGGTTTTCATGATACAAAAGAACTCGAGAAATTTGATAGAACATCTGTCCCTAAGAAATTCTGGATGAGTTCAAATGAAGTTGCACAAAAATCTCTAGAAGCGTTATCAAAGAAGAAAACAGTTTATGTTCCAGGTTTTAGAAACAGATTAATTGTAACTTTGAGTAATAGCAAAATCTTTGGAAAAATAATAGAATCGTTAGCTAAAAGAAAATTATCTAAAAAGAAATGAGATTTCGAGTCTACTGAATTTGAACCCATCTAGGTTCAAAATTACCATGAGCAAACTTGATTCTTACTAATTGTTGTACGCCTTCTGATTCTTCTTCTCTTTTAGTTTCAACAACCATGTCAACAATTGTATGAAGAGTGTTTTCTGTTTGATCATCAATAACTCCAGAATCAAGTAATAACAGTGCTGATTGATCTCTTAACCTGATACGAGCTGCTAATGTTTGTAAGAAATTCAAAACCTGCATAGGCGAATTGTAAAGCATAAGAATTGCTAATTGATCAAAAACAATACGTAGTTTCTTTGTTTTCTCAGCAAGATTATTAATTGTAACTGAAAGAGTCAGAAGATCACTTGCATGATCTAAGAAAAAAGTATTTTTTGGTCTTTTTTCTGGAACAGAACGGTATGATATTGAATCAATAAAGTGAATTTTGCCCGTGTCAATATGAGTTTTTAACCCAGTGATTCCTGATTTGAGTTTTTTTATGTAATCGGCAGCTGAAGATGCAAAAAGAACTACTAGAATTGTGTCCCCATTAGTAAAACCATCTTCTATATATTTTTGTGCAAGATCTTCTTTTGCAGTTCCAGATTCTCCAGTCATTAGAATTAAGGAACTCTCAACTTTTTCAACAAGTATGTCAATTCTGGTTTGTCCTGACATCTTTCATCCCCATCTTAGGAAAGTTGCTTTACTACTTCTTTACAGAATTTAGTAGCTTTCGCTGCAAACTTATCTGTGTTAACTGTCTTTGCAGCTAGTCGTAATCGATGACTAGTTTGAATTGGCTCAATGTTAATC
>JAAFKI010000122.1 GCA_021399345.1 Candidatus Heimdallarchaeota archaeon
GAACACATTGAGAGGATTCTTCTCAAAAGAAAGATAGTTCATCTTAATGATCTTTTTGCTGAGTTCTGGCATTCTTACCACCTTCTGACTCACTACATGCAGATTTTTCTCATCATCAAAGAACTTGAGGAAGAAGGGAAGATCATTATTGATGAGAACAAGAACATTTCTCTTGCTTGGATAAAACTACTTGATACAGATGGCATAGAGAACGTAACTATCTGGGATTTGGAACATAAGAAAGAGGACATTAAGGAGAAAAAGGAGATAATCGAAAGGTATTCAACAATCAACTATTTAGCTTAATTAACCATGGATATTTTCCATAATCTTAAATATTTTAGTAACTATAGTTTTAATTGAATGTCATCAAAGAAACCAGAGAAGGAAGATAAAACAAGCAAACGACATTATAGTGATAAGAAAACAGCTTTTGAAGAGTTAGCTGAAGAGCATGGAGTAGAGTTGAAAGATACCACTCCCATGCCAGGAATCAAATATTGTGACAAATGTGGTTATGCTAATACTCCTGATGACGATCGATGTTTTAATTGCCATTCACCTTTTGCACAACAGGATCTTTTTGGTAAAGCACTTGAAGTTTTAAAAGAGGATGAAGAGGAAGTTAAGGGTAAGAAGAAGAGAAAGAAGAAAAAGAAGAAGAATTAGTTTCAACAGACAATTAAACTTAATAAATAGTCCAAAAGAAAGACTTCTATGAGCTTTGATCCATACCCAGATTTATTCTTACTGTTAGAAGTTGTTTTATTTTTTGGGTTTGCTATTTATGCTTTTATCAGAGCTCAACGAGTTACCAAAAGCATTTCCTATGTAAACTTGACCATTGGTATAATCATCAATTTCATAGGTTATGGTTTCCTTGTTTCTACAGTCTTTTTCTCAGATTTACCCAAAAACGAAGGAACTGTACTAATTTTGGCAACACTTACTAATATTTTCTTAGGTATAGGTTTTCTAGTCTTGATGAATGGGTTCATATTGATAAGAGAAGATAAACTACCAATTTTTTCACATTTCGCAGCTTTATTAGTGGGAATTTCATCCATGTTGTTTGGTTTTGTCGATATTTCTCAGCTTAGCTTCAATGAAACAACACTTTTCTGGGAAATTGATTACTTTAGCGGTGATTTCAAAAACGTCTTCTTAGGGGTTTTGATTACAATTTTAGTTATTTTTATAATCTATTTCATTCTTTACTTGGTTCGAAAGTTCCAAAAGTGGCAAAATGATAAGAAGTTCGATGTAACATTCATTGGATTTGCATTTCTTGCTGCTTGGATGGTTACACCCTTCTTTCAATCATCAAAGATATTCCGACAGTATCTACTTCCAGCTGCAATTTTATGCTGGGGAATTGCGGTGGTTTTGGACCCTCTGAATATGCTTGCTTCTAACAAACTTCCAGACGAAATTATTCTTGTATCAAAAAATGACCACCCTATACTAAGATTCAACTTAGCTGAAAAATCCGTTGATAAAAATCTAGAAGAAATCAGAATGCTCATCACAGGCAAAAATATGATCTCAGATAGTCTGAATTCTAAAGATAATCCTAAAGATTTAACTCTCAAAAATAAAGAGATAAAATACATCAAACTTGCAGAGTTTTATGTTATTGCTATCGGAACAAGAGTTGATAGAAATTCTAGATCAGCAATAATCAAATCTTTCAAAGAACTATGTAAGAAGACAGATTTAGAGTATCTGGAAACTGCTTTAGTTTTGAAAGAATCAGATGAGCAACTTTTTGTGGAATTGTTGATTAACAATTTCCAAAGAATAGATGCTTCAAAGAAAAATAATACTTAGTGATTAGAAGCTATCTTTTCTTAACAAATTTTATAAACATAGTTAGCAATTCTTTAGCTCGCTTAAATTAGATCAGTGGTTAATAATGGAAGATTCTTATTACAAAAAACAAACCCTCAGACCTTTTCTTATTGTCTCGGGAGTCTTTCTCGCAATTGCTGGTGCAATTCAACTCCATTCCGCGATAGTAGAAATAATTGCACTTGCTTCTGATGGATATTACAATCGTTGGTATTCAATTGCATGGACTTCTACCAGTGCAGAATATATTGCAGGAGAAGTGTCTTTTTTTGTAGGACTAATTTCAATAACCACTATCATAGCACTAATTGGAAGAGTATTTGATAATGAAAAACAGCAAACTAGAACCACAATTTTACTATTAGTATTCTTCATTGCTCTTCAAGCTTTGAGAGATTTTCATCCAGATTTCATCACCTGGGGTCAAGAATGGGGAGGATTAGCAGTTCTCTTAATATACGCATTAATTAGAGGAATAACGTTCAATAATGTGAGTAGACAATTGAATGTCCCAGCAGTTAAATATGGAGGGGTGTTGTTTAGCCTTTATGCTTGGACGTTTCTAATCACATTCATCATCGTACTAATAACTGCTGTCATTTATGTTGCAACTCAAAGTCTTGAAGTAGGATATTATGC
>JAAFKI010000009.1 GCA_021399345.1 Candidatus Heimdallarchaeota archaeon
AAGAGGGTATAAATCAACAGAAATAGCGGAACCATCAATTAAGTAAAATACTGCTCCAGACAGGTCGCTCCAGGTATTTCCTTCTAGGGAAACATCATCAAACCATGTGTTCCTAGTTCCATCATCATATGCCTGGGAAGTTCCTCCAAGATTGTTATCTACAAAGGTATTATGGTGAATAAGAGTATTATCAGAATTGGTATTCAAGAAAACTCCATAACCTTCGTTTTCCTGTAAAAGATTGTAAGTAATAATACAAAAATCAGAAGAGCCAATGTTGATACCCAAGTCGCTGTTGCTGCATGTGTTGTTGGTAATTATAGTATTATCAGAAGCATAAAATTCGATAGCAGTCTCATCGTTGTTGCTAAAAGTGTTGTTGACAATAGTAGAACTACCCGAGTGTGAAAGATAGATACCATCCCGGTAGTTGTTATTACAAGTATTGTTAGTTACAGTAGAATTAGCAGATAAGTCAATATAGAGGCCATAACCACCATTGTTGCATATGTTGTTGTTGATAATAGAATTACCAGAAGAGTGAAGTTCAACACCTGAATTCCAGTTACTGCACGTGTTGTTAGCAATAGTAGAATAAGTAGAATAATGAAGGATGATACCATCGCTATTGTTGCTGAACGTGTTGTTAATAATAACTGAATATACACAGGAGTGGAGAAATAGACCAATTGAAGCACTATTTATTGCTTGGTCACGTACTGTCACATTAGTACAATTGACTAATATTAATTGCCCATAATTAGGTTCCGCAATGATTGTAAAGTCAAGGTTTGTGTAAAAACCTAGTTTTTTCCCATTCACCCAATTATTCTCAATAGTATATGATAGGAAAGCATCAACGGTATCTATGTATATACGTAAACCACAATTAGTAAAAGTGTTGTTGACAACAGTAGAACTACCCGAGAATATAAGATAGAGGCCATAACCGTCGTTGCTGAACGTGTTGTTGGTAATGATAGAACCACCAGAATACATAAGTTCGACACCTGCAATATTGTTGTTGCACGTGTTGTTGGTAATAATAGAATTACTAGAAGAGTAAAGATTGATACCCCCCCAGAGGTCGTCATTACAAGTGTTGTCTATAATAGTAGAACCACCAGAATAGTAAAGATCGATGCCACCTCTGTAGTTGTTGTTGCACGTGTTGTTAACAATGGTTGCCGTACCATAATCTACATAATAGAGAGAAATTCCGTAATCTACTGCATCAATATAGCAATTTCGAATAACGAAATATTTCGTTGTATCAGAGATATGGATGCCAATTGCATCAGTCGTTGTAATATTATATCCATCAATAACATAAGGATCAGTTACTATACCTGTTCCAGGAAAACTATAAGTTATGAAATCAGCATCAGAATCTATCACAAAAGATGCATGAGGTGTTAAGGATAGAATTGTAAAATCTCTGATTTGATCTTGCTTTATACTAGTGTTTCCTCCTTCTATCTGTAAGTTAAATGAAGTAAGAACTAAACATATAATTGATATTACTAGAAGCGCATTTCTTTTCATTTCTTTTCCCTAAATCCAACCTTATTCATCGAAATTTATAAATGTAGTGGGAAGGGAATTTTTGGTTTATATTTGTTCTTTCTTTTGATTTTTTGACTTCAACAAACAAAAAAATGCATTACAGTTCTAGATTTGAACATGTAAATTCTAATGATAGATACGAAAAGATAGAATCCTAGAGATTTGAGAATTGGTTACTCCCTCAATCTTTTAACTTCGTAAACAAGAGGATTCCAAGCATCTGGGCATGCATGGGTTGAAACATCATCATCTTCTAACCAAGGAAATTTAGCATCATATGCCATAGCATAGACTTTTGGTAAAACTGAATATAACGCATGGAGACATAGTTTCCCCTTAATCTCATTTTTATCAAAACTGATTAGAATTTCATCTCCTACTTTATGTCCAGCCGCACAAGTTCCTTCCTGCTTGATTACTTTTAATTTAATATCGTGTGCCATAATATTTTCAAATATTTAAGGTTTAAATATCTATTCCTCAATAGTAGTATATGGATGAAATGATTCAAAGTGATATACTAATAGAGGGAGAAGGGTTAACTGCAGCTGTTTTATCCTATTATATTTCAACAATGAAACAAGATAAATCCATAAATCTAGTTTTGCATAAAAGGGAAAATATTAGTTCTCCTATCTACACTTCTGGAAGTATTTCTCCCATATTTAAGCTTCCAAGTCTATTAATGGAAAAAGTATTCAATAGAACCAAGGAAATAATTGTAGATCTTCACTCAACAGCATCCTACTTTGAACTCTATCAAAATCCATATCTTGTCCTATACAGGGATAAAAACTCTTTTGCACAGATGATCGAACATAGAGAAAAGCTGTCAAACACAAATATAAGACATGCTAATTTATCGCTTGAAGAAATAGAAAATTATTATCCTTTCATTAATACAGCTAAAGAAATCTACCTCACAGAAATCTATAATTCTTACACTTGTTCAAATCCATATGAGTTGTTTACTACTTATCTGAAGTTAGCAGTTGAAAATGATGTTAAAGTAATTAATGATAACTCTGAAATCATAATTAACGATAAAGGAGAAATGGTTACTGAAAACACACAATATATTGCTAGAGATAATACGGTTACAACTTCCATAAATCAATGTCCTGAATCCTTTTTAAAAAGTAGAAGAATTCTAAAAGTTGTTACTCCAATTTTCGAAAAATTCCCAAGGATTAGTATATATGACATGTCAACCTCATCTGCAATGTGGTTGGAAGAAGCAGGCTACTTTCACATTTTACAGTCTTTAGGAAGAGAAGATGAGAGAAAGAGCATTAGTAAGGTAAAAAGTGATTTTAGTAAAATATTTTCTTTATCAGATTCTCTGGAGATTATTGATTCATATCACACTCAAATCAGTATATGTGATTCAATAAATGATTGGATACAAGTTTCTGCATCAAAAAAGATGTTTCACTTCAATATACCTTTACAGTTTGAACTATCAGTAGCTCCAATTCTTGCAAAGAGTTTTTCGCAAAAACTAGACAAAAAAGAGGATTTCAGAGAAGGGCCTATATCCATTGAAGAAATCCTTTGAATTCTTAATTTATTGATAATCCTTGATGAAATTATTAAAATCTATATTTTCATCTTGGCAATACTTTCTAATTGCTCTTATATGTGATTTGAGAATCAAAGGTGTTAACTTTTCTAATTTATCAGCTTTTTTTGTAGCTTGAAGTAGATTAATTATGATTTCTGAATCAATGCCTTTGCTCTTTTCTATAAAAGTATTTTTTCGTTTTAGAGATGCTTTTTTCAATTCATTTACCAATTGTATTGAACCATCAAATCCAATATTATTGAGCGCTGTAACACCAGTTTTTGTATCACCTTCATTTATCATTTTAATGATATCTAACATAATTGAAGTATCCTTTGCTTTTGATAGTAAGATGATAAGTCTAGTCCTTGTTTTTTCATTCTTCTCCCTATTATATTGGGCTTTAAGGACTGGAATTGCTGATGCACCCATTTTTTCTACAATACGTTGAAGATTTCTAAACCACCTCTCGTCCTTTGATTGCAGGTTAGAAAATGTCAGTTCAAGAACTTTCGAATCCATTTGACCAATAGCATCTACTGTAGCGTTAACTAAATTATTGTTAGGGGAATTAAGATTAGAAAATAACTTCTTTGCAATTGGAGCTCCAATATTTACAGCTGCATAAACAGCTGCATCTCGAACCAATTGTTTTGGTCTTCTCATATTATGGATTATAACATCGATAACTCCAGGATCTTTTAACTCTCCTAAAGCACGAGTAGATATTTCAGCAATTACATCATCACTCTTCTTTGCTGCGGTTATTAGAGTTATTAGAGCTCTTTTATTTTTAATTCTTCTAAGAGATTCAACTGCTTTTCTTCTAACTTGAATATTAGGATCTGCGAGGAGATCCGATAGAGCTGGAACAGCTTTTGCTCCAAATTGGGGAATTATACTACAACCTTTTTCCCTTATTTCGTGATCGATTTCCCCCAATGATTTTAAAACTATATTGAATATTTCGTCTTCTTTACTTAGTAATTTTCCTGATCGAATAGCGAAGGAGTACCCAAGATTCTGCAGATCTTCGGTAGGATAGTACAGATATAAGATGATACCCAATTTTACAACTAGAGAAAGATCGACATCTAGCAAACCATCTAAGCATAAGTCAATATTATCAGAGCCAAAATAGTGTAACACCTCTATAGCGTTCTTTCTTAACCTTAAATCATCTTCAATCAGCTCTTCAATTAATACCCTTATTGATGGTGTTCCTAAGGTTAACAAAGCTTCAGTCACAGCTTCTATAATAGAAGGATTCTTACCTGCTAATTGACCTGTGAGCAATCTTATTGCTCCTACATAGCCATATTTTTCACTCATAACAAGAGTTAAACATTGAGCAGCATTTCTTCTAACGTTTCTCTTACCTTTATGGAGAGCGGTCATTAAATGATCATAACTTGAATCGCCAATTCTTTTCATAGTCTCTATTATGAAAGGAATATTCTTATCGTCTTCAAGAGCTGAGATAAGAAAAGGTAGAACATTGTCACCAAGTAAGGCAAGAGATCTAGCTGCATAGTGTGCTAAGGGCTCTCCTTTTTCGAATTGTTCGATTAGAACTTCACAAGCATTATCATTACCTAAATTCCCTAAAGCCTCGATTATTGCGAGTTTAGTATCAGTTGAATCATTCTTATTTGCAAGTCTTTCTATTAAGACATCGCTGTTTTTTGGTTCATCAACCAGCATTAGTGCCAAAGAGCCATATTGAATATTTACTTCACTCTTGTCTTTTAAAATAATATCTCTGATATTTTTGATAATCAGAACGGCTAACTCAGGAAATTTCGTAACTGTAAGAAGAGTTAACTCAGGAAATATAGTAGTAGATTGTTTTATTCTATAGGATAGAATTTTCTTAATTTCTTTTGCTTGCATAGATATGAAGTTGTAAGTTATAAATGAATCCTCTAGATTAGAAAAATCTGAATCACAAGTTCTCAAGGTAAGTTCTGTCAGAGTTGACAAGATTGGAACAGTCTTATAAGATTCCTGAATTGATTTAAACAACTGATCTGGTTTAGAAGGAGAAATAATATCATAAATCAAATTAAAACTAGAATCATTGGTTAAATATTCATAGAGAATTGGTATGAAATACTTCAGGTTTTTAGTAATTACTTGTTTAATATGCGGATGAGGGTTTTTAAGATAAAATTCAACTATTTCTTTTGTTGGAATGAATTCCGTACTAAAAATCAAGTCTGAGCTCTTACTTCTTACTCTTTCATCACTATCAGCCATCAACTCAACCAGTATATTAAGTACTTTGAGATTTCCTAAAGGAATTTCATCGTATTGATTACTTTGAAGATAAGATCGTAAAGTATCTATATTCAAGTACTCTTCCTCCTCATATCTTTCCTAAACTGAATGAAGTCAATAATTTTGGATCCTAGGTTTTCAAAAGCACTGCTGACGTTCTCATCAGTTTTAGCAGATGTTTCAAAGTATTCCACTTTAAAACCTCTTTCTTTGTATTTCTTGTTCAAAGTTTGAACATAAGTTGAAACTCTAGCTCTAATTTTCTCACGAGTGGCTGGTGATATTAAATCCATTTTGTTTCCTAAAATAGAGAATGGAACAATTCCTCTCTCGGTTCCTGTTTCTAATTCTGCAATCCATTGATCTAACTTCTTTAAAGTGGTCAATTTCTTCGCATCAAACACCATCAAAGCCCCCAAAGCACCTTTATAATACATCATGCGAAGGTTCTCAAAGATTTTTTGTCCCGCAATATCCCATATTTGGAAAAGTACGGAATAATCTTGAACTTTTTTGGGTAGAGAGGCAAAATCAGCACCAATAGTTTGGAGATGTTCTGTGATGAAACCATCACCTAGATATGAACGACGTAAACTTGTCTTTCCAACCCCAGCTTCACCGGCAAGTATAATCTTCAGGTATAATTTTTGTCCATAACTCAAAATATTCACTTCTTCTAGTCTGAAAACTGTTTGTAAATTTCAGTGTGCTATATTAGATAATAAATTACCTAATTTAAAGATTTTAGGAAGTACTAGTGAGAGAGTATTAAGAACTAAAATTGAACCAAAAAACATACTAGAAAGCATTAGAAAAGGATTATTGAGGATAACACCGTTACTAGAAACGAAAATCAAACCTAGTATTAGTTCTGTAGCTATATTGATGAAAATAGCAGTATGAATTCCAAATTTACAAAAAGCATATCCACAGATTAATCCAACAATAAAGGTGTAGATCATCTTTCCTATATTCCAACCATATATAGGTTGGACATAGGCATAAGCGATAGAAGAGAAAATCATTAGTATACCAGTTAGTCTATCTACTTTTCCCCACCCTCCTGTCAAATAGAAAAGAAGATTTCCTGGTTGCCTGCTTTTGATATATCTTACAAGGATAGAAGTTTCATCAACATTCTTAGATTTCGTTCTTGAGCGATATTCAACCAATTTCTGTATAAGATAGATAAGACCTCTTATCAGAAAAAGTGGTAATCCAAAAAGAAGTAATCTGAACATGATTTCTTCTCCAAAACCCTCCCAAAATGACTGAGTTAGATGAACAAAACTAGTATAGTTCCTTCCATCTGACAAAATAGATCCAAGAACACCTGTATTTTGAAAAATGCTAATGAAGAACAAAGTAGAAAAAAAACTTAGTAATATAAGCTTCATAACTGATACAGAATTGCTGTTACTTACTCTAGAAAACACCATTTCATATCTTTTTGGTGTTTTAGATTCAATAAGATGTGATGGTACGAAATCAGATGTTTTAATTTCAGGATTAAGTATTTGAAAAGCTATATCTTCTTGGGTTTTTTCTGCCTTCTTTTCTTTAAACTTCTCAAGATTAGTTTTAATATTCTCTTCAGTATTTCTCTTTTTCAGAAGAAGAATGGAGAAAGTTAAGCAAATTAAAAGAATTGACAAAATAGCTTGAGTAAGTTTCCAATCAAAAACGATATTTGAAGGCAATGATGTCTTCTTGAAAAACTCTTGAGCTAAACCATTTATCGGATCAAAATGATACCAAAAGTTTGGGTAAAAGAAATCTAAACTTGCATCAGCAACTGAAGCTTTAATTGAAGGATAAAGAATGATAATAATTAGATTACCAACCACAATTACACCAGCTAATCCAATCGCTAGAAAAACGTTGAATTTTCCTAAATTCTGTTTTAGTTGCTTTGGAAACAAGCCTAAACCATACCTGTCACTTTTACTTTCTATGGGGGTTCTCTTCAGCAATTTACAAATCTTATTCTCAATTCTAGGAAATAGAAAAACTCCTAGTATTGTACTGATTACAACCAGCTGTAGATTCTCTAGAAATATAGATGAAATTCGAACGAAGATATGCAATTCTGGAAGATTCAGAAAGGAAACAATAATAGAATAGATTAAAAGAATAAGAAATATTGGCAAAAAAACTATTATAATGTGATTAAGAGAATTGTCTTCAGATTCTAGATTCTTTTTGATGAACCATTTTCTTAAGGACCAACCATACAAGAAAAAAAGTATTATTATACCTATAGAGAGAAAAATTGAATTTTTAGAATTAACTCCATAAAGTGTAGAATCTGAATTTGCTTCATTCACAGGTAAATACAAATCGAAAACTAAACGGATAATGGAAAAAGAAAATACACTAACAGAAAAAAGCAAAGAATCTAGAAGAAAACGTCTTTTTTGCATTTTAATCTACTCGTATAGAAACCTTTCTTGTGAAACAGAAGTCTAGATGTTTATATACATTTATGCTTCAAAAAATAGGAAAAATTTTTAAGCGTGTTTAATGCCATTTCTATCAATTACTCATAAGCGTAATAATGAAAACTAGTTACAGGTGAATAAAATGAGTGAAGAAGAAACAATTGAAAAAGAAGAACCTAAGAAAAAAGCTCCTGCTAAGAAGAAAGCTCCTGCTAAGAAGAAAGCTCCTGCCAAAGAAGATACAACAAAGAAACCTGAGAAACAACAAAGCCAAATAATTTACATCGGCAAGAAAGACACCATAAGTTATGTCTTAGTTGCAGTTACAATACTCAACAAGAGTGACATGTGTTCAATTCAAGCTCGGGGAAGACAGATTTCAAAGGCCGTAGATATTGCAGAAATTACCAGAAGAAAGTTCTTACAAGACATGATAGAAGTAGATGATGTTATAATCGGTTCTGAAGAGATAATTTCTGATGAAGAAGGAATACCACCTAAGACAGTCTCAACAATAGATATAATATTGAAGAGGAAATAAACTTCGTCTACACAACTTGAGTAAAAACCTTTCTCACATTTTTTACTTATATTGAATATTAGGGCTTTTATCCTCTTATTGGTTCAGATAAAATCTCCCGTTTCTATTTTTTGAGGTAAATAGAAATTTGTAATATATTGAGGATCTCTTGCATTTAAGGCTTGTATTTCTGCTTTGTAGCCACTAGCAAGTAATATTTGCAGTTGTTCTTCCCATCTTGGTTTTCGTTTCACAAACTCTTCTTCCAGCATTAATTTAGATCTGTGGATGTCTTTAGAAGTTAGCTTAAGTAAAGCACTTCTGGGAATGTCAAAACCACTTTCTTGAGATAAATCACTTGGAAGTAATCCCAACCATTTGATATTAGGAACAGCTAAATGGCTGGATTCAAAACTTAACGCTTTACTACCAACACTGTAAACTCTCATAATCTCAAAACCGTAAGGATCGGCATCCATTATTGCGAATATAGGGATGCTCAAATCATCATTTATTTTCTTAAGGAACTGTCTTGTAGCTATATCCGGTTGGCCTTTAGCAGTTATTAAAATACTTGGAACATAATCGTAGAAATGATCTTCAGCTAAACGATTGAAAACAGCATCTTTCTCTATAACCAAACACATTTCTGCATCAGTATCGAAATCGTCTATATCATCAATATTAGGAGAGATAGCTTTCCCAGCACCAATTGCTCTGCAGTCAATTAAATCTCCTTTTTCCTTGAAGCTAATTCTTCCAACAACTATTCCTTTGGAGGATGCACTCACATTAAGAGAAGACCGAGTTACTTGAAGCATTGCACCGAGATCTTCAACTAAGGAATCTGAAACAGACTGTTTTTCAAAGGAGTTAACATCCATATAGAAAATATCTCTTTTTGTACTGTGAATGTCTCTAGAAAGAATATTATGTATTATTTTCATAATTATGGTCATTTGTTCAACAGAACTGACAGAAGAAAGGCTTCTAAATTGTCGTTCAATCATCTGTCTACCAATTAACACAAGTTCTTGTTCTTCATCAAAACCTACATTTGATCCACTTCTAGAAGGAATGTGAAAAGATGCATCATAGGGATTAGCCAAAGCTTGTTTTAGAAAATCTAAAGCATACTCAACAAGCAAATTATTTGTATCTTGAGATGACTTTGTTTCTACATGAGTTACACCATAAGGCATAAAATATTCCTTTTTCTTTAGAAGATCTTTCTTTAAAGCTTTAACATTATCCAAAGTAACAGTTTTTTTAACACTTACACTCATTGTAGTTTTTTCTAAAGGATATCTAGATAATTTCCTGGTTGGTTCAAGTAGATACCATTTTCTGCGACTTCTCAGAAATAGAACGAAAGACCCTCTCTTTAAATCAAAAGTATCTCTCGCCCATCCATACATTTCTCTTGTAACAATTTCTTTACTAAAACCTACTGCACGCTCTGTTGCAGGTAAAACTGTTGAATTTGAAAAAATAAAATTACTCATTTCTGTCATTTATCTCCACCCTTTGAATTAGTTGATGATGTTTTACTCGTCTTTGAAGACGTTTTCTTCTCCCCAGACCTAGTAGCTAAATCTAATAAGGTAGTTTGTTTTGTGGAAGCCTTAGTTGGTGCTTTCTTCGGTGTCATTTTTGTAACTGGCGGTTTCATAGTAGTAGTTTTGGGGATTGCTTTTGCAACAGGTTTAGCTGTAGCAGGTTTCTTAGCAGGAGCTTTCTTAGCAGGCTTCTTAGTAGGCTTCTTAGTAGGCTTCTTAGTAGGCTTCTTAGTAGGTGGTTTGGTAGCAGGCTTAGCTTTTATTGTCTTTATTTTCTTCAGGGGTAGTTTACTTTTGATTCTCTTAATAGCGATATAACTAAGGTTGGTTTTTCCATCAAGAGTTGATGATGGGTATACTGCAAATTCTCTAAAGGTTGTTATGCCTAATTGTCTAATCTGTTTAACAACTTCAGCATCAACATCGATTTCGTTAATTGTCTTATTCAGATGCTTCTTTAAATCAGATACTTGCTGTAATTTCAAAACAGGTGATTTCTTTTTATCTTCGGAAGGAAACATTATTTCTTGGAGTGATTCAAAGCCCGAATTCTGTAATGAAACTACAGCTGATGCTTCTAAATAAGGCAATGTATCTTTTACAAGAATTTGATCTTTTTGGGCCAATTTAATTGATTGGTCAGTTAATGTTGATAGATAACTCTTAACCTGTCTATCAGTAATTTTGATGATTTTTGCCAAATCTTTTGTGTTGTATGCATAAACCCCCCACAAGTTGAAAATACCCTTTTCATACATTGCAAAAACGCTACCAGGATTATCTCTAATCATATCTGTCAAATAGTAGACTGGAGAATCAAGTATTCGGTTTATTTTTACCAAGATTGAACTTCTTATTTTAGATGAACTGGCAAGAATTTCATCGGATATGTTTAGATGAGAAATTGTAGAATACCCAGTTCTAATTAATTGTTTCCTTGAATTTTCGTCAATAAAGCTAACTTTCGAAATAGGATATAAACTAGATAAGAGTTGATTAATACTGATGAAATTAAGCTGCTTAATTATGGTTTGCATTGATGTTTGTTGTTTTTCAGTTAAACTTGACTTGATTTGTTTATTAATATCTGTAGGTAAAACTAGATCTAATACTTGATGGATATTCAAATCTCTTAGCTTCTTAAGGAGAGTTTGATCAAACGTGAATATTGATAAAGGTGCCCTCAAAGTCGATAGAATCTGTTCGAATTCTTGCTCCAAATTTTGAGCAGATGTTATTTTAACATAATTAATAAGGGATCCAAAAGTTCTAATTTTCTTCCTTTTTAGAAACTGCAAGTATTCAGTCGTTTTAAAGAAACTACTTAATCTGCTTTGTTCATTGCTTACCGATTGAGTTATCTTATCAAATTTCAACACAGATAAAATATCTGAACATAATGCTTTAGATTCTACTTTCTGAGTAGTTTTGCAGAAGGTTAGAAGATCATACACATTGCTCAGTTTCAACCTAGTTACTTCTTCTGATTTTCTTTTGTCCTGTATTATACTTGGAAGTACTGTCAAATCAGTTTCCATAACTTTACTTATCTTATTGCAAATAGTCAGAACCTTAGAATCACCCTTCTTACTCTGCTCAAGAAAGACTAAAGCCTCTTCTATTGATTTGATATTGCTATTATTGAGAGTATTCACCTCAGTTGTCGTAAGAAGGGAAGATGGGAATGATGTCATGTTCTGCGATAATTCTTGTAATAAACTTAAAGAGAGGTTTCGAACATTACGCTGCACATTTTTATCAGAAATCTGGTCGTATAGTTGTTTTCGGGATAACAATAGAAGCTCACTTATCTTCTTATATTTAGTAGAGGATACTTGATGAATAGAATCAGCGGTTAGTTTAGTTAAGATTACAGGAGAGCGATTTAGAGAGGAGAAAAGTAATTCAATTGTTGGTTTTATTTTGTCATGTAATTTACGCCAAATTTCATCAAACATTTGTGCATTATATTCTTTAAGAAGAAGTAAATATTCAATTGACATTTCTGGACAATGGGATTTCTTTGCACTTGGGTCAATTTTCAAAATGGTACATAATTGTGTCCCTCTGGAGAAAAAGAAATCTGCTGTTGATACGATTAATTCTTTCTGTTTTTTAGTTATAGCTAGGTTTTCTGTACTATTAATGAGGAAGAGTAACTCAAGTATTGTTAATGATTCATCGAGTTTAGGTTCATAATTCTTGATATCGAATGTTTGAATGAAATCCATTTTTGGTTTAATTGTCTTAGGTATAGCTTTGTCGGAGTAGAGGTTTTCTACTAGTTGATCATATGTTTTGTAACCTATATTGTTTAATTTTTCTATATCCTGTTGGGAAAAAATAATATTGGATTTCAAGGAAGGTTCCCTAATCATATTCTCTACGTTGAATGAACTCCTTATTTTAGGGATATCACTCTGGGGAATTGAAAGAAAAGATGAAAGATCCTTGTCTGAGAGTTTTAAAAGATCTGTTACAGTATCATTCGATGAGTGAAGTTTCTTCCAAACTTTAAGAGAGATTTTAGGGACCATAATTAGTTTTACAGGTGTTGTAAGTGTCCTCTGAACCTTATTGATTAAAGTTCTAGAAACGCCATAATCTTCTGATTCAATGGCATAAAGAATTTCATCTATAGTTTGATAATATTCACTAATTTCTTTGATTGTTTCAGCATCAAATACGCCTAGGGATGAAATATCAGGTCGTTTTCTAATCTGGCTTTTGATTTTACTTAATGTCAATGTTGAAAGTAATGCGAGAACCTTAGAACCTGTTGGTTTTGCCGAAAACTCGTTCCAATAAGTTTGAGATTTGATAAGAATATCTATAATTAGGAAATTGTTATTCTTGTTAAGGTTCTTAACATCGCTTGTAGTCAATTTCGACAAAGCTGATAGAGGATGTTTAAGAGTTCTGAGAATTTTCTTGTTAGGTTCTGAGATCTTTTCATAATTCTTATACAATTCTGAAAGAAACTCATTTAGCTGCTTAATTTTCTTCTTAGGAATAGATTTAGAAAGTGTAATTAATTCTGTCTCGGAAAAGAGCTGAGCAGCTGTAATATATTCTTTGTCCAATTGTTCATCTACTGAGGCAAACTCTTGTAGAAAAGTAATAATTGTCTTAGTTTCAACCTCATCAACCGAACTAAGAAGGTCTTGGATACTGAAGATTCCTTTGTCATAATATTGCTTCTCGATTTCTGAAATAGTCAATTTGGTTATGTTTGGATAATAGAGTATAGATGTTTCCAGAATTGTTTCAATTTTATCTTTGATCTTCTTGAGCTTATTCTCTGAAATTAACCAAGAATAAGCTGAATATTCGTTCAAATCAGATATACTATAAATTCCAATTGACTTTAGGAAGTCTTTGTCAGTATTAGATAATAAGAAGAACTCACGATCAACTGATTCTATATTTGCATCTATTTTTTGTTTTAATTCTTCATAAATGATTGAATCTATTGTGGTTGTTATTTTTGATATACTCATTTTTGTTTGAGTTGCAATAGTTTTTGGTGAAACTACTAATAAATCAGATATTGTAAAAATACCTGAACGCTTCAATCTATTATACTCAGTAGATTCTAAATCTAGAAATCGTAAATTAGCCAATAGATAAGGTGCAAATTTTGAAAACAACTCTTTATCTGTCTTAAAATTCGCAGAAGTTAGCAAAGAGGTATAAGAATAATATCCTCTTTTCTGAAGATCTTGTTCAGTTTCAGATAGTGATTTAACAAATCCTACTTCTGAAATTGTCTTAATTGCTTTTAGGGAAGGAGTAATTTCATCTCGTATTTTCTTCGGATGATCCTTGAAATAAATCAATAAGTCTTCAATGATTTGAAAATTATTACTCAAACAGTATTCAATTGTTTCATTTGTTAAATTGGGTAAAATACTAACGCTTCTACCTAATCTGTCTCTTAATTCAAGAAGATCAGTGAGTTTAATTTGGCCTTTAGAAGTCAAATACGTATCAGGAACATAAAGAAGATGATCCACCGTAGATAATC
Organism: Candidatus Heimdallarchaeota archaeon; assembly: GCA_021399345.1. GTDB lineage: Archaea > Asgardarchaeota > Heimdallarchaeia > Heimdallarchaeales > Heimdallarchaeaceae > UBA460. The sequence goes on from JAAFKI010000009.1 coordinate 13,958, forward strand.
CTGTCTGTAACATCGAAGCTGTAACTGATTTGGCCAACCCTAGTTCTTCAACCGACATACCAAACTTTTGGATGCCGTATAACTGTTTAATCAGAAAAGTAGGATCAGTTTGCTGATTGGATATCAACTTCTTAAGACTAGATGGCCATTTTTCTTGAGGTATTTCTAACAAATCAGTATATGTTAATATTTTTTCGTCAACTAGTTGTTCAATATTCTTTCTGCTCATTTTCAGAACTTTACCAATTAATGTAATAGGAGTTTGAAGTATAGAGACTAGTTCTCTGACACTTTGCATCTCTTCTTCAGTTAGAGGAAGCTCGTTTATCTGAAGGTGTGCAGCCTGTGTAAGTGAAACACACCCGTGTTCCATCAAAACCCTCTTTATTTTATCATTTAGTTTTCCAATAAGTTGTATATCTAATCCAACTAGTTTTGCGTTTGATTCAAGAACTTCTAAATCAATGTTTAGCTTTATTTCCTCTATTTTTTCTTTACTTACATTCATGAATTGGGATAAATAAGAAACAGGCATAAATAAGAACTGAAATACATTTCTTACACCTTTTTGTTTCAATTTCTTAACATTAGATACAGATAAGCCATCTATGGATGCAACACTGAAATTCTTCAGAGAGAGTAGTATTGACCTTAACTCCTCATACACAGAATGATTTTCAATAATGAGACTATCCAAAGAAAGCAGTTCATCCAAATATAGTACTTTGGCTGTTTTTAGCTTCCTCAAAAGTTTTTGATCTTTGATGAGATTTAAGTCAGTAAGTTTAAGCGACCATTCTGGAGGTTTAATTTTGAAGATATTCTCATTGACCACTTCTTTAAATTTAGAATGAAACTGCTCAGAGAAATATCTAGTATCAGTTGATTGTTTATCATCATCCAGCATTAAGAGAGCAGAAATGATGTTGTTTACCTTCTTATCTCTAAAAACAGTTAAGTCTTCTAGTTGGAGATCTGATTGATCTACTAACCAGGTAACAGGTTTGAATAAGTTTGATGTAGCAGTACTTAGAAGATTTTTCTCCTTATTTGTTAATTCAAACAATGGATGGTGCATAAAATCAAAAAGGAATAGAGCGGTAGTTAGTCCATAGGTCTTGAATTTTCCGCGCATTTCTTTAGGTAAACTAAGTTTTTGTTCGATATATGGGGAAAATGTTTCTGACATTCTAACACTTAGATTGAAGCTGCGTTGAAACTCTCTGATAGCTCTAACTGCTTCTCTTGGAATATCTTTGAGATCTTGTATATTTGTTGAGATAAGTTCAATCACATGTTTAATCCCCATATTCCAAAGAACTGCTTTGGTTTCAATATCAAAATATGAAAGAGAAAGAGTACTCAAGCTCAAGAAACTCACTAACTGCTCAACAAATGATATATTGGTGATTTTTTCTATTCTTTCAGTTTCAGTAAATTGCAATAAATGTTCAGGAACAAACCCAAACAAATCCTCAACAGTTTTCTTTGATGGTTCAAAATAAAGATCCCTTAAAATGTTGAGAATTGGTTCATTGAGTAGCAGTTCAGTTCCCTTTATCAGAGTGAAATTACCCCTTCTAACCTCATTGGTTTCTTTGCTAAATTTCCCACCTAAGGCATTCTTTAATTCTGAGTCATTAGTGCATAAGAAATCGATAACTCTAAGAATACCCATTTGCGATAATTTTATTTTTGTTTCTGGTGATAACTCCTTAATGCGGTAAATTGATACGTTACAGCTGTTAAGGAAGTCTCTCAGAACATTATCAGAAACATTAGCAATTGTAAATGCCTGGTAATATTGACTATAGACATCTTGAACCAGATCCCTATCAGATTTTAGTAGATAGTTCACAGTTGATTTGGAAAGAACAGGAAAGTCTGTCAGTTTTACTCCCTTCTTTTCTATTTCTTCAAGAAGATTTTCAGAGTTTATCTTATCTAGGTACTTTCGTACTTCTGTTTCTTCCATGTCCAGAATTATTGCAATGGTTGAAACATCTTCAGTAATAAATGAAAGTATATCTCCAACTCCAGAATAAACTAATTTCTGTACTTGTTGATTATTCAATCCAAGGAAGGCAACTGATGAAAGATATAACTGAACATCACGAAATACATCAAGCTTAACTAAGTGAGGATGAGAATCTCTTAATTCAGACATTCTAGAATTGAAATCTTGAATTGAGTTTATACCCAATTGCTTAATTTTCTCAAGATAATCCTCCTCTATCGAAGGTAACAAATCTAAAGATAAAGCGGTTTCTGCTCTCTTCTCTGCGACTTCATCTAAGGAGAGAATATCTAGTGCATGAAATTCCTTGTAAATTGGATTCTGTGTTATATGAAATAATTCTTTTTTGTTTAATAAAGCTAAATCTATAACAGAATTAATGTCATAAAATTCTAGCCTTTTAATCTCATCAGAGGCCAAGAAACCAACAAATCTTATTGAGCCTGAGAGAATTTCCTTCACTTTTGAATAGTTTTCAGCAGGTAAAACTGAAGACACGTTCTGTGTTTCAGCTGAGTAGTAAAGTGATTCAATATCAAGAATACCTATCTTCTTTAAGGATTCAATATGTTTATCCGTTATGAGTACAGAAGCAACAATGTCATGGGTTTGAGCTTTTTTAAATGATTGAATTAATGAATAATCAAGATTATCTTGAATTTCTCTAATATATCTTTGAGGTATTCCTGTTATTTCTGAAATTGTTTTAACTGGTGTTGAGAAGAAGTCTATTAATGTGTTAATTGAGGATTTACTTAGTTTTAAAGCCAATTCTCTTGGTAATCCCATTGAGGAAATTGGAACAGCCAAATCAGCAACCATGTTATTTAAAGAATCAACTTCCTGCAATTTATTATAAAATGGTGCTAAAGCTGAATGTTCAACTAAGTCAATGTCAAATACATCACCAATTTTAGTATTTTTGTACTCCTCTCTTCTAATCTTCTTGATTCTATTGAAAAATGGAGTTATTCTGATAGGAAGTTCGAGAAGAGCTCGAATTAGTGTTAAATTATAATTATCAGTAAGAGAGTGTTTATCTTTTGAGAGTAGAAGTGAAATAACTTTTTTGTCAGTTACAACATCTGAAAGTGTTTTTTCTTCAAAATCTTGAACTATATTCCTGAAGAATGAAGAATTGTAAACGGATGATGGCAATTTTGCAAAATAATGGAATGCGCGCATTTCTAGCATTTTAGAGGAATAAGTAGAAATTGACCTATAAAGAACAGGATCTTTTATTTCTTCATCAGGAAGGAAGAGGAGTTGGTGCACATATTTAATATTATTATGTTCCCATACCTCTAGCGAATATTCTGATATTTCAGTGAAGATTCTTAATGGCAAATCTAGCACCTTTTTAACAGCTGATACTTTTGACCACAAATCTGGGTTTGATGGATAGAATTCTTCCTCTACGACATAGTATATTTCTTGAATTGTCTGAAATCTTTCAAATTGGATAATTGAATCACGGCTTAACTGTCTTTGTTCTAATTTGTCAAATAACTTTGTTTCTGCAGCAAATATTCCCCTATCTTCATATGAAGCTTGTATGGTCTGAGCAGTTAATGAATTTTTTAATGCATTTAGATCTTTAGATGGGATTTCCAGCAATTTAGTTAATTTCTGATTCGATGTTAAAATGAAATCAGCTATGGTTGGAATTTTAATTTCTCTTAAAATCTCTGTCTGTTCAAATGTTAGAGAGGGAATGTAGTAACTTGGCAGTGTAAAAGTACCTAAAATATCAGATAATGCTAATCCTCGCTTAATATTTTCAAAACGTTCATCTGGGATTCCAGTTTTTTCCATTAAATTCTCTGGTGAGATAAGCATGAATCCTAGTAGTGTTGTAATTTCAACTTTCTTCAGGATTTCAATAAGTTCCTTATCTAGCATATCGGAGATATATTTCAGTGGTAAGTTCAATACTTGTTTGAATGATTTAATTATCTTCCATGGAAGTTCAGAAACGGTCCATTCACGTTCAGAAGTGGAGAAATAAATGTCTTCAATTGTAACTAAATTATATTCTTCTAGGATATCAACAATATGTGGCTTAAAGATATCTAGCTCTGAAAGATCTGTTCCAGTGTCACTTATTCTTAAGTTTCTTTGCATTAATGCTGCTTCTTTTGGACTAATACCCAAGACAGACTCAAGAATATCCTTCTTAACGATCAGTAAATCAACAATTCTAGAAATTCCGCTATTTCTAAGTGTATTCAATTGATCGGTAGAAAGAGTAGAGATTTGAATTTCATCAATTTCCTTTATCGTTTCAGTTTCTTCATCCTGCACTTCTTTCTTAACAACTTTCTCCCAAGCTACTAATGTGAGTGGTGATCGTAATAGTTTTCTAAACTTATCAATTACATTCCAATGGACTAAAGAAGCAGAAAAAGTTAAGGGGTGGGATAAATAGAAAATCTTGTCAACTGAATCATAACCAGCTAGAATCAGTGATTCAATTTCATGAGTGGAAAACCGTTCGGATTCCTCATATTCAAAGGAAATTAAGGATTTTAACCGACTTCTTTCTCCCTTGATAAAGAAACTAGTTCCTTTCTGCTCAATTTTGAAATCTTTGAATATATTATTAATTCCATCTTCAGTTTTGTTAAGAATAGATCCCAATTCTTTTGTTGAGTATTCAAATAATTGATGCATAGCTATAATATTTTCTGTTCGTAAATCTTCATATTCTTGTAAAGTAAGATTACCAATTCTCGATATTGGTAAACTTAAAGCTCTTTCAAACTCATCATATTCACTAATCAATAGAACTTGTTTGTTTAAGTCACTTGTTTCCTCAATATCTCGATTCTTTATCATATGATAGAGTTCTAAAATAATTTTTCTATGGGAAGCTGTTGATAGCTCAGATTCAATGATTTCAGGGATAAGGTCTAGAAATTGTCTGATGGTAATAATGTTTCTTACATTTAATCTTAGAAGAGCTTCTTTCACTTCCCCTAGTTTCTTGGAGTTCTTAGAGAATAATTGTGCAAGTTCTATAATTTCAAGCTGGGAAAGCTTGCTCAAGTGATCAATCTTCTTCCATAATCCTTGTGATAAACTAACTTTTTCTGAGGGGTAGAGATAAAATAAATCTTGAAGGGTTTCATTAGTTTCTCCAAAATAAGAGATTAACCGTGGAAATAGACTGTTCAACTGAGATAGAGGTTTACCGAATGTTTTTCTATTAATCTCAATTTCAGCAAGAGAAACAACATCTTTCATTGCTTCTATTTCTTCTATTTTGTAACCCAATATACTTGCTAATTCTTCATCAGGCCAGATCAGAAAGCGACCCAAGCAGTTAATCCCCACTTCTTTCAACAAGTAGGATGATTTTCTAAGTTGTGGGAACGAGAATATGATAGGTGTTCTGAGAATATTTGCTATTTCAAAATATTTCTTTTTATTCTCTGCTGATAATAAATAAGATTCAGCTGAATTGAAGAACAACTCCTCTAGAACAATAATCCCACATTCTTTTAGTATTTCTTCGTGTCCCAACCACTTTGGTAATGGTGTTCCTAGGGTTTTCTTGATCTGGTCAACTTCTCTCTTCTTTAGACCCATTTTTCTTAGTTGCGGTGAAGAATAAGAGAGAAATATTGAAGAATTAAAAATCTGGTTTCGGTGCAGTTCTGTTTCGACATTACTAGGTATAATCTTAATATGGCTTGAATTGTGACCTTTTTCAGATATTTGCAGAGAAAACAAAATTGTGAATTTTGTTTCTTTCATAAGTAGTTCTGCGAGATCGATTAATTTCTTGTCTTGAATTTCTTCAGCTGCAAAATATAACAGCTGAGCTAAAGATTTGACGCCCTTGGCTGCCAATGATTTAATCATTAAAGCTTCATCATTTTTGAGCTCCTTACTCTCAATAAACTCAAAAGCTGAAAGATTGATTGATGGAGATTGTTTAACAAGGAGTTTTAGATAGGTTGAATACAAAATCCTTTCCATTTCTTTAACTTGGACAAGATCATCTGTAGAAGTGTTAATGAAGCTCTCAATTGTTCTAATTTTTCTCCTATGAAAAGCATTTTTTGTATATCCATCTGTCCAATCGGGAGTCATTTTAGTTATGTTTGTGGCTTTGAAAGTAGGAAACTTATTTGACATTTTAATGAATACTTCTTTTAAGTAATCAATGAATATCGCAGTTATTTCCTGTTGATAGTTAATCCCATCGGGAAGTTGTGTTTGATAAATAAATTCTTCAACAGTTAAATCAGCTGCTAGAATTTCATTTGATAGTTTTTTGAAGACTTTGAAAGGTGGGAAGAGATGTTCAATTTTCAATTGACCTTTAGCAGTTAAAGAATCAGCAACAAATTTGCTTTTAGGTGAAGTCTTTGAACCATCATTCTTTCTGTTCTGGAGTAAAAGTTGATTAATTAACTCATCTTTCTTGTTCTCAAACAATTTCTCTAAAAGACCAGAGACTGTTTTTAATTTTGCAGATTCAGTAGCTAAATAATGGTAACTATTTTGAATCCATCTTCGATTTAGAGCATCTTTTAATGAAATAGAATTTTTGTCAAATCGTTTTTCTACAGCTCTTGAAACAAAGATTTTAGAGTCAAATTGAGGACTTAGTCCTTCCTTATCTAACTCAAAAATTGTTCTTAGTTTAATATTGTAAATAGATTTTTCATCAAGTGTTAAAATAGTCATTAAAACCTTATTTGGTGTTAGTAAGAAATCAGAAACTGACAAGATATTCTTGTTCTTTAATATATTTTGAGTTGATGTAGAACACCAAATATTTAGACCGAAAAGTCTTTGTCCTAGAGGCATGAATAACTTTGCTTTTTTAGAAGATCCATGAGCTAAAGAAGACGCAATTCTATTTTTCTCAAATCGAAAATCAGCCATCCCAATACCTTCATCCTCAATAATCTGAGAAAGATTTTCTACAATTATAGGTGCAGATTTGACGAATCGTGATAGTCTAGCATGTTCTCTTCGCCTTCTTTTAGCCCTACCCAAGAAGGTCTTTAATCTTCTTCCAAGTTGTTGCAGAGCTAATCGTATTTCTTCTTCAATCTCTGGAACAATGGAGATATATTCTTTACTTGTCTCTGGAAAAGGTATTTTTGTACTAACTACTGAAACTGTAACAGCTAAAGGATCTGATTGTCTAGTAAGCCCATATTCATTCCATCTTATGGAAGAAACAACATGACTAATAACATCATTACCTGCACCAAAAATCAAAGGGATTCTGTTTGCATACCGGTAAATTATTTTATTATCTTGAACATTGGTACCTCGTTGTTGAGAAGCTTCTGTAACACCCCCCCCATAACCTATGGCTGCTTCTACAACAAACGGATGTCCAGAATAAGCTTTTGGTGGTCTAGAAATAGCTTCAGCAAATTTAGGATTTAATTCTTTTTCAAGACCTCTCTTCAATCTCCCTGCACCGAGAGGAGAAAGTGCAGTCCCTTTTGGTGGATCAAACTGAAAAACTCTATCACGTTTTCGTTTTACTTCTTTTGCTTCTTGATAGGCTTTCACAAATCCCTCATGTACAATTCTACGTATTTCTTTTGAAGTTAACTCGTTAGGATGTTTATTGGGATCTATTTCTAATAATTGAAAGAAATCTTCAGCAATTTCTTTGGTTACTCCCATAAATTGATTTGCAAGAAAATCTTTGAGTTTTTTATCATTATTCGCGCTCAATTCTGCTTTGAACTGTGTGATATCACACCCATATGGATGAATCTTGACAACTTGAGGAGGTGGAGGCATGTCATCTACTACACTCTCAAAAATGAATTCATCAAATTCACCCTCTTTATCACCTGGTACTTTTACTTGGAAAGAGGAATAAGGCGTGATTATCGCTAGTTGTCTAAAGTATTCTCTAACGCTGTTCTTGGCGAGATTCCATGCACCAGTAAATGTAATTGAAATTTCAGTTCCTGCTTCTTCAAGATAACCCTCATCCCCTGGCAGAAATTCTCGCTGCTCCATAATTATGGGTTCATTTTTCTCAAGATTGATCATTAAATGCATTTCATGTGTTATATCATCCATGAAATATCTTGATCTAATTTTAGCTGGGAGGTCAACAGAAGACATGGAATACAATAAACACATCTTGGCTCCTAAACCAAAACGTCCTCGTGTCTGAATAACACCATACTTAGTTCCTGTGAGAACTCTACCGAAAAGGTCAGCAATAAGATGTCCAGGAACACCTGTACCATTATCTGTACAGGTAAGTTGTAAGAAGTCTAGGTGTTTCTCTAATTTCTTATATTGTTTAACATCAAGAAGTTCATTTATTTCTCTACTAGATAATTTTCTTAAATCAATTGAGATGTTAGGATTTATCCCTCTGTTTTCTGCAGCATCTAAACCATTTTCAACTAATTCGCGTATGCTAGTAAACACAGCTCGCATAGAATTTCCAAAGCCAGCAATTGCTCTATTTTCGTTGAAAAAAGAAGCGGCAGACATCTTCTTAGTAACTGAATTTTCAGACACGTTTGTTACCTCTTACACTTGAAATGGTATTCCCCTTAATATTATGATAATATTGTCGGAATATATAACATTATGAGTATATTATAAGTTATATCTATATAAGTGTAAATTTTAAAGGCAATTGAAGGAAAAAGGAAGGAAAAAAAGAGGTAAAATGTTTTCTAATTGTCTGGAATCTCTTCTTTTGGTTTAAATTTGTTAAGAACTACTGAAGTAATGACAAAACCTGTAGCAACTAAAAACATAGAACCAAAAGCACCAATTGTACGGGAAGCATCTGCTCCTTTTATTCTATCCAAGAATTGTTCTTTAATAGCGTCATAAAATATTTCTGTTGCAAAATGAACATCTTCTTGCCAAAGGATTGTTGCCATACCTCCTGGTAATGCAGGAAATGTTGTATGCCAAGTTGGATATCGATGAATTATAGGAAGGCTTTGAACAGGATCATCATATTTGGAACTATTAAGGAGACTAAAAGCTTCAATAAAATTGGTTGCAAACGTATTATATTGTATTCTGTCTGTTCTTCCAACAACACTACCTGTTACTGGCTCGACCATCATTGTTTGCATGTGAAAAGGATCTCGTCCTACTTGTCCTGGTAACGAGAATGTTAAGAACAAATCTTTTGGTTCCAAATCAATATCATACAAACTATTCCATTTTCCAGCTTGAATAAAGCTTGCATTTATGAAGTTTGCATCATGCATCCAGTACAAATCATAAGTATCCAGTTGACGATAGGGTGATCCTGATCGTGCAGAATAAACGTGTACAGTTTCATCAAAGAATAATGCTGAATCTGTTAGAGAAGTATAAGCAAATGGCCTTAGGAAGAACTGATTCCATTGTAGTCTCAATCCTTTTTCTATATCAGGTTGGACAGCAAATGAGTCATAAGTATAGTTAAATAACTCTATATTGGCATCTACAGCATCTGGACCCAAATCCCATAAACCAAATTGAACTTTACTATCTCTTTGCCAGCATTCAACAAATGTATGAAGTTCATCCTTTTCAACAAAATCAAAATTGCTAGTAAGATAGTTAAACTCCAGATGAACAAGACCCTGTTCAAAATCTGCTAAATAGATATCATTGCCATGAGCGTAGATACCAAAAGCTGTTCCGAGATGGTCAGTTCCATTGAATCTGTAATCTTCTGAAGGATTGGCTTTAGTTGAGATGTCAACAACCATGAAACCATCGCTACCTTGAGTTAAATAGGCTGTGAATCCATCTTCAGTTACGTACATGTCTTTGAAAGGTTCATCTCCAGGATAAGCAGCAAATTGACTGATTTCTGTTAAGGTTTCGTTTGATTCTATATGGAAAATCAGTAATCCTTCTATTGCGTCTAAGACATAAAGATAATTTCCTACAACTGATACGTCTCTTACATCTTTTAGATTTGTGAAGTTTGCTGAATCATAATGCCACAATAGTTCTATATCATTGACATATTCTATGTCTATCACATCAATTCCATCAGTTCCTAAAGCAACAAAAGCTTCAGCATTTGAAAAGTCAAGTCTTGCATCAACAGCAATAGCTATACCAGAAGTATTTAGGAAGGTATAAGCAGAACTAACAGATTTGGTATCACCACTAAGAGAGGCAATTTTTAATCCATAATTACCATTAGCTATTACTAAAGCATCGAAAGGGGTAACACCAAGAGGATAAAATACGCTAGCAACACCTCTCATATCATTATTTCCAGAATTCCATTGAGTAATTTGATCAATTGAGTATGGATTTGTTGCATTGAGAATTTCTAAACCTGCAGTTCCCTCTAATGCATAAATATACCCATCAATTACAGTATAATCATAGATTTGACCATCATAATCTCCATACTGACCGATTGCTCTGAAGAGTGAATCAGTAGTATTTACTATTTTGATATCTGTTCCATCTTCTAGAACATAAGCAAGATTATCTTCCATAACTACATCCATTGATTTAGAGTAGTGAAAATAGGGTAAATTGGCTATTCCAATTATAGAACCCATCTCTTCAATGTTATTCAGACCTAATTTTTCTGCATAATAAATGTCTTTGTCCAAATCTATACTCGATGAAGATAATGTTTCATTTATAAGTAATGGAAATTTCATACCGTTTAACAATGGGTCCTCAATACCAACAACCCATTCCATTGCAGTTCTATCGCAGACATATGATATTTTGTTATCGTATAACCAATCAAGTGATGGCCTTCCTAGAAGATAATTCATATATGCTGCAAAAGATTTTGCTGATTCAATTTCTGTTGGTGTATCAATATCGTAAATGTCAGCTAATAGCTGTACAACATCTACAGTTAGGTCATCAGGTTCAGTATAATCTAATCCTCTTACTAAATCCAAGAAGAATTTAGCGGAACCTGTGTCTCCAGTTAATACTGAATAATCTTTACCTCCATAGGTTGCGTTATAGAGTATTTTATAGCTTGTTGCTTGATTGATATCTAAATCTTGAAAAGCTGGACGAACACTTATCCAATTGTGAGGTAGATATGTTCCTGTATCCACTAAACCTTCACTTTCAGCATAAGCTCTATTCAGAACTGCATAAGCAATTTCACTGTAAGTGTATGTTGAGTTGAGAAGATCAATTTCAGAACCTAGGAGATAAGAGGCTATATAAGCTTGAAAACCATATTCTGTTCCATTTCCAAAATTTTCAATATAATAAGGCCACATGTAATTGAAATTCAAAACTGTCTCATTTCCAAATAATGTGGAAGCTGTAGAATTATAGATATAATGTCTTCTACTAGCAAATACAACATAATCTTCTTCCTCATTGTATTCAAACACCGTTTTATTAATAACTATATCAAATACAAGTTCTCCTTGCACATAATAATAAGAAATTGGTGTATTATAATCCAAGTAACCCTCACGATCACTCACATTATAGAATTCGATAAATGCTTGATCATAAAATCTTGACTCATTGTCACTTCTATCAGTAAACATCCAGTCAGAATATGAACCAGTTCCATCATTAGGTTTTAGATCATCTTCATTTAACTGTCCAAATTCGTTTAATTCAGCATTAATCTCGTTAATTATATTTATAGAATTAATTGGCAGAACTACTCCAATCACAACAGCAGAACTAAAGGTAACTGTCAAAATCAAAGCGCCTATTAATGTTCGAAGTCTTTTTTCCATTGTGAATCCTCTTTTCTCACTATACATTGTTTCGTCTCACGAGAGATATTTAAAGTTAATGACGACAGCATGAACTTTAAGAGACTAATTTAAGTTGTTTTAAGATAGAGCTATTATATATTTTACGCATTGGAAGAAATTGGTAAAGTTTGGTAAGAAGAGGTTCCTATAAATCGCTCTAAATTGCATAAATTTAATCCTGGAACTGAAAAGAATCCAAAAAAGAACTGAAAAAATCACTTCAGTTTCTCAACAACAGGTAATGAAATCACCCATTTAGATGCATCGAAAACCGCACCTAAAAATGTGGAATCTTCAGACATAATTCTATTACTTAGTTCATCATACAAGCTAATCGATAATTTTCCTAGATTCTCAAGACGTTTTAGTATTTCTCTTGGTAAAATATTGTAAGCTAAAATGCCTCTTATAATTGCTCCATTTTCTCGTTTTTGCGGAAATGAGAAGATTACATCTGAGTTACTGAAACTCTCTCTAATCCTTCTATAACTTGCGGTTGTTAATCCAGTAGGACCAGGTTGAATAAGGAAAAATCCTCTTGTAGCTCTAGATTTTAATGGAAAACTATCACCTTCATGAATTTTTGTTAGGATATTGGATAATTCAGGATTATTGTCATAGACATCAAAACTAATGAGTCTGCAAATGCCTCTGGCATCTTGGAAAATTCTCAGGAAATTACTTTGATCAACTCGGTAAAATTCTGAAGTCTGTTGTAGACCTATAATAAAATCTGCGATTAGATTTGCTTCTCGTCGGGCAAAAGTAGCTAGTATTTCTTCTGAATCTTTGTTTTGATTATTCTTGATGAGTTTTTCATCATCAACTAGAACATAGGGAAGAGGATTCTTCTGAGATTTTCTTGAGAGACCATAGAGAAATGTCATAATTGAAAATTCGTCTGTGATATTTTTTTCAGCAATAGGCAAGTGTACAAACATAACGGGCTGTTTACCTGAAGAAAGGATATACAAAGCTATTTCTTCAAAAAGACTCAAAACAAACGCATTATTTTCTGGAAAAAGAAAGACTAATGATTTATTACTAATTAATTTATCAATATAAGAATTAATTCTTTCTTCATTTGCTGTATACCACTTCTTACCTTGAAAAAAAGTCATTTCTTCTTCGGGGAGAGAAGGAAGTTCAATTGAAGGAAGCTTACTATAGATATCTGAATTTCCAGAAGGAGTTGTAATAACAAGTGAAGAAGGAAATTGATTATTGAATCTTTCCTTCATATTCTCAAGAATGTTTAACCCATAATTTTCACCAAAAACTAATCCAATTGTTGATTCTTTTATATCTCCTTCAATAAATAGAGTATCAGAAATTTCACATCCATTCAGATCTTTATCAGCTATAATATTAGAATGGTTAAATCTGTATAAGCCATTGAATAAGACAGGATGTTCATCAGCTGATTTTTTCTTACCTTTACTAAAAATAGAACGAATCCATGACATTTTTGTTTCAATTATATTTAGTTGCAAGGATTTTTAAGACTTTTCAGCTAGCTACATGAAAAAGAGATTATTTCTCAGTTGATAATGTTTCTTCAACATTTAACAACTGAATTGTATGGGTTTTTCCTGAGATTCCTACCATTGATCCAGCTACCAATACAACATTGTCTTTTGCATCAATGTACTTATCTTCATGAAGTTCCTTAATAACATTGAATACTAGCTCATCGTAATTATCTTCATACTTATGAAAAATAGGTTTAACGCCCCAAAATAACCTTGTTACACGTTTAGTAAATTGATTATGAGAAACGGCATAAATAGGTAGATTTTCCCTATTTCTAGAAACCATACTTGCTGTATACCCAGTTTGAGTAAGAGCAATAATTGCCTTTACTGACATTCTCTTAGCCAACCTAACTGCAGAAATACCAATTTCATTACCAATATTAACCTCAGTATCAACTACTAAAGGACGATCTAAAGCTAGGTTTTTCTCAGCTTCTAGAATAATATCATTCATTATTTTCATAACTAGGAGAGGATGTCTTCCTGTTGCTGTTTCAGCTGATAACATTAGAGCATCGGCTCCATCAAAAACTGCATGAGCAACATCACTTGCTTCAGCTCTTGTAGGAATGGATTCTTTGGTCATGGATTCTAACATCTGTGTTGCAACAATAACTGGTTTAGCTAAACTCATACCTAGTTGGATCAATTGTTTTTGCAAGATAGGAACCCTAGCAGGACCTACTTCAATAGCTAAATCTCCTCGTGCAACCATCAAACCATTACTAAAGGAAGCGATTTCATTTATTGAATCTAGAGAATCCTGATGTTCGATTTTTGCAATGAGCTGAATGTCTTCGTTAGTTTTTGATTCAACAATTTCTTTTACTCTTTTAAGATCATCAACGCTTCGTACAAATGAGATAAATAGAAAATCAGTTTCCCAATCACAAGCTTTTTCGATATCTACTATATCTTTCTTAGTTGGTACTCTTATAGATAAATCTGCATCTGGAATATTTACTCCTTTTCTAGATGAAATTTCACCCCCATCTATCACCTTACAAACTATTTCATCATCTGTAATTGATTCAGCGTTCAATCTAACTAGACCATCGTTTATGAAAAGAGAAGTATTAACTTTTAATTCATTAGTTAATTTGGGATAGTTGATTGGAATAAGATTATCTTTTCCAATTATGTCCCTAGTAGTAAGCTTAACAATTTCATCTCTTTTGAGAATTTTTACCTCCTCTAACATCCCTAATCTAATTTTAGGACCACTAATGTCAATACCTATTGCAAGATCATTGCATAGATTTCTGAGATTATTGAAGGTTTCTTCATGACTTTGATGATTTCCATGGGAAAAATTCAATCGAGCTAAATCCATTCCATTGTCAATCATTTTTTTCAGAATATTCTCAGAACTAGATGAAGGACCTATTGTACAAACTATCTTTGTTAATCTCAATATTATCAAGAAAACATGGAAGTACTAGATTAAAATTCTTACTAACCCCCTAACTCTTTCGAAACGATTAAAAGCAAGCACAGACTCTATGAAATTGTTATGGAATCTAATCCTCAAAAACCTACTTCATTTAAAGCAAAAACTATTGTTCCTGATGATATTGAAGTTCCCTCGTTTGATTTTGAGAATTTATTATATGAACACTACAAAAAATATCCACAAACAGCTGCATTGGTTGAAAAACCCATTTACCTAGAGGCTCTAATGAATCCTTTCAAAAGATTCTATCTTGTGCCTATTGCTCTTCTCAAGCTAAAATTAAATACAATTTTATCTTTAAAATGGAAGGATTTTCTAAAACTGTGGATTTTTATTGTGTTGATGTATATTCCATCATTGTTATTTGTAATGCTACCATTTCAAACGAATGGAAGGTTATTGTTTGACATTATTTTCAATGTTGGAACTCCAATACTTATAGCAATTCTGTTATCACTATTCTACATGAAATATACTCATAATGGTTTTCTTGGGTTAACTCTTGCTAAGAGAGTAGAATGGTTAGAGAAACCGGTTAGAGAATATTATACTAAATATTATGATAGACATATTCCTAAGAATCCAATTATAATATTAGCTTCTTTAGCAACTGGAATTGGTATTCAAATTCCTATGTTAAAAGTCGCTTTTGGTAATAATCCTGTAACTTCAGTATTTGGTAATGTGGGGGCATCTATTCTTAATCCAGCATATTTTAGCAGCAATGCAGCAGAATTTTTTGGTATTCTTACATGTATATTCAGTCCTTTTCTATACTATATTTTCTTTGTAGCAGTCTATTTCATGTTCTTTAATACACGAATTTATTCCAAAATTCTTAAACCAATCAAACAAAAAATGGATGTTTACAGAAAGGAATATGGCACTCTTTTAATGAGAGAAAACTACGATATAATTTGGTCTTTGGGAGATAAATGGTCAAGAGGAAGAACGATTAGTCAACTAGAAAATATACCTACAGCAGGTATACTATCTGCTCTGATCATTATCATAGCTATGTTTATGGGTAATATAAATCAGCTAATGTACTCATCTCCTCCTCCTGGAATGCCTACACATAACGTAAATTTCATGTTTCTAAAAGCTGGACAACCCGCAACAATTCTAGTTGTAACTATTTCTGCTTTAATTGCTGTACTGATGGTTTTCTACGTAATCCTTCCATTATGGGCTTTCAGTATCAAAGCTAGAAAATTCAAAATTAAAGCACTCATGGAATTAGACAATTATATTTTCGCAAATGTGGTAGAATTCGGAGAAAAATATTCAGAAGAAGCAAAGAGAGAAAATGTTACAATGCTGCAACTAAGAGAATATGTAGCTTCAATGAGAATATTTCCAATATCAACGCAAAAAATATTCAAAACAATCATGATTATTGCTATATGGGTGATAAACATACTCAAAATTATTAGGTCAGTAGGAGGAGGAATCTAAATGTCTTGGCTTAAAAGAAAAATCTTCCGAAAGAAGATATCTATTTCAGTTATAGGTGTTGGTAACGCAGGATGCAAAATAGGTGAAAAACTTATTCAAGAGTTACGTGAAAGTAAAATCACCATAAAATCATTAGCGGTGAATCTAGCTGATAACTTTGAACCAAAAATCAGCAATTTTTCAGACAACTTCTGGTTTGGAGCAAAAGACTATGTTTCCTCAGATTATGATTTTGAGAAAGCATACAAACAATTGAAAGCTAAAGAGATGGAGATGAAATCTAAACTAGAGAAAGTTGTCTTTTACAAACGTGATGAAAGAAAAGATGAAGACGATTTAGCTCTTCACCTAATAATAGGTAGTGGTGGCGGAACTGGTAGTGCTGGAACCATTATTGTTAGCAAGTTACTAGCTGATATAACAGGGGAACCACCAACAGTTATCTTCGTATTACCGGAAAAAGATGAACCTTCACTTGTTCAATATAATTCTGCAAGAGCTCTACATTACCTCGGATTTGACACACTTGGTCCTCATTGTCCAATCATATTATTTGACAATGAAAAACTCTTGAAACTCTACGAAGATGAGAGTATAGAAATAGTTCTAGAAAAAAGCAATGAGTTGCTAGCTGAAACCTTCACTACAACTGTTCTTTCGGCTCTTCAAGAAAGCACTCATGAGGAATTCTACGCAGATCTAAATGATTTCTTCAAATCATTCTCTAGAGATGCTAGAGGTTTAGGGATAATTATTTCTCTCGATAAGGAATTTGAAACTTTAGAAAAGGCTCAAAATACAAGATTTTCTGATCTCTTCTTTAATGAATTAGATGAAAGTTCAAGTTTAACAGCTGATGTGACTAGGGCTAAATTAGGTTATTTAGCAATAACTATGCCAACAACTTATCAGTCTACATTTGAAACAAGAAAAATAGTCAAAAAATTCGAAAAAGGAGACATAAAAGTTTCTTTAAATCCCATAGATGAACCAATTTTAACGATTAGAGGAGTGCTCACTGGAATCCACCCCGATTACGTGGAAAGGTTCTGGGAAGTGCTTGAGAAGGGAAGAGATACTAGAAAGGAAATCATTGAGGCTGAAACAAAGATAAAAGAAACTTATATCGAAACCGAGTAGTTTTTCCTTCTACTCATTCAGTTTTTTTCTCCAAATAGATATGAATATAAATATACATAGCCAGAGTTTCATGAACATAATGAGTGTGAATAGTGAATGCCCCATTTGTTTTAGAAAAATACGTTCAACCTCAAAATTTTGCAAGTATTGTGGGGGTTCTCTTAAGAAATGTCCTGAATGTCAAAATTTGAATAAAGCAGAAGATCTTTTTTGTGCTGAATGCGGTTATGACATCAAAGACGTTGAAGTACCAGTCTCAACTCCTTCGCAAGTTGCTGGAAGAACTGGTGTTTTTCAACCGATCATTCAAAGAAGTGCTGGACAAGAGGATGACGATTCCCAACCTAAACTTATACTTTGGCCTCCTTTGCCAGCTCAGCAACCAAGCACAGCTGCTTATCCTAGACCATTCCCTCCTGCTCAAAGAGCAATCCAGTTCACTGAAGTTGAACCAACTTATGAACCTGAAAAATTAGAGTATAAATATAAAAAAGTCAAGTTTATAGGTTTTCTTGAAGGATCTATTCCCAGTTCAAGTGCTTTAGCAGCTACTCTTGAAGCTTTTGGAATCGCTTTAATTCTAATTGCATTTGGTGTAGGTGTTGTTGCAATAGGATTAACCACTTTTAAGTCAGAGATTTTTGCAGTAATTATGGGTATAATTGGAAGTATTTTCGTCTTTTCGGCTCCTATGTTTGGTTTATATTTTATTAGCTCAAGATGGCTTTACAGAGCATTTGAAATAAAAAGACCAGTTCGATTGAGCACAATAATCATGAATTATTCTCTAGGAGTACTAGTATTTGCTCTACTGGGTTTGATGTTAGCCCCAGTTTTCCTGTTAGGGGGAGCTATTGGTTGGACTCTTTCAGTAATAGGAGGAGTTGTAACAGTTATGGGGTTAATTGTTGTTCCTTTAAAAGCTTATTTGGCAGATTTGGTTTATGTTAAAGCAGCTGTAAATCTGAAGAACAAAGAAAAAGATAATGATTCAGAAGAAGAATCTGATGAAGAAAAATCTGATGAAGAAAAAGATTAAGGAGTACTATATTACTTCTTTAGGATTAGAACTCCATTAAGTCAGTTTTTTAATTAATTTTACCTTAGTAGCTGAATCATCTGTCTCGACAATATCACTGTTTCGCAAATCATGAATTGATCTAATAATAGCTGCAGGAGAGAATCCAGTGGTTTTAACTAGCTCATCCCTTGTCCATTCTTCCTTGTTGACGCCTTGGAGTAACAAGAGAATTTTAGTGTGGGGATTAGCAGCAAAGACCTTTTCAAAAAGAACGGTATAGATAGCTAGAAGATCTTGTATATCAATATCTTCAGCTCTTTCTTGGGCCATTTCTTCATATATCTCACGCAACCCTTTCATTTGTTCTTCAACGCTCTCAAACTTGATTTTATATTGATTGGCTTCTTTCAAAGCATCTTCAATAGAATTATCCTTTGTCTCATATTCTTTTTTGAGTTTAGAGAATTTTTCTTCTATATCCTTAAGCTTAGACTTCAAATCAGAGTTTTCTTTAATTATGTCATCAGAATAACTTGAAAGCTTTGTTAATACTGTTGGAAGTTCTGCGAATTTATCTTTAATTTGTGAGTAGAGTTCAATGAATTCTTCTAAGGGTGTTTTAGTTGTTCCTTCCATGATGTTTAGACGAGAATTTCCTTCAATATTAATTTTGTGTAATTACTAGGGGGAAATTGGCAAAAACTTATTTAACCTTCTTCAAACCGATTAAAGCATGGACTCGATTATACTCTGTGGAGGACTAGGAACTAGAATCCGAACTGTTACTCAAGACAGTTATCCAAAAGCTATGGTTGAAATCATGGGAAAAACCATTTTAGCTTGGGAATTGTCGTGGTTAAGAAAATATAACATAATACATGCTATTTTAGCTGTAAGATATTTAGCGGGATATATTGAAGAGCAGTTTGGAAGAGTATATGAAACACCCTATGGCCCAATAGAAGTTAGCTATAGTAGAGAAAAAGAGAAACTCGGCTCAGGAGGAGCAATAAAACTAGCACAGAGCTTTGTATCGAGTAATAATGTTGTTATTATGAATGGGGACATACTGACTAACTTCAACCTAGATGAACTTGTTAAGCATCATATTGGAAGCAAAGAACTTGGAACCATAGCCGTTGTTAAAATGAGAAGTCCATTTGGAATCGTTGAAATAAAAAATGATGATTGTATATCTGAATTCAGAGAAAAGCCTACACTAGATCATTGGATTCATGCAGGTATTGACTTATTCAAAACAGATATTTTGGATAGGTTTCCCAAAATAGGGCAAATGGAAGAAACAATTTTCGTAGAGTTAGCAAAGGAAAAACAACTGAAAGCTTTCAGAGTTGATCCTAAATTCTATTGGAGAAGCATTGATAGTCCTAAAGATCTCCAAGAAGCAGACAAAGAATGGAAGGGAATAGATTTAAAGTAAAATATTTGAGGTAGAGGGATCCCAATCAAATCTTTTCTGGAGATAAGGTGATTCGAAACCAATCCCTTTGTAAAGCAATTCAGCTCCAGAATTTTTCTGAGCTTGAAGACAAAAACGGAGATGAGGATTCAGTTGAATCTTTTCTGTAAGATAATTGGACATCATAGTTTTTGCATACCCACTTCGTCGATATTTTTTCTTAGTACCTACTCCATATATTCCAATATAGTTTTTATCCTTAAACGAGCAGAAGCAACTCACATCCTTATTAGAAACCTTACCCACATAAAACTCAATCCCATTCTCATGTTGCTTCTTTACCATAGAAGTAATGTATTTTTTCAGATGAGAAGGATAGATAAAAGAATCAAAAAAGACTGATATCCAACGATTGACTTTCTTCAGGGAGAGTAAGTCTATTTCAAGAGAGGGAAGAGGAGTAATCTTATCTTTGTAATCTCCTTTCCATGACATTACAACTGTATCTAGATGATATTGGATTAGTTTCTTATTTCTCAAAAGCTTTGAATTCTTCTGAAAGGTATCGTTGTTATACACTTTGATAATATAGTATTCCTTACCATCTGAGAAGTAAGAATGTGTGAAATCTAGAAAGTCTTGGAAATTTTCATCTCCATATTTTGTTGGAACAACGTAGCTATAAGTTTCAATGGATTTATTTTTTATGAAATAACCTAACTCATTTAATACAACTTCAGAATCTGGCATATAATAATAAAAGCCATATTCATTTAAGTCTAATAATTCCCTTTCACTTGGAATTGTATTTTCGTTAGTCATTTCTGATAGTCTTTTTACCTAACAAAAGATAAATCTTGCTTTTAGGTAATTTTTACTCGAGCAAAAAAGATTTAAAGTGTCTTTTTTTCTGCAATTTGAAGTTCAATGAGTGTCAGATACGATAAAGATACAAGAAAAGCT
>JAAFKI010000010.1 GCA_021399345.1 Candidatus Heimdallarchaeota archaeon
AACAAAAGGTAATAAGCATTCCAATTTCAGATAGATTTAGTACTCTTCAAAATGAAATTGATTCTACCTACATGATGCTAGATATTCTGTCAAACCCTAAAGAATACAACGCAGAATATAGTGTGATAAAGTTTAACAAATTATTAGATAATCTTACTAAAGATTCCTCAATCTTTTATCTTACATCTGAAGGTTTATCCATTGATAAACAAAAGGTACTTACTCAAACCGATCTTTCTTTGTGCTTTATTTTAGGTAGTCAGCACGACTTGTCTGATGAACAGAAAAAAGCGTTATTTGAAATTAAACATATTCCGGTTAGTTTGGGAGAAAAGGATTATCTTGCATCACATGTGATAACTATTGTGTGCAATCAATTATCTTCTTTAGATGATAATTAGTTTGAAGTGCTCATTTAATAAAATTTTAATGTTATACTCTTCATTTAATATTAAGATGAGTGAAAAAGAATCCCCTGTTGTTACAAAGAAAATGTTGTTTTTAGGATTTGCATCTCCTTTTATTTTTAGTATTGGTGGAATGGCTATTGCTTATTTTGCAACCAAAAATCTCTCTAGTAAAATACGTAGTATATCACTCATTGTGGCAACTTTTCTTGGACTCCTAATATCAATAGGTGTTATTTTTTTGATGCAATGGCATATTAACAGAAAAATTGAGCAGAAATAATTCACATTTATTTGGTCGATTTTCAGGTTTACATAAGGTAACAAAGGTTTCTAATGACAATAGATTGGTTCTAAGATTTAGAATGAAAGTTTAAACAATTTTTGGGGTAGCATATTGAGCTATTTTTTCTCCGTTTTACTTCGCTAGTAAATCACAAATTTTTTAATAAGCAACCGATAGTTCGAATAATAAAGCATTGAGGGTCAATGATGAGCACAAAACGAAGAAAAATATTGATTATGGGCGCAGCAGGAAGGGATTTTCATAATTTTAACACATATTATCGTACTAATGAATCTTATGAAGTTGTAGCTTTTACTGCTACACAAATCCCAGATATTGTTGATCGTAAATATCCTGCTGAACTCTCTGGAGAATTATATCCAAATGGTATTCCCATTTATGATGAAAGTGAACTCGTAGAAATTATCAAGAAATATGATGTAGACGAGGTAGTTTTCTCATATTCTGATGTTACACATGAATATGTTATGCACAAAGCATCACTTGTAAACGCATGTGGAGCAGCTTTTTCTCTTTTAGGTACTAAAGGTACAATGATTAAGAGCACTAAACCCTTAATCAGTGTATGTGCTGTTAGAACTGGAAGCGGTAAATCCCAAACTTCCCGTAAAATTGTTCAACTTTTACATGATGCTGGAAAGAAAATTGTAGCTATTCGTCATCCAATGCCATATGGTGATCTTGTTAAACAAGCTGTTCAAAGATTTGCTGAATATTCAGATTTAGATAAACATGAAACAACTATTGAAGAAAGAGAAGAATATGAACCCTATATTGACAAAGGTTTAGTGATATACTCTGGTGTGGACTATGAGGCTATTTTAAGAGAAGCTGAAAAGGAAGCAGATGTCATTCTCTGGGATGGTGGTAATAATGATTTTTCATTCTATCAACCTGATTTACAAATAGTTATAGCTGACCCACACAGGGTGGGACATGAGACCTCATATCATCCAGGAGAAACAACTCTCAACCTAGCAGATGTTGTAGTTGTCAATAAAATAACTACAACTGATTACAAGAATGTTATGGAACTTGAGGAGAATATCCGAAAAGCTAATCCTAATGCAGTCATAATTGAAGCTGCTTCCCCTATTTTTGTAGATAACCCCGAGTTAGTTAAAGGAAAAAGAGTCTTAGTTATAGAAGATGGACCAACATTAACTCATGGTGAAATGAAATATGGTGCTGGTGTTGTTGCAGCTAGGAGATTTGGTGCAAAGGAACTTGTTGATCCTCGCCCCTATTTAGTTGGAAGTATGAAAGAGACTTTTGATAAATATCCAGAAATAGGTACTCTTCTTCCAGCTATGGGTTATTTTGAACAGCAGCTTAAGGATCTAGAAGAAACTATCAATAATACAGATTGTGATGTGGTTATTTCAGCAACTCCAATAGATATAACTCGACTAGTTAAAGTCAATAAACCAATAGTTAGGGTAAGATATGAACTTGAGGAAATTGGCTATCCAAAATTAGAAGATATTTTAAAAGAGAAAAACTTCCTTTGATTTTTCTTTTTACATCTTCTCCTTTTTTTAATCAAACTTCTTCGAAACATTTGTTACATTCCTAATAAGATGCCTTCTATCGAGAAAGTAGGCTATTAAATTAATTGGAAGCAGTACTCATAATATGTGTGGAAAGAAAATTTTAGCATCTTTTCTACTAGAAAAATATATTTTTATTCTCATATTCCTTTCTTTGTTTGGATTTTATGACGGCATCTACTGAAAATGAACTCATTACTGATGGATCTGATGTTTTAATTGTTCTAGATAGTAGAAAGAGATGGCTAGCTAAAGCAATTAGTGGTCAACAGTTTCATTGTCACAAAGGTTTTTTTGATTTTGACCAGATTATTGGAAAACCATTTGGAATAGATGTAACCACAAACAAATCAATCAGTTTAACCATCTATAATCCAATACCTAGTGATTTTCTTAAGCAGATTCCACATAGTTCTCAAATAATCTATACAAAAGATGCTGGTTCGATCTTATTAAATGGTGGAATAAAACCTGGATGTAGAGTAATTGAAGCAGGCACTGGAAGTGGAGCTTTAACATCAATACTAGCAACATATGTAGGTCCGGCAGGACATGTTTATACTTATGAGAATAGAGAGGATGCATTCAATACAGCTAAGAAAAATCTTTCGAGAATTGGGGTTGAATCATATGTATCAATTAAGCTTAAAGATGTTTCAACTGGGTTTGATGAAAAGAATGTTGATGCCATAGTTCTTGATTTAGGTGATCCTTGTACAGTGATTCCACATGCATTTGACTCTTTGAAATATGGTGGGATAATTACAGTCTTTTTACCAACATATAATCAAATTGAGAAAGTATTTACCAAATTTCTAGAATTTAGTTTTGGTGATATACAAGCTCTTGAACTGATTCGAAGAGATATTCAACTTAAAGAAAATGCTATCCGACCTAATACCAGAATGATTGGACATACTGGTTTTTTGATTTTTGCACGAAAATTGTATAAGGAAGTAGATGGATGAGAATTCTTTTTCGATGCCATAATTGTGAGACAATCAATGAAATACCAGATAATTACAGACACAGATTCTGTAATAATTGTAATAAAATCATCACTTACACTTCTGGAGAAGCTATAATCTGTAATAAGTCATCACACGACTGTGATGCTTTTCTTAAAGCTGGAAATCTAAATTCAGACTTAGCAGAGAAATTCTTTTCTATAGCTGATTCCCATATTGAGTTAATTTCCAATTTAATAGAAAGTTATGTACAAAAACAAGTTGAGCTCCCCGACATACCTTCAGCATCGCTATCTGATACTATTTTGCATTTGGTAAGGGGGAATGTTTCAGGAACTTTAGATGACTTGATCAGAAGTAGTGACTTATTTAATATTGGGTTAAACAAGCTAGAAAAAATTCTTTTACAAATGATAAAAGAAGGTTTGGTTTACCTTCCTAAAAGTTGGTTATTAAATCTAACTTAAATTTAACTCAACTAATATCTTCTCTTTGTTAATTTCTCCTTTAACCAACCATAAATAATTACAATCACAACAATTCCTACACCGGCAGCAAAAGCTAAACCAATACCTAAAATTATGTTTGAAGGTCCACCGAAATCAACAACAGATACGGTAATATTTTCAGCAGCTATGTAATCTACAGCACTAGGTCCAAAGGTTGCATGTGGGTGATAGGTATCAAGGGCTGTGAAGTATATTGATACATTATAATCCGCTTCTGGGCTTGTAATTTCTTCTCTAAAAGTGCCTGTTAAACTAGCTCCAGGTTCAAGAGTTCTGTGATCAAAATCATAATTTATACTGTAAGTTACGTTGAATTTGTCATTTCCACCTAAATGAATAAAATCAACATTAAAGGATATTACTTCAATCTCTAAATCACCAAAGTTAACAATAGTTGCTTGAATGGTAACCCTAGTGTTTCTAGTAATATATGTTTCAGACATGCGTCCATTAAACGCACCAATATATTGGTCTGTTTGTGCTCTTGCAACGTTTGAATACGGATGTAACATAAATATAGCCAATAAAAGAAACACACTTGTTTTTGCCCAGAATTTTTTGCTCATAGATATCAACCTTCTTGTGTAAGTAATAATGAGAGTTCTCTTTTTAACCCATCTAAAGACCTTTCAATTCTCTTCTCATAAGTATTGTTAATGCTGATTTTTCCATCAGTGGACTCTATCTTTACTCCACCCATTGATTTGATAAAATCTTTTGACAGGTTAAATTTCACATTAAGTTCTTTGTTTGTGATTTGTTTAGAAACATTGTCAAAAAACTGTTTAGAGAATATATCTTTGTCTTCTTTTCTACATAAAACAGTAATTTCAGGTTGTTTAAGAGTCAAAATAGCTTCTAAAACCAATTTTTCAAGACTTTTTTCATACTCTTTGGTACCTGTGAAAGCAATTATTTTCTTTTTTGCTTTTTCTATGAGACCATAGACCAAATCGTCTCTATATTTTGTAATTTGAAGTTTAAGATCAAGTTCTTTCTTTGCTTTCTTTTTTGAAAATTCAGAATCAGCTCTGATTTTTGCTTCTTCTACAATCTTTTCTTGAATTGCTTTGATTTTTCCTTCTGTTTCTTTGTTGACAGAAGCAATTGTTTTTTTCTGATCAGCTAAGATTTCCTTTATTATCTTCTCAGTATTTTCTTCAATCTTTATAGTTATTTCTGAATCATTATGTTTGCTGCTCATTGGAACCCTCTCAAAGCTGGGGGGAATTAATAAGGACTTCATAAGTCGGCATATAAAAATTTTGGTTAGGAATTAATTATTAATTCCTTAATTCAACGAGTAATTACTCAAACAATGCTTCATCTGTAGCATATTTATACGCTACAATGAAGAGCGCAAAGAATATACAAGCTGACAATGCAACAATTATTGTGATTGCTATTTCAGGTCTTGCCATATATTTAACAAAGAAGTTTACAGCAATGAAGAGAATAACCATTATTCTTCCACCTGAACCAGTTTCTTTCATCATTTGCTTTCTCCAGCGCACAAATGTTTCGAATACACTTAGTGCAACAGCTATAATATTGATGATGAATATTGAAAGACCATTCAATGACCATTTATCAACAAAAGCAAAGAGTGCTAAGATCCCTCCAAACAAGAACAACTTAATAATTAAACCAATTCTATCAGCAATTTCCTTCTTATAGGATACTTGTGAGGCTCCCTCTCTAAGAAGCATCAGAAAATTACCTATAGCAATCGCGCAAGCTAAGCATAAAACCACTCCATAGAAAATTGGCGCGTAACCTGTCCAAATATCCCAGATTGGTACGAACACTTGTGAATATTCCACAAAGAAAGCAATTGTTATCATCAAAGGAATGGCAGCTAGAAATAATCCTGGTATGACAACTAGAAAGGTAGGTACATTCTTTTTAACTCCAAATGCATATAATATTAGTTTGACCGCAAAAAACGCCCCAAATACAGATATTAAAGGAGCTCCAATTGGTAATATTAAGAAGAACAAACAGAAAATCGCATTAACCATGTAAAAGATTTTTGTATCGATTCTTACTTTTCCTAAAGCCCTCCACATGAGCTCGTATGAACTAGCAACTCGTGTTGCTTTAACTAAAGAAACAAGTGAAAACGGTAGTGCAAAAATTAGCGGAGCTATACCTCGTAATATAACTGCTTCTGGTGTCCCTGATAAAGGATTGGTTCCCCAGAAAAAGAAGCCATCTAGAGTTACACTTTTCATCGGTTCTGTATTCATCCAAACATAGAAGTATGCTGGAAATATGAAAATTTGAAGTAAAACAATTAATCTATTTACCATCAATCCTTTAAGCTCAACCATCAACGCACCTTGGAAAAAAAAGGCCATCCAGATAAAAAAACGTTTCCTTTCCCCGCCAACAACTAAACTTTATTAAGTTAAATCTTAGTATGATTTAAATGAAGGTTATGAGT
Organism: Candidatus Heimdallarchaeota archaeon; assembly: GCA_021399345.1. Lineage (GTDB taxonomy): Archaea > Asgardarchaeota > Heimdallarchaeia > Heimdallarchaeales > Heimdallarchaeaceae > UBA460. Next base: position 6,188 of record JAAFKI010000010.1, read on the forward strand.
GAAAGGGACATTTCCATAGAAGAACTTCTGAAGAAGTACAGCATTCAACCCCACGATTTAGAGTATATTCTTAATTTCATGAAAAAAGAAAATATTTCTCCTCAATTAGCAATGCGTAGAATTAAACTTTTTGAAAAACTTCAAGAAAAAATGTCTCAAACACAATCAGATGAAAAAGTTCGTGAACTGACAACAGAATTAGATCATCTATCTAAATTAGTTGAAGACTTGCAAAAAGAGAAGGTAGATCTAGATAAAGAAATAGAAGATACACGATTACAACAGGATTTGTTTAACGCTGAAAGAGAAGAACTTCAAATGCAGATGCATGCTCTGATGGGTTCAATTGAATCGATTGAAACTGAAGCTGAAAAAGGAGAAGAAAAACTGCAAGAAGAAAACCAAGAGCTTAGAAAAAAACTTAGTCTTATGACAGCTGGAAGTCAAACCCTGAAAGAAAAAATACTAAAACTTGGGGCAGAAACGCCCTCTCTAAAACCATTAGTTGAACCAATTGACATAGGTTTAGATGCAATCATTAATGCAAGGCAGATTCCTCACATAACATTGTCTGTTCCAAAGGGTGCTTTTACAGCTTCCTCAAAGGTTGCATCTACTGCATCTACCGGTTCAATGCCTTCACCCAAAGCAGCAGATACAATTTCTCCTGATCAGATAAAATTCGCTACCCCCTCTTCAGTTTCTGAAAAGAAGGAATCTGCACCAATTAGAGAAGAACCTCAAAAAGAATCTATGCTTTCACAATCAGCAAGCTCGTCAAGACCTATTATTAAAGAAAACATTTTTGATGAATCACAAGAAGTTGAAAAACCCTCTACTACACCGGCTCCAAAAGCTGAACCAACACCTCCCGCAAAACCTGAGCCCAAACCAAAACCTAGAGAGGAATCTAGACCTGCTAAAATAGATGTTACCACAAAACCTGTTACTGATGAATCAGCTGTTTCTTCAAAGATCGAAAAAATATTGAAATTGTTCATGTCTTATGCACAACAAGCAGATACCGATGAGAATTGGAAAGCCAGAATCGCTGCAATATGTGATATGGACGAGGCTTATATTGAACTTGGCGGGTTAGCAATGTCACAGATTTATGCATATCAAACTCAATCTATAAAGAAGAAAAAGGAGTTCGAGAGACTCATAAATTCATGGATTGAAAATGGCATTCCTCGATAATCTCTTTCAAATATTCCAAAATCCCTTTTAGTTCTAAACATTATATTGTAATGAACAATTGTTAAGCTTTCAACAGAAAAGATAAAAAGTATAATAAAAAGAAAATTAGTATGGGATCAGTAGTCTAGTGGATAAGGCACCAGCCTTCGGAAGTTTAAACTGGAGACAGCTGGAGGTCGCAGGTTCGAATCCTGCCTGATCCGCCACTATAAACTTAAACATGTTTAATTAAAAATATGTAATAACTTTCCTAGGGTTTAATATGAAAAATAGCAAAGTCAATAAAATTTTGATATTCTCTCTGTGTGTAATTCTTCTTTATGTGCTTACTTTTTTCAGTTTAACATCAATTGCAACAAATACTGAATTTGGTGTAGGTGATTTGCTTACTTATGAAGTTCTAGAATCAAGTGGTACTGAGAATGTATTTTATGGAACTTGGCCTCCAGGTACATATTTTGGGAACTGGTCAGTTGTTCCTAACGATCAAATTAGATATAATATAACATCGATTACTGAAACTGATATCAATGGAACTTTATTTCTTGGAAATGCTTTGACAAACAGTTCCTTTTATAATGTTAGGAATGTTGATTTAGCATTTGGTTTAACTATTGGGATTTACCCCTGGAATGGCGGTTTCTATGCCAATTCATCTGACTGGGAAAACATTGAAACACAAATTCAGCAAACTAATACGACTATCGATGAGATAAATAATTTTGAACAGATTATTAATGGAGAAAATGAGGTTTATGAAGTTGTTCTATTTCAAACTAGTGATTACTATGGACAGTTTTCAACTTTATACTATCATCATTCTACAGGAGTTTTACTCAAAGCACATACATCATATGGATTATATGAACTATCTATAGAACTAATTTCAACTAACTTAGAAATTGAAAGTCAGACTAAGACCGTCTTTATGGATTTATCTTCCCTATTAGTGATATTTCCTCTAATATCCCTTTTTAGAATTATGAAGAAGAGGTCTAACAAAAGGAAAAGATGATTTTTTATACTTCAATTTTCCATTACATTTAACACAAAAGTTTTCATCAACTAGCCACAATAGATATTAAACCTAAACCAGCATAAAGATTTGAGCAACATGAGTGAAAGCACACAAAAATGTCCAAGCTGTTCTGAGACTGTTCCACTAGAATACTCTGTTTGCCCGTTTTGTGGTTTTGGACTTCTGGAGTATGAACTGAAGAAATTTTCTTTCAAACCCTCATTAAGAGAAGTTTTCATACGATTGTATGCCTATTTTAGACATCCATTTAAAACCAGTGAAGAAATCGCAATTGCTACTGAAAAAAAAGGTGGTAATATCATTTTATTCCTATTTTCGCTGTTTCTCTCTTTGCGATATTATATGGTTATGGTAAAATCAGGAGTTGTATACTCAACATTTTTCGAAATTGGACCCGGCGGTGAAAAGTGGTCAATAACAATACCAATGGGATTCATTTTGTTTTTAGTTACTTTGGTTATAATGCCGTTAGTAGTTTGGTTGATGTACAAAATATTCCTACTTATTGCAACTTGGTTAATGGCAAAATTTGCAGCAATACTTGGCTCCGAGGCAACAACAAAACAATTTAGATCGATAATTGGTTATTCACTTGCAGCTATTACTGTAGGAGAATTTCTTGGTATATTTTTCACGTTAATGGGGCCATCTGGGGGTTTAGGGAGTTCAAGCTCTGTAGATTTTATAGATTTTGCCGGTTATATAAATAACTTGTATGGTTCTCCAGCTATGTGGATATTTAAGGGAATAATGGTAGTCTTGTGGCTTGTATTTATTATCTATTCCTCTATATCATTAAGAATCATAGGAAAAATGGCTTGGGTTAATGCTTTTGTTGCAATAGCAATGCCAGTAGCGCTTTTTGTATTCTTCTTCTACTTTTCAGGAGTGTTAACATAGCAGTTTCTTCAGTCTCCTTTCTTTCATTTTTTGTTTTAAAATTTCTTCAACTAATTAGAAATTCTTTTGAAATGTCACAAATAACATATATTAGGGGAATTAAATGAAAGAACAAACAACCCGTAAAATGAAACAGATTGGAGAGAAGCTTTTCTTATCGAAAATAGCTAATCTGGTAGATACCCCTATCCTCGATTACAATGAAGATGCTTCGACTTTTGCGTTAGAATCAGGAAAAATTCTTGTAATTAATGCAGATATGTTGGTGTTTCAAACTGATGTTCTTCCAGGAATGTCAGACAAACAAATAGGGCAAAAAGCTGTGACAATGTCTGTTAGCGACATTGTTGCAAAAGGCACAAAACCTTTAGGTTGTCTTGCAAGCATTGGGTTCCCTTCAAATTTAGAAATATCTAAAGCAATGGATGTAATTCAAGGGATAAGAGATCAATGTAATGAGTATGATATTTTATACCTTGGAGGGGATTTAAATGAAACAGCTGATATTATTGTAGATATTGTTTCATTTGGTGTTTGTGAGAGAGAGAAATTACTTCCCAGAAAAGGTGCCAATGATGGAGATTTACTTTTTTCAACAGGTTTTTTTGGACTAACATCCCTTGGTTATAATCTACTTTTGAATAATCAAAAAGTTCCAGTTGATTTGCAAGAAATAGTACTGTCTTCTATATTTGAACCAAAAGCGAAAATCGAATATTTAGGTCTTTTTAGCAAAATTTCAATCAATACATGTATGGATAGTTCAGATGGTCTATTTATAACTTTGAAAGAATTATCAGATATAAATAAAATGGGAATTGATGTTACTAAAGTTCCTATTCACTCTCTAGTAGAATCTTACGCTAATACTAAAAAACTGAATCCATTAGATTTAACATTTAATGGAGGAGAAGAGTTTGAACTTATTTTCTCTATTATTCCAGAGATGGAAGAAGAATTGTTAAAACAGGCCAAGGAGAAAAAATTGTTTGTCCGAAAGATTGGATATTTCAATAAAAACCATAAAAAAATAATTATTTCAGAGCAAAAATTTTCAATGCATAATATGTCAAATGAAGGTTTTGAACACTTCAAAACTTGAAATATACGTTGATAAATCCTTAATAATTGTACTTTGTTTTTATCTTTGATTACTATGGTTAAAATAACGAAGATTATTCCTCGTGAGATAATAGATTCAAGAGGAAATCCTACTGTTGAGGTGGATGTTTATACATCTGAAGGCTTTGGTCGTGCTTTAGTTCCTTCTGGTGCTTCTACTGGTGAGCACGAAGCACTTGAATTACGAGACAAAGACAAAAGATTTCTTGGAAAGGGTGTTTTAAAAGCCATTGAAAACATCAATAAACTCATTGCCCCCAAAGTTATAGGAATGGAAGTAATTGAGCAAGAAGCAATTGACAATCTAATGTTGGAAATTGATGGAACTGAAAATAAATCTAAACTTGGAGCAAATGCAATGCTTGGTGTTTCATTAGCTGTATGTAAAGCTGCAGCGAATGGACTGAACCTTCCAATTTATGAATATATGAATAAGGATGCAACAAGTTTACCTGTTCCTATGTTGAATGTTATTAATGGTGGGAAACATGCAGGAGGCAATTTGAAAATCCAAGAATTTATGCTTATTCCTCATGGTTTCAAAAGATTTAGCGAAGCTTTGAGATCAATATGTGAGGTTTATCAGGTTCTAAGGAACAATCTAAAGAAATTTGGGCCTTCAGCAATTAATCTAGGTGATGAAGGCGGTTTTGGTAGTCCAGTTGATACTGCTCCCGAAGCACTTGACATGCTAGTTGAAGCAATTGAAGATACAGGTTATAAGCCTGGAAAACAAATCTCTATTGGATTGGATTCTGCGGCATCTGAATTCTTTGAAGATTCTTTGTATGAAGTCGATGGAAAGAAACTAACTGGTAATGAGCTTGTTGACTATTATGTCAATTTAGTTGATCAATATCCAATAATTTCTATTGAAGACCCATTTGATGAAAATGATTTTGAGTCTTTTGCACAATTACATGCAAAAGTACCTAATATATCTGTAGTTGCAGATGATTTAACCGTAACAAATCCAAAGAGAATACAGATGGCGATTGATAAGAAAGCTGCAAATTATCTTTTACTGAAAGTCAATCAAATTGGGACATTAACTGAATCCATTCAAGCTGCTAATCTAGCACGTGACAACGGTTGGGGTATAAATATCTCTCACAGATCCGGTGAAACAGAAGATGCATTCATTGCTGATTTAGCTGTAGCTCTTAGAGCTGAGAGAATAAAAACTGGTGCTCCTGCAAGAGGAGAACGTACTGCAAAATATAACCAACTACTACGTATTGAAGAGCAGTTAGGAGACAAAGCAAAATATCTTGGAAGCAAATAATCTGTTTCCTACTTACTTTTTCTATTCAAGGGATAATATTTTTGAATACCATTCATCTTTTTGTAAGTGATATTAAATGAGCAAAGCATATGATGACATATTAAAAAATTATCAAGAAATACAATTATTAAATTCAATTAGTGGAGTTCTTTATTGGGATATGAATACCCACATGCCCCCTGCTGCAGTAGGGCATAGAGCAAAACAATTTCAATATATTAGTCAAAAAATTCATGGTTTAACTACCAAATCTGAAATAGGTACATTATTGGAAACATGTGAAAAAGACAATTCCCTTGATGATTTTCAAAGAAGAAATATAGAATTGATTAGAAGAGATTATGATGACAGAACAATTCTTCCATCTGAGTTAGTAGGAAAACTTGCTAATCAATCAAACAAAACTCTTGAAGTTTGGAAAAAAGCTAAGGCAAAATCTGACTTTCAAATGGTTCTTCCTGATTTAGAAAATTTATTTGCTCTCAATGTAGAGTCTACCACTCTTTTGGCTAAATCAAAAAATATGGATGATCCTTTTAATGCACTTATAGATAGTCGAGATAAAGGTTTTAGTGTAAAAATACTTTCTAATCTCTTTGATGAAGTAAAGGCCTTTCTTATTCCTTTTATCAAAAAATGCTCTGAATCAGAAGTAAAACCTGATAGATCATTTCTTAGTAGGAACATTTCACGCTCAGCTCAGGTGAAAATGGTTGAAAACCTTGCACGTTTCTTAGAATATGATTTCTATTCAGATAATGCAGTTGGAAATATTGCTGAAGTTGAACACCCTTTAACGATTGGTGGTGGTTTTAAAGATGTCAGGGTTACTGTAAAATATCACGAAGACCATGTTTTATCTGCTTTTCTTGCGGGGGCACATGAATGTGGTCACGCCATTCATGGATTACAGGGGAAGGATGAATGGTTTAATCAACCTATATATCGCATGTCGTCTCCAAGTTTTGGGGAATCACAATCTAGATTTCTTGAAAACATTATTGCCAGCTCAAAAGAGTTTTGGAATTATTATTATCCTCAGTTTCAAAAAGATACTACAGATGTCTTCAATAATATTTCTTTGGAAGATTTCTATTTTGCTCTTAATGCTGTAAATCCTGGTTTTATTAGAATACAAGCTGATGAGGTTACTTATATTTTGCATATCATAATCCGGTTTGAAATAGAGAGAGATTGGTTCGCTGGGAAGATAGATACGAAAGAATTACCTCAAGTTTGGAACGAAAAATACAAACACTATTTAGGCGTTGATGTTCCAAACGATACTTTAGGATTGATGCAAGATTTACACTGGTATTCACAATATTACGGTTACTTCTTTGGTTATGGGATAGGTGACTTAATTTCTTCTCAAATAACTGCTAAAATGTCTCAAGATCTTCCTGATTGGAAAACATCTCTACAAAATGGCAAATTCACACCCATCCGTCAATGGCTTGAATTAAATATACATCAGAGGGGTGGAACTTTGGATTGTCTCGATATGGTTAAAAGTATCACTGGAGAAGATCTGACACCAAGATATCATATAGACTATTTAAAGGAAAAATTCTCACCTTTATATCAAATCTAGATTCTACCTTCAGAAACAGAATAATTGAAAATGAAAAAGAAAGAGAGAGATATCAAAGAAAATATCTAGAGTTTAATTTCTTCTTGGGATACTTTCTTGGGGTCTTTCATCAACTTCACACTATCTGCCATGAACAAATCTTCAACATAAAATACTCTCCCCTCTACCAAAGTATTAGGGCCTAGTTTTACAACCCTTCCCTTAATATTCTTAAATACTTTAACATCTTGAACATCTACTTCATTTTGTGCAATGATGCTTCCATAAACAGTTACTATTTTTTTAGCTTTCCTGAAAAACCAGGATTCAAAAACGGTTCTTCGACCTTCGATTAATATACTATCGCACAAGATGTTTTTCTCAATACGTGCCTTTCCTCCAATTTTAATTGTATTTTCAGAAAGTAGATTAGCTCCTATTGTAGAAGAACCTGTGAGTGTAGCTCCTTTAATAGCCTGTGTATTCTTTTCGCTTCTATAGGATCCAGTTACTGAAAGATGTCCTTGAACCACAGTTTCTCCTGAAACTCTTGCTGAACCACTAAATGAGGCATTTTCATCAGTATGCAAATCTTTCTCGCATTTAAATGAACCTGAACACTTTACTTCACCATGTGCGAGTACATTTCCGTAAGCTTTAACTGATCCAGAACATCGTAATGCTTTACATTCAACATCTCCAGAGATTTTACCTGATCCAGAGATTCTTATATCTCTTTCCACTTTCCCTCCAGATATTCTGGCGGCACCAGAGACAGTAATAGAATCTTGTGTGAAAGTTTTTGATCCGGATACTTTTATATCTGGTGCATCTTTTCTAAATTCCAATTCTTGTCTAGCTAAACTTAATTTTTCAGTGTATCTTTCCTTTAATTCTTCATAGCTAGCTTTGTCAATCTCGCCTTCTTCTTTCCTCTTATCTAGGAGATCTAAAAGCTCTTTATACATTCTTATGTCATTTTGACTCATTACTTACACCTTAAAACTAATTTATCAACATTTTATATAATGTTTTTTTTAATCAATTAGGTAATAAACTTAAATCTAAAGTTATAAGCTTAAACCGAGAAGTTTAAACCGACAACAATTTAAGTAGAGAACCAGATGTCTGATATATGCCGGAGATTTTAGATGATTCTCAAAAGGAAAGCCCTATTGTAGATGTCATTTATTCAATTTTCCGCGATGGTACTAGAAGAAAAATCCTTGCCCTTTTAGGAAATATGAAATTAACGGCAGATGAACTTACAAAAGAATTAGGTATTTCGAGACCTGCTGTTGAAAAGCATCTCAAGCAAATGTTAGAGATTGGACTAATAGAGAGAAAAGCTGACACTTATCCAACATTGAAATATATTTATACCATACCCTCGCCCGGGCTAGATTTACTTTCCAATGTAAGGGATGCGATTGATACATTCGTTTCTTCATTGAGAGAAGAATATACACGAAGATTAGAGAATGAAGAACAGATGTATGTTCTAGGGATGTCTTCAAAAGATAGATATGAAGCAATAAAGAAGTCTTATAATTCTATTCTTGAAAGATTACAAAAATGATGATTTTTGGAATGTACTAATATGCAAATTAAAGCAAGAAATCACTTATCAAAAAAGGATAAAAGAGCATTAATTGCTCATTTAACAGAATTTTTCGGTGAAGAAATAACAAATTCTCTGCAAAAAGATATAATAATTGAAGAAATTAGAACTGATATTGGAACTTTTATTGTCAATAATCGCAGAATATGGGTTTTTGACCATGAAAATATGAAAATACCTACTATCCATTTTTTGCGACAACATACTCATTCCCTCCCTAAGATTGTGGTTGATATTGGAGCGATCAGGTTTATTACTAATGGAGCTGATGTTATGGCTCCAGGAATTGTCTTTTTTGACGAAGAGATAAAAGAAGGTTCAATTGTTGTCATTCATGAAGAGAGGGCTAATTCTATAATTGGCGTAGGAAAATCGTTAATTTCCTCAAAAGACTTTTCAAAATCTAATAAAGGCAAGGTTATTAAGAATCTCCATCATCTCAGAGATTCCATTTGGGAATTTCAATTCTAGATGTTTATTTATTTTAATCTGATAGTTGTTCCATTAGGAGGCGCAAGACTTTCTCTTTTTGTGGTTTTGTATATCCACGATGCAAACTTTGTTACTTTTGATTCTTCACCATGAATAACAACAACTCTTTCCGGTTTTGGAGTAACTTTGTTGATATAATTTTCTAACTCCCTTCTATCACTATGACCAGTAAAACCAGAAATACTATGAACAGCCATTTCAATATGATACATCACAGTTTTTCTATTTTCAACCATTTGAATCTCTGTAATCCCTTTTTTGATTTTGCTGCCTAAAGTTCCTTTACCTTGATAACTTACAAAGATTAGTGCATTATTTGGATCTGAACAAAGAGCTTTGAAGTATTGAACACTGGGGCCTCCATTCATCATACCACTTGTAGCCAAGATTATTGCTGGATCACCTTCAATGATTAACTCCCTTTCTTCACTAGCTCCTACATGTTTCATCTGCTCAGCTAGGAAAGGATTCTCTCCTTCATGGAAAATTCTCTCTCTCAAATTCTTTGATAAGAATTCAGGATGAGCTGTTGTAATTGCTGAAGCTTCTCTTATCATACCATCGGTATATATTGGAATCTTTGGGAGTTCTCCAGATCTCATTAGACCTTCCAAAACTACAAGTATTTCTTGAGCCCTTCCTACTGCAAGTACCGGAATCAGAACTTTACCTCCTTTTTGAATTGTGTCATTAATTATGTTTCTCAACATTTTTTCACATTCAATTCTTGAAGGAAGAATATCTTGTGGTTTGCCGTAAGTTGATTCAATAAATAGTGTTTCTAATCTTGGAAACCTTGCATTAGCCGCATCTAATAGATTGGATCTAGCAAATTTTATATCTTGTGCGAAAGCAACATTGTAGACCCCTTCCCCAATATGGAGGTGAGGAATCGCACTTCCAATTATGTGACCTGCATTATGAAAAGTTAGTCGAATATCCGGTGTTATATCTGTTACTTCTCCATAATCTAAAACAATAGTATGTAAAACCGAATTTCTGATGTCCCTTTGTTCATATGGTAATGTTTTGCCTTCCTTTTTTGCTACATCAAGATAGTCAATTTGCAACATAGTCATTAAATCTCTAGTGGGTCGTGTAGCGTATATTGCGCCTTTGTATCCATACTTAAACAGATAAGGAACAAAGCCTGAATGATCAAGATGAGCATGTGATATTACAACCGCATCAAGTTGTTCAACGTCAAATTCTGGTAAATCAAATCTTGGGAAGGTATTATTTGGGGTGTTACTCCCAACATTAATTCCGCAATCAATTAGTGCTCTGCTTTCTCCAGTTTGTATTAAGGAACAACTTCTACCTACTTCTGCATAACCACCTAGAGCTGTAACCCTTATTGTATCGTCTCTGTAAATTATTGGTCTGTGAATCCTCTTCCCAACAGTTTTAAGGACTTCTTGACGTTTCTTTGAATGTTCTTGATAAAGATGTCTTATAGTTTTTATAACCCTTGATTCGATTGGAGGGGTTCTCATGACTCTTGGTCGCCATAATGTTTTTGCAATTATATTACGTAACATTTCACCGGATTTCCCTATTATAACACCGGGTTTCAATGCTTCTATAATTACTTCACCAACTAGTTCATCAAAATCGATATTAGTTATCTCTCCCTCTTTTCCAACTAATTCATTTATCGCGAAAATTGTTTCATCCTTTGGTAATCTTACACTAGGATCTGAACGAATAACTATTCTTTTCCTTAATTTCTTAGCCAATTCCTTTACAATTGTTTCATCGTCAACTAACACCCGAGGTTTCTTAGAATAAACTGCAACCTCTGGTCCCTCAAATTCTATAGTAGTAATTGCAGAGTTTTCAGGGAGTTCGTTATGTATGTCTTTGGATATTCTTTCTAATACTTCTTTATAACTCAAAGTGTTCAAACCTACTGTATTCCTTAAAAACAAATATTTCTGAAGAACAAGCCCTCATATTTGCTTAAACAAAGTTTAAAACTAAATTAAATCTCTAAACTGTGTTTAAATACTTTTTGTTTTTGCTTGTTATAACTTAATCTCCTTTAATTTGATTATACCTACCAAAAGGAATAATCTTCAACTTCCTCCTCTTAAATACCAGCCAATATCTAATGGCTTTTTTCTTGATCCTTTTATTACAATTGTGTTTTCTTTTAAAGAGGAAAGTTCTCTACTACTAATTTTTGCCCTTCCAACCCCGTAAAATAGCTTATTTTCTCCTATAACTAATATTTGGTCGTTTTTATCAAAATCTTCCTCATATTTGATAATATTCTCTTTGAATATAGGTTTACCATATAGAAATTGAACAGTTTTAACAATAATTTTCTTTGATGTGTAGTTGGAAATCATGTTCGCTCCTTCGATTTCAAGATGAAATGAATTTGACAAAATACTTCCAATAGGTATCCCTGCTGAATAAGGTTCTAAAATGGAGATTTTTGTGATTAAATCTGAACTCTCTTTAGGAACTGTGAATACTTCTTTTACTTTGCCTTCCTTTATCCAAAAATCATATTCTTTGAATGCTACTAGAACATTTGTACCAAAATCAGCTTCCATTGTATCCATAATAAGCTTATTTTCTTCTTTCGTTCTAATTCGAAATGTTGGTTTATTCATCATTTTTCACCAGTTTTGCAATAAAGAATCCTTCTCCATTTGTTTCATGTGGATACAATCTTCTTGTTTTTGTAAGATTTTTTTCTAAATCCATATCAAGGAATTTTGTTATTCCAGGTTTCCCTTTAACTTCAATCTCACTTAATTTTACATCAACTTTCTTCAAAATGTCAGAGATTACCAATTCATTTTCTTCAGGTTCCAAAGAACAGGTACAATAAACAAGTTCCCCATTGGTTTTCAGAACATTAAGAGCAGTTGTCAGTAATGAAACTTGATAATCATGATAATGTAAGATGTCTTTCAAAGATTTGCTTTTCTTTCTAGTTGGATCATTTATTATAATTCCTGAACCTGAGCATGGAGCATCAAGAAGAATCTTATCGAACTGTAGATTGAAATCTTTTGCATTACGTGCATCCATTTGGAAAACAGCTGTGTTTTCGACTCCCATTCTCGATAAATTGGATTTTAGGCTTCTACAACGATTAGCGCTTATTTCCAAAGCAATTATAACCCCCTTATTGTTCATTAACTGTGCTAAGTGCGTTGTTTTTCCTCCAGGAGCTGCAGCAAAATCTCCTATAAGTTCTCCTTCTTGTGGGTCTAAAATTCTTGGAGGGTAGAGGGAGTTCTTACCTTGTAACATGTAAAAACCATTGAGATATTCGGGTGTTGCTCCAATAGGATGAGGTGATTTTGTAATAGTTCTAGATTCGGGAAATTCTGTGTTTTTCTCCAGCTGAATTCCTTTCTTTTTCAATAATCTCTCAGAGTTTTCAAACGAATTTCTAAGTGAATTCAATCGAATGGATTGAGGTAGAGTAGTTTCATTAAATTTGATTAATTCTTTTGTTTCACTTTCTCCAAGCATTTCTATGAACCTATCAATCATATATGGTAAATAACCCAATTTACTACCTAATTCGAAGACATCATATTCTTTTTGGAGAGACAATACTATCAACTTGTTTTTTGTAACAATTTCAAGTCAAAATATAAAAGTAACCTATTTGAATAGTTTCTCAGAATGGCTAATATTACTAATGAATTTAAATTCATAGAGTTACCAACTCTTTTGTGCTTGGGAGCTGATATGTTAAACAGCCTACCTGAAATCATTGATCGTCTATCACTAGGTAGCAAAGCTTTACTGATTACAGATGATTTCCTGAGATTTCGAATAGGAAAAGAAGTAGAAGATATTCTATCCGACAGTGAAAATCATAGTGTGTATACAAGTACTATTCAGGATAGTACATTAGATGAAGTAAATAAGCAGTCAAGGATACACGAAGAAACCCAACCCGATTTTGTTATTGGCCTAGGAGGAGGAAAGCCAATTGATATCGCTAAATCTGTGGCTTTCAAATCTAATCAAAGATTCATTTCAATACCAACAATTGCAAGTCATGATGGTGTAGCTAGTTCAAGAGCTTCAATTATAGGATCAGATAAGAGACATTCTATTCAAGCTTTACCTCCAATTGCTGTTGTTGCTGATACAAAAATTATTGATAAATCGCCTTACAAATTTACCGCAGCTGGTTGTGGTGATATCATCGCTAAGAAAACAGCAATTAAAGATTGGTTGCTCTCTCACCGACTGAAAAATGAACCAATTAGTGAATATTCAATTGCACTCTCAGATATGACTGTACAATTAATTACTAAGAATGCAGATCTTATAAAAAGTCAGGCTGAAGGTTATAGTAGGATTGTTGTAAAAGCTCTAATCAGTAGTTCTTTGGCAATGTGTGTTGCTGGATCATCTAGACCAGGAAGTGGATCTGAACATATGTTTAGTCATGCATTAGATACATTTGCTGAAAAACCAGCCTTACATGGGGAACAATGTGCTCTAGGAACAATTATGATGGCCTACCTACACGATTTAGATTGGGAAAATATTCGATTAGTTATGAGTAATTTAGGTTTGTCGACAAGAGCAAAAGATTTTGGTTTAAAGGATGAGGAAATTATCCAAGCTCTAAAAATAGCACATACAATCCGTCCTCAGAGATTTACAATTCTAGGAAAGGATGGATTAACTCATGAGGCGGCTGTTAATACTGCTAGTGTTACAGGAGTGATTAGTTAAACATACATTTGAGAATATTAAAAAGGACAATTTCTTAATTTACTTAGATATGCTGATTTCATTTATACCAAAGGATGTAGCAAAAATAGGCTATCGCTTTATTCATCAAGGTGAAACACAAACTTGTAAAAACTGCCCATTTATTCAAGTTTGCATTGAACAACTTGAAATAGGTTCTTCTTATGAAGTTGTAGATATTAGAGCTAAAGAACATCCCTGTCTGATTGATAATGGTATCATGATTGTCTGTGAGGTACAGAAGATAAGTGACGTAATAGCAATTGAAAAGCAAAAATATTTGGATAACCTAATAACAACTCGTAAACCTATTGATTGTTCAGAGATATTGTGTGAAAATTATGATTTTTGTGTTCCAATAAAATATGCAAAATCTTCAAAAATTAAAATTATTAAGAGTATAAAAAATATCAACTGTCCACTCGGATATAATCTGGTTTTGGTTGAAGCAAACAAAGTAGATACATAAATGAATGAATAATTTTATTTCGTCTCAACGTCATAATATTCTATAAAAGAGACCTTATCATACTTATTAGATATCTCTCCTAAATCTCTTGTAACACCATTTCGAATAAACTGTATATATTCCATGAATCTAGTGTCTTTTGGTAATTCTACTTCAATGATTTTTCCTTTAATCTCTATTTTTGTCGAAGCAAAATCAACTCCAGGTAATCTTTTTTCGAGTAAGCATATGAACTGCTCTTTAACCTCTGTAACTTTCTTTACAATTTCAATTTCATAAATTAAATCCATCCCTGCTAAATCATGATTAAAATCTACTTTTACTCTACTACTTGAAACCTTCAAGATACGCCCAATTTGTCCGCCAATCTCTGCCTTCATATCTTCCTTTGGTTTGATTTGATGTCTTTGAAACTCTCTTCTTTGAATCAACCTAATCTGAGAGCGATCTCTTAATCCAAATCCTTTCTTTGCTTCAATTTCAATTGTTTTCTTCTGCCCCTCCTTCATCCCTACTAATTCCTCTTCAAGACCTACAGGTAACCAATTTTTTCCGATTATAAGGGTAAAAGGTCGATAGACCACCTTCTCATCAAAAACATCTTCTTTTTTTGCTATGTTTTCAAATGTAGTATCAAATACTTTATTGTCTTCTTTTGTTCTCCCAGTATAATTTATGTTTACCATATCCCCTTGATCAAGAGTTGCCATAAGTTCACCATTACGATATTATCCAAGTAGAATCTATGTATTTAGCTATATTTAAAATTCTGCTTTGAAACCTAATATTTTTTGACTATACACTATTCATAAAGGTATTGAATTGAATGTTGCTTGACTCTTCTCCCACTTTTTTAACAAATTCATTTAGAATGCTACATTTATCTTCAGCTATATTTTTAGTTATAGGGAAATGCATCCTTGAGGGGAGTTTGAAGAGCTTTTCATCAAAATGAACTAAGGCTTCTTTAATATTAAGCCCCCTTTCACAGCTGAAGTTGATGGTTCTGTAAAGACCAATTGCTCCTAATGCATCAAGTGCATCAGCATCTTGTAGTATTTTTGCTTCTACTGTCTTTGGAGCAATGTTTTTGCTGAATCTGTGGGAAAGAATAGCTTCAGTTACATCTTGTTTTAGCTCTGTGAGATTCAATCCATCTAGAAATTCAACTGCTTTTTCAGCACTTACTTCTGCGTGACACCTTCCATTTATTTCCTCAATGGGTCTTCCCACATCATGAAAAATAGACGCAATAAGTAATACATCCAAATGTGCTTCAAGTTTAGGTGCTAGTTCTAAACACGTATTTGTGACTCGGATTATGTGATCAAATGAATGTGACATTTTGTTCTCATAAAGCTGAAATTGATTTTTAACATACTCATGTGCCTTTTGAAGTACTTCCTTCAATTCTGCTAAATTGGATAAAAACTTAAGCTTACAATTTTTTTGTTTCATTTTTTCTACATCTCATATAAATTGTATATTTTTCCTTCTATTTTGAAATCTGGATCAACCTCTATAATCGCAAAATTACCTGTTGTGACAGGGCCAGGATTAACCACAGTACATTCATTTAATTTAGTTATAGTAGGTGAATTATGAATGTGTCCTGATACAACTAAAAATATGTGAGAATTTTTTTCAACAAATTTTCTCAATTCAATCGAACCAATATGTCGATTCAACGAAACCATGTCTGCTTGTGTATTGTAGGGCGGCACATGTGTAAGAAGGCAAACTCTATCTTTTGATTTTTTCAACTTATTTAACAATTTTTGTTTTAGTTTTGGTTTATGCGTTCCAAAGCCTATAATTTTAAAGAAATCAACTTCTTGAATTTTTGATTCTACATTAATTGCTTTTGTTTCAAGTTCTTCGATTCTAGCATAAGGATCACAATTTCCAATTACAAAAAAAACTTTGTTGAAATGATCAGTAACTGTTTCTAAGATTCGATTCATATCTGTGGTTGTGCCAAAATTAGTTATATCTCCAGCAATTAAGCAATATGTTGGTGGTTGTTTGAGATTTTTAACTGAGTTAAGAATGTTAAGTAAAGTGATATTTTGGCTATGGATGTCTGACAAAATTAGCATTTTAACTTTCAAGATATCACCTATTAATCTAATTCAAGAAAAGTAAATACTCCTGTGTATTGGAAATTCTCTTTTTCTGTATTGAATTCCCAAAGCTCAAATACAATCTTGAAGGAGTTAGGATTAGTGAGTTTACTTAAAACTTCGGAATTTACATATAATACAAGTTCAGTTGGTTCCCAGATGTAGTCTCCAGCAAATAATCCAGTTTCTTTTTTTTCCACGTTTGTAGCAGGTGATAAGATTTTTTCAAATGTATCATTTGGATAGAGAAAAAAGGATGATATTGCAGAAATTGGTTGCTGTGAACTAACGTTTTGAGTAAGTTCTACTACCTTTATTTGCAATTGATAATATTTTACACTATTCTCGAAATTTTTAACCATAAAATAGACCGAAACATTTTCATAAGAATAGATTTGTGTCGGATAATTGTTCGCTTCAAAATTTTCAGTCAAATCATTATACATAAGAAGAGATAACTCTGAGAATCCATCTGGTTTTTTTTGGAAAAATACACTCGATGAAATTCCAATTACAGATGCAACAACAACAAGAATGATTGACAATGATATTATCCTATTTATTTGGGACTGGGTGAGTTTAGAATTGACCTTCTTAATCAAGCTCTTTTTCTCTTTTGTCATTTCACATCCCCTTTAGAATTATTATAACTAATCTCAAGCTTACTGTATTCTTCAATTTTCTTCTTCTCGTACCAAGGATATATTTTACTAATGAAGAGAAAACTAAACATTATTGCCCCTAAACCAGCCAGAACACCCACAAGTGAAAAAATAATTATCTTGTTCTGAGTCTTACTTTGAATTTTAGAATCGATTTCTCCAATAATAGAATCAAGTTGTAGAATCGCTTCGGTTGCTTTTTGATAAGAAATTGTAAAGTTACTACTTGCATAGTTATCCTTAGCATCTTTGATCAATTGTCGTGCATCATCAGCTTGCAATATCAAATTGCGAATATCTTCATCATAATTGGAGATTTCTTCAAGTAGTTCCAAAACATAAGTAAGTTTTTCATCCGCTTCTTGAATGGCTACAGATGCCTCTTGTTCAGCTTGGCTTTGAGCAATTGGTATTTGATTATGCAATACTGTAGTGATACCGAATACACACAGAATCAAAATGAATTTTTGATACCTCTTCATTTTGTATCACCTCTTTTGAAAATGTTGAATCTAGACAATGAAATATTGAACTCTAATTTCCCCGCACCTATTAGAATGCGTAATAGAGCAGTTAAGAATAAGATAAAAACTGTAAGAGATCCAATTATTATAACAAACGAAGGTGTTTCCATAACCCATATCTGATTTAGTATCAACCCTGAAAAAACCATTATTCCAATATTAATTCCTAAAGATATCAAAATCCGCTCATATTGATCAATTGCTTCATATAATCTTGGAAAGATAAGATTAGTCATTGTCCAACCTGGTATCAAAACTCCAAATATTCCTCCTATTATAACTCTTAAAAACAACAAAGGTGAGGTTTCTGGAATTAGAAGTACTGTAATAAAGAAAAGAATGCAAAGACCTAAAATAAGCCAAAATTCGACAGAAAAATAATGCAACTTAAACAAAAAATCTGGTATAGTTTTAGGTAATTTTCTAGTAATTTTAGGTGAACCTAGGTGAATAGCGTTTCTTTTTTCCAAGTCTTTAATTGTTTGATAGACTTGTTTTTCATTTGCTTCTGTAAGTTCTAATGTCCTTTGAATAAGCTTTCTTACAGTTTTAGGTTTTTCTTCTGTAAGAATTTTTTGAATTGATTTTTCAACACTGAAACTTCTGCTGTTATTCATGCTTTCGAACAACAGAAGTAAAAGAATAAAAAAAGTTTTTGAATCGAAAAGAAAAAAAGAATGGGTGTTTATTAAAGATTTACTTCTCTTTTTAACTCATTAATCTTGTCTGTTTTTTCCCAAGTAAATTCTGGTAAGTTTCTACCAAAATGACCATAACAAGAAGTTTTCCTGTAAATCGGTCTTTTCAGTTTAAGGTGCTCAATTATTAAGCCAGGCTTGAAATCAAATATCTTCAGAATTGCTTTTTTTAATTTCTTTATATCTACCTTCTCAGTTCCAAAGCATTCAACATTAACAGCTAATGGATTTGGTTCTCCAATGGCATAGGCTACTTGTATTTCACATTTATCTGCTAATCCTGATGCAACAACATTTTTAGCTGTGTATCTAGCTGCATAAGATGCAGAACGATCTACTTTGGAAGGATCTTTTCCTGAAAATGCTCCTCCCCCATGGGAATCTACTCCTCCATATGTGTCTACAATAATTTTTCTACCAGTTAATCCTGCATCACCATGAGGCCCACCGGTTACAAAACGACCTGTTCGGTTGATGATAATCTTAGTTCTATCATCTAGTAATTCTTTTGATACAACCTTTTCTATTACTTCTTTTTGAATACCTGCTTTGATTTCGTCAATAGTGGTTTCTTCAATATGTTGTGCTGCAATAACAATAGCTTCTATTCTAAAAGGAATATCATTCTTATACTCTACCGCAACCAAAGATTTTCCATCAGGTCTTAAAAAAGTTAAAATCCCTTTCTTCCTAACTTCAGTTAATCTTTGTGTTAGCTTGTGTGCTAGAACTATGGGTAAGGGCATGTATTCAGGCGTTTCATTTGTAGCGTATCCATACATGATCCCCTGATCTCCTGCGCCCTGTTCTTCTTGTTCCTCTGTTCTAACTCCTATAGCTATGTCAGGTGATTGTGAGTGTATAGTGTTAATGACTGCACATCCCCTATAATCAAAACCAATACTAGAATCATCATAACCTATTTCCTTGATTGTATTTCTGACAATCTTTTCATAGTTCAAGATTATAGGTTTAGTAGTGGTTATCTCCCCACCAATTAGAACTAATCCAGTTGTTACAAAACATTCACATGCAACATGAGCATCTGGATCTTCAGCCAAAATGGCGTCTAAAATGGTGTCTGAAATTTGGTCACATATTTTGTCGGGGTGACCTTCTGTTACTGATTCTGAGGCAACAATCTTGTAGGAATCCAATTTCTCATCTCTCCAAAATAACTTATAAAATGAAACTTACTTTCACTTTTTAATGCTTGTTATAAGAAAGTAATGTTGTTCTGAACAAAATCATAAGAAATTAAGCAATGCTTTTACTCAATTCCCGAACTAATTTGTATTTCATTTAACATATCTAATATTTCTTCCTTGCTTGGAATATCTTCAGGATTACTGCTTTTAGAGGCAAAAATTAATTTTGTAGATAATTGTTCGATTTCACGAAGTAGCATTGGGTTATGACCTTTTTCCAATAGAGCATCTCTAATTTCTATTAACTGATTAGAAATCTTGAGAAGTTCTTGAGAAATATCCACACTCTCGCTTATGAGATGTCTAATTAAACCAAATCCGTCATTTACTGTAGATATCTGAGGATGTAAAGTTGAATTTAGATGTTGAGCAATCTGACGAATGATTTGATTCTCTAAATCTCCTTTTTTTGTTTCAGCTTCCTTATATTTTTTCCCAAAAACGACATTAGAAAGGTGTTTTAGCGTATTTTCAAAAACATCTTGTGATTGTAATTCGGGAATTAAATGTATGAGTTGTGTTTTGACCAAAACCCGTCTCTCATTTTTTAGCAAATAATTATATTCATCTTTTGTTAGTTTTTCATCAGCTACGAGCTTTTTGACATCCTCTCTAAATGTTTGTCTATTTCCCCTGCCATTCCAATATGACATCTCGATGTGTTCCCGTAACTTAAGTACAATTTCATCCAGTGTAGATGTTTTGGTTGCATCCATGTTTTATGTACTTGTTTTATATGTTAATAAGAATTTCTTAAGCTGAAAAGACAAATCTCGGCTTCGAAGATAAATTTATGAGCAGTGCACAACAAATATCAATAACTTATTTACTCGTTCATAGAGATGACAGACACTGTTGGTATATTATTCTGTGGAGGAGAAGGTACCCGAATGAGACCTTTAACTTACTATATGCAGAAGGTTATGATGCCTATTGGGGAAGATCAAGTTCCTATTCTAGAGTATGTGCTTAAACATTTCAAGAAACATGGTATTAACGATATAATTTTACTGGTGAATTACAAAAAAGAGCAGATACAAGGATACTTTGGAGATGGTGAGAAACTGGGGATGAATTTGATATATGTTCCTGATAAACCAGGACCTGTGGGAACAGGTACTGCTTTACTCAATGCTCAGGAATATATTAGGGAGAGAAAAATGATAATTTATTATTCTGATATTATAACCAATGTAAATTTCTCTGAGATGATAAATTATCACATCAATCATGGAAAATGGGCAACCATTTTAGCATCTAGGGGTTGGAAAATACGCGTTGGAACTGCTGAAGTTGATACTTCTAATAAAGTTAAAAAATTTGTGGAAAAACCCCAAATACCTTTACTGGTTAACACTGGAATTAGTATTTTGGATCCAATTGTATTCAATTATCTCAATGAGTTTGATTCCAGTACAAGCATTGATTTATCAAAAGACATATTTCCAAAGTTTGTAGAAAATGAGCAGATGTACGCTTATATTCCAGATGATGTGTATTGGGAAGATATTGGTTCTATTGAACGTTATGAAAAACTAGATGGCGAATTTATTACTGGAGTAATGCGAAAATAGTAATATTTACATTTTAATTTGAAATCTTAAAGGAAACATTATTATTGATTTGTTAAAAAGGGACTATAATGAAACATAGATTAATGGATTTATTGGCGTGTCCAATTGATAAATCATGGCCTTTGAAATTGGAAATTGCAGAGGAAGTAAAGACATTAGAGAAAATTACAATCCCTATGCAAAATGAACAAACTGAAGTTGTTTGTAACTATTATTGCAATTTTCTTCAATTCCAACTTGTAGAAGTAAGTGATAATGGGGAAGAAAGTATAAAGGAAATCGATGAAATCAAAAAACATGTGTCGCTAAAGGATTGTCAAGAATGTTTCAAAATTGAAATTCAAAGTGGGAAGCTATATTGTTCTCATGACGAAAATCATCAATTTGATATAAAAGAAAGTATTCCAGTTATGCTTACTGAACAACAACTCAAGGAAATTTACGGGAGAAAAAGAAAATAATTTTTGAAATCATCCACTCTTCTATGTTTTTTCCTTTGAATCAGTTTCTATTTCTTTGTTCTTCTTATTGTCTGTTTTATATGTGTGCCAAATAAAATACACTATTTCAATAAGAATACCCGTCGCTAGTAAGACATTAATTATAACTATCTTTGCTCTAAAACTTTCAAAATCAAAGAGAAATTTTTGTACAGACAAGAATATTCCATAGGCTACAACAATCAGTAAAATCATTGTAAGTTGAATACCTGCGGCCCTATCAATTTTGTTTATCAGTTTCTTAGCTTTTGTCACTTTCTTATTTGGCATTTTTTCACCTGTCTTATCTATAATCCCTCTTAAAAAGCTCTTCTATGTATTTTTCATTCAATATAATGATGGTTGGTCTTCCATGGGGGCAGGTGAAAGGTTCTTCTAATTCCAGTAACTCTTTCAAAAGCAGTTCCGCTCTATCTAATGTAATTTTATCCCCAGCTTTAATTGATCTTCTACACGCAAACATGGATATTATGTCCTTTACAAACCCTAGATCTTCTAAATCTAGTTTTTCTTTTATCTCTGAAACATTTGTTTTAAAAATATCAATCATGTCCTTTGCTGTATCGAATTCTATAGTTACACCCATAATAGATGGAATTGACCGAATTAATATCTCATTCTTACCAAAAACTTCAATTTCAAAACCAAATGTTTTGAGATTTTCCTTTATACTTTCTATTATTTCAAATTCAGATGGTTTTAGTGTAACTGAAACAGGAGCAAGTAACTGCTGAATTGAGACACTTTTCTTTTTTATTTGTCTAACATATTTCTCATAGTTTATTTTTTCATGAGCAGCATGTTGATCACATAAGAATAATCCTTCTTGGGTTTCAGCAACAATGTAAGTGTCCTTAATAATCCCAAGAACTCTAATACTCTTTTTTCGTTCAAAGCCTTTTTCTTCTAATTCTATGTTTTTATCCATTGTAGGAAGAAATTTATCAATTCTCTGTTCCTTACTTTTTACAATCTTATAATCTGGTCTTTCTCTCGGACTTACAGAAACAGGTAATTTTCTCTTTGAAGATTCATGACTTTTGGTTTCAACCGAAGTTAGAGTTGTTGGTTTATGCCTTGTTTCAATAACTGTTTCGAATAATTTTAACCCACTTTTTTCTAATGATTCTCTGGTAGCCGATTCAATTAGTGCATATACTTTAGCTTCATTACTAAATCTGATTTCTTTCTTTGTTGGATGTACATTAACATCAACCTCATCTGGCGGTAAGTCGAAATAGAGAAAAATTATGGGATATCTATTATGGGGAACTGAGGTACCATACCCTCGCGAAACTGCTTCAGATATGACTTTGTTGGTTACAGATCTTCCATTAACAAAGATATATAGATAGTCTTTGGATTTTCGGGAAAATTCTGGTTTAGTAATAAAACCTGTAACACTGTATTCATTTTCTTTCTTATTGATGGGTAAACAAGCTCTGGCAATATTTTCACCAAAGATTGAGGTTATTTGTACAATCAAATCACCTTTGGGAGCTGTAAGTATATCCTTCCCATTATGAGTAAGTGTGAAAGAAATGCTAGGATTTGCAAGTGCTAGTTTAGTTACATATTCTGTAATGTGATTGATTTCAGTAGATATTGTTTTAAGAAACTTTCTTCTAACAGGAACATTGAAGAAGAGATTTTTTACGCTAATACGTGTTCCTTTTGGTGCGGAGGCTTGTTTGTCTGAAACAATTTCCCCCCCCTCAATTACTAAGTGAACTCCTAAATCTGACTCTTCTGTTTTAGTGATTATCTCAACCTGAGCGACACTAACAATGCTTGCTAAAGCCTCTCCTCGAAATCCCAAACTATGAATTGAAAATAGATCATCTGCACTATTTATTTTGCTGGTTGTGTGCCGATTAATTGACAATTTTGCATCAATAGATTCCATCCCTATTCCATCATCAATAACTTCAACAGTTTTTTTCCCTCCCTCTTGAATGTTTATTGTGATTTTGCTACTTTGTGCGTCAATTGAATTTTCTACAAGTTCTTTAACAACAGACGCTGGACGTTCAATAACCTCTCCAGCAGCTATCTTGTTTATAGTAAGCTTATCTAGTTTGACTATTTTGTTACTCATAGAATCACAGATATTCTTTGTTTTGAGTTAATTCAAGCAATATTTGCTGTTATTTCTCTTTCAAAGTTTTTTTACTTTTCTTAACTAAATCGTTTAGGATATTGAATGCTTCTACTGGTGTTGTTTCTTCTAAATTCAATTTAGAAACATTCTCTACAATTTCTTCATATGCTGAATAAGTACTAGAAACTTGTGATTTTGAAGATTTGGTCTTAACAGTTTCACTTTTCTTAGTGGTACTTTTTTCTAACTCTTGTTCATGTAATAATGATAAGCGATTATCTGCATTTGTGATAACATCTTCTGGTAATCCTGCTAGTGAAGCAACGTGAATTCCAAAACTCTCACTTATTCCTCCTTCTTTCACTTTGTAGAGGAAGTGAATATCTCCATTAACATTCTTGATGGAAACATGATAATTTTTTATTCTAGGCATTTTTTCTTCCAGTTCTATTAATTCATGATAGTGTGTTGCAAAAAGTGTTCGTGGTCCATTCTTTCCAATATGGTCATGAAGATATTCTGTTATTGACCAAGCTATGGCAACCCCATCATATGTTGATGTTCCTCTACCAACTTCATCTAGAATTACTAAGCTTTTTTCTGTAGCATTATTGAGGATATTAGCACATTCATACATTTCTACCATGAATGTTGAACGATTTTCTACTAAAACATCATGAGCACCTATTCTTGTAAAAATTCTATCAGTTAGTCCGATTCTTGCAAAGCTTGCTGGTACAAAACTACCAATTTGAGCCATTAAAACTACTAAAGCAACTTGTCTCAGTAATGTACTTTTTCCTCCCATGTTTGGACCTGTGATAATTAATATTCTCTCTGAATCATTTTTCAGTAATGTATCATTTGGAATAAAGGATGTTTGTTCCAATAGTCTTTCAACAACAGGATGTCTCCCGTCCTTTATTTCAATAATGCTTTCTTTCGTAATTTCTGGCTTTGAGTAATCATAATAAACTGCATTTTGTGCAAAGGTTCCTATAACATCAATCACAGCACAGTAATTAGCATTTTGTTGGATTGGTGTGGCATATTGAGTTATTTCCTCTAATAATTGGTCGAATAATTCTTCTTCTAAAACTAGTATTTTTTCTTCAGCGTTTAGAATCTTTTCTTCATATTCTTTTAGTTCTGGAGTAATATATCTCTCAGCATTCACAAGTGTTTGTTTTCTTTCATATTCTTGAGGAACATTAACTGCAGAGGCCTTTGGGACTTCAATATAATAGCCAAATACTTTGTTATAACGAATCTTTAAAGTCTTTATTCCAGTTCGAACTTTCTCTCTTGCTTCTAAAGAAGTAAGAAATGATTTTCCCCCTCTTTGTATTTTCCTTAGCTCGTCTAGCTCTTCATTATATCCGTCTCTAATAACATTACCATCTTTAATACTCACAGGGACTTCATCTTCAATTCCTGTAGCAATTATATTTACCACTTCTGGCAATGGATCAATATTCTTTTTGATATCTTTTATGAGATATGCTTTGAATTCTGAAAGAACTGCTTTAATATTTGGTATCAATTCCAATGAACTTTTCAAAGCGGTTAAATCTCGTGGTTTACTTCTTCCAAGACATATTCTTCCAATCAGGCGTTCAATATCATTCATTCTTCCAAGTATGTTTCTCAATTCTTCTCTAGATACTGAATCAGAGGATAATTCTTCTGTTGCATCAATTCTCTCTTGAATTATTGAAAGATTGAGACTAGGCCGTAGTATCCATGTTGTGAGCAATCTTGATCCCCCTGGTGTTTTAGTATTATCAAGAACTTGTCTCAGTGTTCCATATTCTGTTCTGTCCCGTGAATTTTCTATCAATTCAAGATTTCTAATAGTGCTGAAATCAAGTAACATATGGTCTTGACTTTTGATTTGACTAATTTTTGTGATATTTGGAAAATTTTCTCTCATTTGAGTTTCTTTAATGTATCTGAGTGTAGCTCCTGCTGCTCCTATCGAAGGAACGAATTCGTTTACTCCATATCCATCTAAGCTTAGAACATCGAATAATCTACGAAGATTCTGAAGTCCTTGCTCAATATCAAAAAAATAATCATCTCTATATGTGATAGTACACTTTTGCTGATCAAAATAGATATTCAATTTTGCCCAGAATTCTTGGGTTACTATGATTTCTGATGGATTAAGGCGGGTTAATTCTACTTCTAGTAAATTCTTTGCTTTTTCACCTTCAAAATCTGTAACTAAAAACTCACCTGTAGATAAATCTAGAGCTGAAAGACCTATCAAATTTCCCTCCTTGTAAATTGCAGCTAAGTAATTATTATACCCCTTTGCTAGAGATTCTGGTAAAGTGATTGTTCCTCTGGAGATTAACTGCACAACTCCTCTTTTTACAATTTTCTTAGTTGTTTGTGGATCCTCCAATTGTTCAACCATTGCAACCTTGTACCCATTTTCTACCATTTTGGCAATATATGCATCCACTGCATGATATGGAACACCTGCTAAAGGAAATTTCTTTTCTCCTAGTGTGCGAGCTGTGAGAGTAATATTAAGAACTCGAGAAGCTATTTGTGCATCTTCATTAAATGTTTCATAGAAATCTCCCGCTCTGAAAAATATGATATACTCAGAATATTGTTTCTTAATATCCTGCCATTGTTGCATCATTGGGGTTAGTTTAGGCATAAGCTTTCTATCATCAAAACGCTTCATCATTTCTACTCTCTTTAGCTATCTTCTCTTAAATTCTTTTTTCTTTTGAATATAAAAATCATATACATCTTTTGGTTGTTTCTTAGGATCTGCTGCACCCCAAGAGTATATGTCTTCAGGATTATCTTCGCTTAAGTAGAACCATCCCCCTTCTTCAATAATTTTCTTCAGTTGATTTATTATGGCAACTCCGGCACTAGCACCTAATCTGTCTGCACTTGCATTGACCAGCCGTACAGCGGTCCTTGCAGTTTTTATTCCCCCTGCTGCTTTTACGCTTAGATCTTTACCAACAGCTTGTCGCATAAGAGCAATGTGATCAATAAAAGCTCCCATCGGTCCAAAACCTGTTGATGTTTTTACATAATGAGCACCTGAACTTTTCGAAATTTGACTGGCTTTAACAATCTGATCATCAGTTAGAAATCCTGTTTCTAATATCACTTTTACAATTACACCATCTGCAGCTTGAACTACTCTGCTGATATCCTTACCTACAGCGAAATAGTTATTTTCTCTGAAACTACCTATGTCCATAACCATATCGATTTCATTTGCACCATAACTAATTGCTTCCAAAGTTTCAGTTTCTTTTGTTTTTGATGTAGAAGCTCCCAACGGAAAACCAACAACTGCTGCAATATTAACCTCAGATTTTTTTAGAATTTCTCTACAAAAGGATATATGTTCAGAATTAACACAAACGGCAGCAAAATTGTATTTTAGCGCTTCTTCACACAATTTGCTAATGTCTTTCTTTGTAGCAAATGCTTTAAGATTTGTATGATCAATCATACGTGCAAGTTTTTCAGGAGATATTTTTAGGGAATACACAATATACAAATATATTGAAAATACAAAAATATTCCGAATGTTTTGTTTTTATATGCATTAGTGACTTTTTACTGCAAATTTTTATTTTGAAACCCTCTAATCAAAGTTTTATCCTATTTTCAAAAGTGCTGTGATTTAAATTTAAAAAAATAAAATGTATAAGAAGCCAAAATATTTAAAATCATTCCTCCTCATTGGCACAAAGATTAGAAACACGAGGTTTCATTTATGAAGAAAATCAGAAGTACGATGTTTACTTTGACTATACTAGTTGTAATTTCAATGTCATTAATAACAATGTCCGGATTAGTTCAAGGTTACTCCAACGATATCATGGTAACTGAACCAACCAATCTAAGCAATCCCATCCCCCCAATTAGTGAAGAAGTTTATTCCCTTTCATCTAATTACACCTATGGGTTTAACGCAACTGCTGTTGTTAATAGAACAGTAGAAATGCAGACTTTTGGCACTCTGGGTTTAATAGATTCTATTGAAGTAAATATCATTGGGAATGAAAGCGTGATGACATATTTCAATTACACTCTGCCTAACATTCATGTTGATAATATTACATTTGCAAGTTTCCGTGTTTCGAATGCATCATATGAAGGTATAGGGAACTCAACTGCTAAGAGAACCTATACTTTTCAGAAATATATTAATTACACAACCTTCACGGTTCCATTTAACCTAGACTTAACAAGTATTGGTCAAGGAGCTCAATATTTCATCAATGTCTATATTGAATTTGCATATCCTTATACATATACAATTGTTAATACTGAACAAGTGCTCAAGTATGAGGAATTAGTTTACCCTTTAATCAATAATATTCCAATAGTTGATGGATTAGTCTGGATAGAAAAACAAGGAGGAGATATTTTCTTAGACGATGCGGAACATACAATAACTCCTAACAATTCTACAGAAGGCATAATATTAATCACTGATGCCGAAACTGGTCTTCTAAAGTGGTCTAACATAACTAGAGAGCCATTTAATTATACTCAATCATATGAAGATGATTTGATGTTGAACGTCTATTTATCATCAGTTAGTGCTTCCGGTGATGTAGAAAATCCTGCTAACACAATTCTGTTTAAATCATCTAATGTGTATCGGAAAATTGAAATTGATCCTTTTGGTTTGGTTAAGATAACAGAATCTCAAACATTAGTTTTTCTTGGTCCTAAGAAACCAGATGATTATAATGAAATAGATCTAAAACCATATGCTCTGAACGCCTTTCCTATAATTATGCCAATAAATGCAACCGTCATAGATCTATACGACGATGTAGGTTCATTAAATCAAATTTATCAAGTTGAGAATCAAATATTTACTCCGGGGGCATATAATCAACGTCCTAGCGTTTTTCCAGGTCATGATGCATTGGTGATATTTCCAAGAACACCATTGTTCAATGGGGACCAAATGGTCTTCACCATAATTTATAAAGTTCCTTTGAATACCTTCTTAACAAAAGAAACAGGCTCTATTAACTATAAGTTTTCATTTGAGCCATGTTCTATCGTGAATTGGACCATTGATGAACTCAAAGTAGATGTTATTCTACCTAAGGGAGCTGTATACCAAGAAATTCAATACAATAATCCTGATCCCTATCAAGATATGTATATAAGTTACGATAAAAAATTCGAATTCACTACACTTGGATTTAAACGCATTATGAGCTTTAAGTTCACTACTTTTTCAGGTAATGACAATGCTCCTGTAATAATCAGTTACCGCTATTCGAGATTGAACATATTGATTACTTATTTATTACAAGTAATTGTTGTAGGTGTAGTCTTTGCAATCTATCTTGGTATTAGGTGGTCAACAAAGAAAGCTAAAGATTTAGTGGTAGATGAATCGGATAAAGAATTTATTCCAGTGGATGAAATCGAGGAATTTGTTAAACAATATGAAGAAATTTTATCTATTCGTGAAAGATTACGGGAAACTAGGTCAAAATTAGCTGCAAAGAAATTGAAAGCTAAAGCAGGCAAAGATTTGATTGCCAAACTCGAGAAACGCCAAAGAATAGAGGAAGAAGATCTGAAGAAGACAAAAGAATCTCTGATAGCTTTTGGTGGAAGATATAAGGAAAATGTTCAAAAGATCGAGATTGCAGAAAGAAAACTTTACGAAGAAAGAAGAAATCTTCGCATGCTTCAACAAGAATACAGGGTCAAGAAGAACATGACAAGAGAGTCATATATGAAACTCTTCAGAGAAAGGCAACAAACTATTGAGAAACTAAAGAACGAAATTAATAGTCACTTAATCAGTCTAAGAATGCTTTTAGAACCTTAATTCTCTATTCCCTTTTTTCTTTTATTTTTATTTTTATTTATCTTATTTCTGAAAAAACTTATAAGAAGCTCCGCGATTTTTATTTTACTAAAGTGGGAATCATGCATCTTGAAAGTATAACTGAGAGCGCGGAAACAATAGGAAAAGAAGTTCCAGGTCTTTTTGACGTTGCACAAGACCTTGCTCAGGTTTTGAAGAAAGGTAGGCTTATGCTCAATAAATTATTTGATCAATGTAATCGTGAAGGATTAAACATAGATTTGAGCCCTGAAGAGCAGAATGAAATTTCTTTGAAAGTAGCATTAGTGACCAATCCTGACCAAGTTTTTCAATATGCACGAATTGTACAGCTTGTTTTTCAACTCAACTATTTCTCAAAATGCTATGAAAAAGCATTAGGATATGAAAAACTCCCCAATATTATAGAAAAAGAGGCTAAAAAACTTCATGTGAAAATAGAAGAGTTTCGCAGACTAATAGAAAAGGAATACGTAGCAAGTATTTAGTAGAGTTCTTATTTTCTACTAATCATAAGAAAGATTTATTGAATTCAAGTTTTACTGGTAGGTTGACTTCAAAATGCTTAGTAAAAATGAGTTAGAGAAATACAATCGTCAAATTATAATCTCAAACATCGGTGTTGAGGGTCAAAAAACACTGAAATCAAGTAAAGTTTTGGTAATAGGTTTAGGCGGGTTAGGTTCTAGCGTTGTATATTACTTAGCTTCAGCTGGGGTTGGAAATTTAGGATTACTAGATCAAGATAGAGTAGAATTGTCCAATTTAAATCGTCAAATTTTACATTATGAAACTGATCTGGATAAAACTAAAACAGATTCAGCATTCAACAAACTTTCTCAACTCAATTCAGATATAGAAATAATATTACACAAAACTCATCTTAATGAAAGTAATGCAGAAAAAATAATCTCTGGTTATGATTTTGTAGTAGAAGCGAGTGATAATTTTGAAACAAAATTCCTTGTAAATGATATGTGTATCAAATTGGGGGTACCTTTTGTGATAGGTGGTGTATTCCAGTTTGAAGGACAAATGATAACTGTTTTACCTAAAGAAACAGCTTGTTACAGATGTGTTTTCAAAGAAATACCCACACCGGGTACTTATCCCACTACTGGAGAAGAGGGAGTTATGGGGACAACAGCAGGATTTTTTGGTTTAATAGAAGCCAATGAAGCTATAAAATATCTGATTTTCAAAGATAAAGATAAACTACTTGCTAACAAAATACTACACGCTGATTTACAATACAACAGCTTCGAAACCTTCGAAGTTGAGAGAGATGTAAATTGCATTTGTAGAAGAAATAACTAAATAATACAAGGTAAAGTTTTTTATCTTAAGATTAGGATTTCACAATATGAATAACAATGTGAGTTATTTTGTTCATCCTACAGCTTTTATCGAGGATGATGTTACAATTGGAGATGGAACAAAAATTTGGCATCAAGTACAAGTGAGAAAGGGTACAACTATTGGAAAAAATTGTATCTTTGGAAAATCTGTTTTTGTTGATTTTGAGGTTAAGATTGGAGATAATGTGAAGATACAAAATTTCGTTTCAGTATACCATGGTGTAACTCTTGAGGACGATGTATTTGTTGGTCCTCATGTTTGTTTTACAAATGATTACTTGCCACGAGCTGCAAATCCTGAATGGGAATTAGTACCAACCCTAGTCAAAAAAGGTGCTTCGATAGGAGCTAATGCTACTGTAGTGTGTGGAATAACTGTGGAAGAATATGCAATGATAGGTGCAGGAAGTCTTGTTTCAAAAGATGTACCAGCGCATGCTTTAGTTTTTGGTAATCCTGCAAGATTGAAAGGATATGTTTGTTATTGTGGTCATGTTATAACCAAAACAGATGATTATTTACCTTCTGGTACTATACTTACATGTGAAAAGTGTGACAAAGAAAATATAATATAGTAAATTTAGGAACTTTACATATTGCCAGAGCGGTAGAACATTTCTATTTCTTTTCTGAATTCTCTCTACATCCGACACAAACCTTAAATAACATGTTTACTTGATAACAAACTACTGAATCATCAAGAATGAAGAGTGTTACAAATCTATAAATGCAAAATCGTACACTAATATGATGATTAAAATTTGTTTAGGGGTTAACAAATGAATTTAATTTCAATAAGATTGCCAAGTGAGTTTGTTGAAATTCTGGATGAAATGGTCCTACAGGGTAGATATGCTTCAAGATCTGAAGCAATAAGGCTCGCGCTTAGAGATTTTTATAGGGAACACTATGCATCAAAACAATCAACTGATTTTCGTTTCCCAAATATTGACAACAAATATAATAATATCATTTTTGAAGATGATTAGATTCTTCAATTTCATCTATTTCCATCTATAAGGAGCATTTGAAGAAACGTTAGGTTTAACAAAGTGAGATTTTTTAGTAATATACAATCAGATTAAATGTGTCTTGGAGATAATCCAATACTGAAGTGTTAACTTTGAGATTAGATCTCTTTACTGAAATCCAATATTGGTGGAAAAGATGGTAGACATGAAACAAGATGATTCTAATGAAACAAGCTCCCTTGATGTAACAAAGAAGAATCGTTTTGTAAAGACTCAAAATTTCTTTTCAAAAATTAATGAAAAAATAACTCCTGCTTTACCTTATCTGAAAAATAGATACCTGAGATATTCTGTTTCTTTCGTCCTTCTAGGACTTGTAGTTTATCTTTACATTCTTTTTGAAACATTTCGTGAAGAAGAGAAAGCAAAGTTTCTATCCATCCCAATTCCTACGGCTGCTCTTGTTCCTATGGGTTTAGTGTTTGCTCTTATCATGGTTCTATATGTTTCGTGGGATGATCCTTTTTTCAAGAAATACAGAACCCCTGGTTTGTATATGGTTATCTTAACAACTGTTTTTTATGCATTAATTTTTTCAGGTATAGATACCTTTCTTTTTGATTTAGGAATAGCTAGATGGCTAACAAAACTAACTGGAACTATAGTGTCTTCTTTATTGATTGCTTTTGGTATGAATATTAGTGATGTTACTTGGTTAACAACGAGTTATATGACTAAAATTGATTTTATGACAGCTCCTAGTGGAGAAGCCGCAATACTCATTGATGCTAGGTGTAGTGGTATTCATTCCCTTACAATCTTTACAGCCATATTCCTAATCATGTTATTTGAAGCAAGAAAAAGACTACGTTGGAATTATAGAACAGGACTTGTTACATTAATTGGAATTTTTGGAACCTACTTCATCAATATTTTACGAATTATCATAGTAATTTCATTATACTACTTCTATGGAAGAGAGGTTGGAGAACCAGTACATAATTACCTCGGCTACATTATGCTTATTTTATGGATACCTGTTTTCTGGTTATTTATACTTCCTTTGAGTGAGAAAAAGGAGATTAGAGAACAAAGAAAACAAAAACGATTAGAAAGAAAAAAGAAGAAAAAAAAGAAAAATCGCAAAATAAGAACAGAAAACGTAGAAGAAAAGACCTCTGAAAGCGATATTGATGACTCTAGTTCTTCTTTATAGATTTTCAAAAACCATTTTTGTTTTTTCTGCAGTATTTTGCCATGAAAGCTGTTTTACTACTTCCTTAGACTTTTTCTGAATTTCCTCAATCATCTTTGGATTGTTATGGATTTCAATTGCTTTTGCAGCAAAATGGTCAACAGATCTAGGTGTGATTATCAAAGTATTCTTGTGGTCGAAAGTATCTGCTTCAGGAGTTGTTAATACAGGTGTTTGACATGCAAGAGCTTCAAGTAAGACTAAGCTCATCCCCTCATGACTAGATGGTAGTAAAAATAGATCTACAGAACTGAAAAAAGTATTCTTTCTATAATTGTCGTATATGTATCCGTAATCTATAATATTCTCTTTTAACCCCAGCTTATTAATCTGGTTTAATATTTTCTTTCTTGAATTCAAATCATCTCCTGCAATGAGCAATTTGACTTCAGGTATTTTTTCTTTAATTTTCTTAATTATTGGCAGAATTAAATGAGCTCCTTTTCCTGCTGTCATTCTTCCAAGGAACCCTAAAACCAATTCATTTTCCTTCTTATTGTAGATCTTTTCGTCTGTTTTGTAATGAATTCTTGAATCTACACCATTTGGGATGATAGTTATTTTTTCTTCTTCAATAGAGTAACATTTAACTAATTCCTCTTTAATGGCTTCACTAACTGCTATTAAATGACTGGCTCTTTTTAGAATTCTTTTTTCCACGAATTTCAATAATGGAAATAGAAGACGAACCCTTCGTTCAACCCAACTTAATTGTTTGAAAGGTAATTTGTCAACTCCTCGTTTTTCCCTGCTAAAAGTGGTATGAACGGTTTCAACAATGGGATATTTGTTTTTAATTCCTAATGACGATAGTAGATTCATATTTCCTTGAACTACATCGGGATTTAGTTTCTTAACAATTTCTTTTGACCTCTTCCAGTAGTTTCTAGAATAGAAATATCTTGAGGAAGAGGTTTCAATTAAGGATAAAAATGGTACTTCTATTTTTCCATTAGCTGATTCACAATCCTTAGTTGCTGAGATAATATGTGCTTCCCAATCTCCTTCTTCGTTTAAGATCTTGGCCAATTGGAAACAATAAATCCAAGTTGCTCCCCTTCTGTATTCTTGAGTTAGAAAGCATACTTTTTTCTTATTCATTATATTACACCTGAATTAATTCTTCAAAGCGAATAGCTAAAGTTTTCTTAACAACATCTTTGTAGTTTTTGTGAGTAACCGGTTTCATATCAAGCTTAATTACTAGTTTAAAGAGGTCTTCCAACAGTTTTCGCAGTTTAAAAGGCTCATAAATTGCATGAAGATAAAAACAAACATAGTCAGTGCTTTGATCTGTATATTGTTTGAAATTTTTTCTATATATTTTCTTTATTTCTTCGATACTTTTTCCCTTTTGTAACAACTCTTCAAAAGTTGGCTCAGTAACAGGAAGTTGGAGAATCTGTTGTGACTTCTTTTCTGTAGTTTCAAATTGTAATTGGAACGGTTCTGAATACTTATAGTCAGCTAAGAATTCTACTCCCTTTTCTTTCATGATTTGAAAATAGAATTTGTTTGTCTGGAAGTTTGGAGCCGCATTTGTTATAGGTACAGAATTGAATATTTGATTGTATTCTATGAAAATCTTCTCTATAAATTTTGATGTCTTTTCAAAAGAAAATCTCCTAAAGTTCGAAGACCATTCGACATGATTGTAACCATGAGGATGAATTTCAAATAATTCCTTATCATTATAGTTTTTCAAAAGTGTTTTTGCCGATTCTCTTATTCTTGCAGGTGGTAGAAGGACTCCGCGAAATAGGCTTTGTATGCTGTTTCTTCTCCATGGAGATATTGTAGAAAAAATCTTTTCCTTATGCCTTATTTTCCTGAAGATATTTCTCCCAGTAGCATATTTGCCTAAACTTAGGTAAATGGTTGTAGGAATACCTAATTTCTCGACTATGTTGTAAATTTGAGGAATGCCTTTTTTCAAACCTTCAAATGTATCAACATCTACTCTTAGACAAAAGTGGGTTTCAGTATTCATTTTGTCACTTAACTCTTGTTTTTCTTTGTAATATCAGCTTTCTATCGCACTATAATATACTTGTTCAATCTCTTTAGCTTTCTTCTCCCAAGTATAATTTTCAAGAACCTCTTCATACCCCAGCTTTCCTAACTCTTTTCTTCTTTTCTCAGATTCTAAAAGACTATTAATTCCATCAGCCAATCCAGATGGGTTCATTGAAGGAACAAGGACACAGTTTTCTCCAAATTTTGTTATTTCTCTAATTCCTGGAATATCCGATGCAACAACGGGTTTCTTCATCGCCATAGCTTCTAAGACACTAATGCTAGAAGCTTCAACTATACTTGGAACAGCAACAATATCTGCCTTTGATAGGTATGAAGGTATTTCATCATTAGGGACCATTCCTATCAAACGGGTATTTTTATGCAATTTTAGTTTGTTAATCTCATTTTGAATTTTTTCTCTTTCAGGACCATCACCAATTATGAAAAGAATGGCATCAGGGTATTTTTCTACAACCTTTTGAAAACTTTGAACTAAACATATTACTCCATTCTTAGCAACTAATCTTCTAGACGTCATTATAATGGGTCCTGTTTCCTTAAAAATAGAGGGATTTGGTTTTACGTCAGGTGAAAATTTACCAATATCTACACCGTTGAGAATGGTTATTATTCGTTTTTTATACTTAGGCTTCACCCAATCTTTTACAGTTTCTGCAAAATCATAATCAGTATGTATTTGAACTTCACTTCTTTTTACAAGAAAAGGAGCAAGAAAACGTTCCATCTTTCTGTAAAAACCAGCTTTAAATTTATTTGGTAATATTTGATTCCAATATTTGTAATATGATCCATGAATTGTATTGATTATTTTAGCTTTGTTTCTCTTTCCAATAATTCTTGCAGCAATACCTGCTGAATATATGTGTCCATGACAAATATCGAAAGATTGCTCTCTTCCTTTTTTTGAACGGAAAAATAATGATTTTGTAAGAAAAGAAAACTGTCTTGAGAAATTCAACTGTTGAGGATTATAAGAGCGTTTTATTATCCCCCCGAAATCGATTCTCTTGATATTCACTCCTTCAATTAGTGCTTCTTTTTTTGAGTTGGGTATGGCCCCAGTAATATAAGTGACTTCATGCCCTCGTTTAACTAGTTCCTTTGCTAAATTTATAGCGTGAAGTTCAACTCCTCCACCAATACTTCCTTCATCGTTAGGACCTAACTCAAAGATCATTGCTATTTTCAATGGCATTCTAATCACGCTTCTTTTTTGATGCAAAAATCTCTTGTAGAATCCCTAAACTCCAGAAAATATGACCTTCTATAAACATTAGAGGTAGCATAAAAAGGAATTGCCAATGCCTGTATTTTATCGTTTGAACAATTGAGACGATTTGAATCGCGATTATGTACAAACCAAAATACACCGCTATTCCTACTCCCATCCATAGATTAACAAAAAGTACTATTGGTAGAAATAAACCTGTAAGAAAATACAGTACTGGTAATAGGTGCCATAACTCTAATCCCTCTTTATGTGTTCTGAAAAATTGTATTTTTCCTATAGCATATTTTTTTGACTTATTTCGAAATGCTTTGTGTTTCTGAGGTCTTTGGTGGTAAATTATTGCACTAGGTGTAAAAAAGAGTTTTTTCCCTTTCTGAATTAATCTATAATTGATATCTGTATCTTCAGCTGTAAGCAGGGATTCATTAAATGGTAAAACCTCCTCTAGAGCTTCTCTTCTATAAGCTGCATTGCATCCTGCAGCGCTTTGAACAAACCGCTCTTTTTTGTTAAATATACTCTTAACTTGTTCTGACCATCTTCCTCCAAAAATAGTGTCGTAAATAGCACTAACCGCTTTCCCAAAAAGACTCTCATCTGGATATTCTAAATGAGGGCCTGCCACACATGCGACTTCACGGTCCATTTTGTTAAAAGTTTCAATTAAATTTTTCAACCATTCTTTATCTGCTACTATATCTGAATCTGTAAAAACAATTATATCGCCTTGAGCTATTTTTAATGCCTCATTACAAGCAGCAGCTCTTGTTCCCCTATCCTCGTAAATTATCTTGCAATCATATTCCTTGGCAATATTAATAGAATCATCAGTTGAATGGCCATCAGCAATTATAATTTCATTGGGAGCTAAACTTTGTTTTTTTATTGATTCAAGACATGCTCTCAAGGTTGAATCATTGTTGTATGTTGGAATGATTAAAGAAATACTGCTCATTATTATTCTCCACTCCTTTTAATCTTTAAACGTTCTTCATATAAGAAATGTTTTTTCTTGTACCCTTGTGATGCATACATGGCGTTTTGATATTCAAATAACTGATCTGGATTCTCTGAGAGTATGATTTCAATTTTTGTTTTTGCTTCTTCTTTCAAAACATCTAAACTTTTTGCATCTGTTAAAGGACAATACCAGACAAGCCAACGAAGACTGTATTCACTTTCATTGATTTTGTTTATTTTAAAAAAGAGGGGAAACAGTTCACAATCTAAAGGTCTGCTACTGTAAATGTCACACAAACCTTCTTCAGAAAGAAAATAACAATTGTTGCTATCTTCCCTTTTTGCAATTACTATAGTTGTATTTTCTCCCTGGTCAATATTGTTGAACCAATTTTTATTCTCTTGTAATTTGTTAATTCTTTCGAAATCACTGTTTGTTAAAGCTGGAGGTGTGCTTTTACAACACTTACTTTTACACTGTTTTGAGCAGATTTCAATTGGTTCCATTTCTCTAAGCATCCTTAGCAATTTTTTTGAATGATTCTAACTCAAATAAAATGAATCATTAATCATCTGATTCATATCATCAGCTGGTTTAATCAATTCTGTTAATCCCTTGTTAGTAAGTTGATAAATAGCTGGTCTTGGATAGCCAAACTGTTCACTCATTGAAATTGTATATGCTCCACAATTGAGAACAACTAGTAAATCTCCTTCCTCAATCTCGAAATTGACTGCCTCATCACTCAGTATATCTACTGGGAGACATAATGGACCACCTATGTTTGTATATTGTCCTTTTCCCCTGAAATTTGCAGGAACAACACTATAGTGCGAATATCGCATTGGAATTAGTGTATTTGCACCAACATCAATAAAAGCCCATTTTCTGCCCCACGATTTCTTTGTTCTTAACACCTTAGTAATTGCTACAAAACTATCCTCAATTAGGTATCTTCCTGGTTCAATGATTATTTTTTTGTTTTCAATATTGTCCATTTTTGTAGAAACTTGTTCACCTAGTTTTTCTAATTGAAACCCCTCTTTATCTAGAGTTGATTTGCTTGCTAATCCTCCCCCCAAATTTATTTCGGAGAGTGAAATAGCCAGTTTATCCTCCAAATCAGCAACATACTCATTAAGAAACCCAAGTAACTCATCATAAAACTCATGTGACGTTAGGTTTGTTCCAACATGAGTATGAACTCCCACTGGATCCAAATGAGGGCTTTTCTTGGCATATTCAAATAGTTTTACTCCTCGAGAATAGTCAATTCCTAATTTGCTGTTTTTCTTTATCAACAGCTTTCTTTCAGTAGTTTCTTTCAATTTTGGATGTATTCTAACCGTGATTTTTTGAACTAACTCTAGTTTTTCCGCTATTTTTTCTACTTGTTTTATTTCGTTAAGAGATTCAACATTAAGATGATTTATTTTATTTGCAATAGCATAATTCAATTCATCTAAAGTTTTTGCTGGACCATTAAGAACAATTTTGTTAAAGGGTACTCCTGCTTTTTCTGCCAATTTCAATTCAAAAAGTGACATAGCTTCAATACCTAGATCAAGTTTGTGTGATTCTTGTAATATTCTGCCTAGATAGTTAGCTTTTGCGGCATATGAAATGAATAAATCAGGAATATGCTTTCCTAACTTACTCTTTATTTCCAACACATTTTCTTTAAATCTTTGAAGGAGAAACAAGAAGAAAGGTGATGTCTTATTTTCTGCTAATGATTCTATGTCCTTCTGTTGAATCTGTAATTTGTTGTTTTCATAGCAAAGATAGGGGTAGTTCTCTATTATGTTTAACATATTGCTCTTGCGCTTACTATAATATTCTCTTTAATTAATATTATCGCTTGGGAATATTATGTTTAAATTCCAAATATGTCATTAGCCAGCATATTTTTGAATATCCTAAAGATTCTGATTTATGGATAGAGATTCTATCTTCACCACCCTTTCTCAACTTGAAAACAATGTTAGATTACAAGAGGGAATACATGGTATAATTAAATTTTTGGCTGTTATTGATAGATATCCTAACTACTCTATGATAAATTTGTCAAAAGAAGCTGGTTTTCCTATTCCAATATGTGTGGCCATTAGAAATGAACTTACAAAAATTGGTTGGTGTTCAAAAGAAAGTGGTGGTACTGAAATCACTGAATTAGGTTCTGAAGTTTTATCAGAACTAGGAAAATTCAATGAATCTTTCTCTTGTATTGATTGTAATGGTAGTGGGCTAAAGCTTCCCCTTGAAAATTACAAAGATTCCTTGATACAAATTAGAAAATTTACAGATATGCGTGGTTCTCCAAATACTGTAATTGACCAATCGTTTGCTACAACAGAAACAAGTCTAGTTCGAGTTCTTACGATGGGTGACAACTATGATCTTTTCCATGAGAATTATGCGCTTGTAGGTGACAGTGACTTAACCTGTATTCCTTTAGCACTGTTTTCTAATTCTAAATCTAGAATAGTTGTTTTCGACATAGATACAAGAATTCGAGATATAATTGATTGTGCGAATAAAGAACTTATACTAAATATTGAGTTTGTGGAACATGACTTAAGAAAGAATATTCCTGAGGAATATAAGAACCAGTTTGATTGCTTTGTAACTGATCCACCTTATACAATTAATGGTCTCAATCTGTTTATCTCTCGAGGTATACAGCTAATAAATGAT
Source organism: Candidatus Heimdallarchaeota archaeon (assembly GCA_021399345.1). GTDB lineage: Archaea > Asgardarchaeota > Heimdallarchaeia > Heimdallarchaeales > Heimdallarchaeaceae > UBA460. The sequence continues at coordinate 46,410 of JAAFKI010000010.1, forward strand.
ACTCAAGGTGGAAGTGGCTATCTTTCATTTGGAAGTAAACCACCTCAAGATCAACTTCAAATTCAGAAGAACTTGTCTAAAATGGGTTGTTTGTTTACCCATATTCTACCAAGATTTAATGAATATGTGGGCGCACAAAAACTGGGTGGGGTTTCAACTTTTTATCGATTGCAAATCTTATCTGATGCTAAACCTCTCATAAGTACAGATTATGAAGGGATTCTTTATACTGGTGAAAGAAATCCAACAATAAGAGTTTATCAGTGTAAGAACTGTAAAAAAGAGATTGAAGTTGGTCAAGGTAACAATTTTGTAACCATCGAACAGCTAAAAGAGGTTGGTTGTCCGAAATGCAATTCCCATATCTTTCATAAAAAAGGAGAAAGAAAGACAAAATGATTTTAAACTGAACGTGGGATTATAGAACTAGATGCAGCAATAAATCTTTATTTAGAACAATACAGTTAGGTGTAAACGTGTCTCGAAAATCCTATTTCGTTCCTACAATAATCATTGGGAAATTACTTCTGTTTTTCCTTATACTGTACTTCAATCTAGGGATGTATGGGTTCGATTCATATCTTCATTTGCAATATGTTGATTCCATAATTAGTAATGGTCATATTTTGGAGCTTCCCATAGCACCATCTTATGCAGATTTTATTGGCTTTCATGTTTTTGCTTCAGCCATTTCTTCAATGACGGGATTAGAAGCTAATATAATCTATGAATTTGTGAGTACAATAATTCCAATACTTATTTTTGATTTGACCATAGTTGCATTTATTCGTCACATGGATAAAAAGAAAAAAGGATACATATCCAACGATGTAAACTTAAAATATCTAGCACTGATTTTACTCTATCCTGCAATTATAGGAATTCAGATGCTCTTGGGACGACCCAATTCATTAGGAATAAGTTTATTCAGCCTGTGTTTATACTTATATCTATGCAAACCTGAAAGATTTAGAGCACAGATCTTAGCTGGTTTTCTTGCAATTGTTACACTCAAAGTTCATCATCTTTCTGCAATTTTCCTATTGCCTGTCATATTTTTTAGTAGTATATTTTTAGCTAAAAACTACAGAGCTATACTTTCTCTAGTTTATGCCATTCCTGCTGTTTTAATAATACGAATTATACAAACTTCAAGAGAATTTTTTATAGTAAATCAATACTTAGAGGGGGCAAGCCCAGCTTATAAAAAAATGTATGATATTTTCATCAAAAATGAATATTTATTTCTAATTGCTTGGCTAGCAATAACTTTACTTGGATTTTTCATAAGAATGAGATACGGTGAAAAAATATCTAATTTCTTTTCTTCTAGAAAACCAACCAAAATAATCTTAATTTCCTCAGTGTTTGCCATAGTAATTCTTGAGGTGTCTGGATTGTTTGTATATACTACTGCTCTTAATTCATGGTTTGTTACATTGGAACTCGGAATTATTGTGGTTTTGAGTGGGATTGCTCTGATATTCAACAATACTGCGCGAATAGCGTTATTTTCACTTGGTTTCTTTTTCTATGGTTTAACGGTAATTCTCTCTCTCATGTTTAAATCTGAGCATGAGCTTTCTTGGGTAGCCCCAAGAACTTTTATTTTCACAATTCTCTTTGTTAGCATATTAGCTTATATTACAATATCAGATATTCTTCCAAGACTTAAGGCTAAATGGAAAACACTTTTTGTTTCTGCCCTCATACTAAATTCTTATTTTAGCTTTGCTTACATGGGCAACCAATATCTACCGGGATATAATCTGACAAATTCTTATCAGGACATGACAATTGCTTATAGTATAGATTCAGCTGTTAATCTTTCAATAATCACACAATTAACAATAAGCATTCCATTTTCAATTTCAAAATTTATAGATGGTTTCAATATTTACAATCGCAATACTCAAGTGTTTTTAAATTCGAGCAAGACGATTCAAGAGAACGGATATCTAATAGCAGGTTCAAACTATAGATACATAGTATTAGGCACGGTTATGGATTTGTGGTTGGGGCTTCCTATGCGTTTGTCAACACAAGAATTGACTTATCTTTTGAATGTTTTACGACAAGGCTTTCCATGGCCTAATAGACCAACCTTACATGTTGTTATAAGTAACAACCACAATTATCTCTTATATCCTTTGTAGGTGAATAAAATGGATCCTCTAAAAATTGTTCAAGTTACTCCTTTCTTCGGTTCAAGAAGTTATGGGGGCACTGAAAGATACGTGAGTAATCTTTCAACTGAACTTGCAAATAGAGGTCATCAAATTGATGTTTTTACAACTAAAAATAGTACCAAAGTCCCCTACCAGAGTTATTACAAGAACATGACTGTTCACCGATTCTATAGTCCATGGAATGTTTTTGGTATTAATCCTGCATGTTTTATGTTTCATAAAATGCTCCAACTGAAGGATATTGACGTGTTTCATGTTCATTCCTATATATACTTCACAACTATTCAAGCTGCTTTAACTAAATTACTTAAGAGAACTCCCCTACTTTTACACATTCATGGAGGCGTAGGAAGACCCCCATACAAAACAGGATTCTTAAAGGAATTTGCAAAACTATTTTATGATTATACTTTAGGAAAATTTGTTCTATCTCAAGCAGATATAATTGCATCTGTTAGTTTACAAGATTCAAATTTGTTGGAAAAAACAATTCATTACAATCTCAATAGGATTATTATCGTAAATAATGCAATTAATCCAGAAGATTTTCCCGAGATTTCACCTGTTTTGCAGAAGGAAATTGTGATTTCATATATTGGAGATTTGGAACCATGGAAAGGCATCCTCTATTATTCAAAGGTCATAAATAGGGTACTTAAACAGACAAAAAATATTTCTTTTTGGTTTGTGGGAAATGGGTCACTTTTCTCTGCTTTAAAAGATAAATTTGAAGAAGAAAAACGAGTAAAACTATTCGGAGCTATAGATCACAAAGAAATCCCCAAAATTTTAGAAAAGACACATATTTTAGTTCAACCTAGTTTCTGGGAAGGTTCTCCTACTACAATAATCGAAGCAATGGCAATGGGTATTCCTGTTGTTGCTTCCAATATTGGTGATATTCCTAGACTTTTGAACTCTGGTGAAGATGGCATATTGTTTGAAGCCGGGAATGAAAACCAGTTAGAGGAAATAATCCTAAATGTTGCAAAAAACTATGATGAGCTAGTTGATACTGCAAGAAAAGCAAGGAGCAAAATCAGAAAAGACTTTGCTTTTAAGAATGTTACAAATCAAATTGAGGATTTGTATTATAAATTAGTTTCGTGATTAGACCGCTTGGTTTCACAATCCATTAAGTTTTTAAAGGAGTATCAAGGTACTGAATCGGTGGTTAAGTGGTCGTACAGAGGGATGAAGAAATGCTCTCCTGTGAAAGGACTTCGTTTTATTGATAATAGTTCGTTTAGAGTAGAGTTTATTCCACAAACCATAAAAATTAAACTGTTTCTTCAATTATTAAGATTAAAGTTAACAGTATTTGCTAAATCTTCAAACAGCTTTAGTAGCTTGTTTGGTTTCCAAGTTCTACCAAATATGAATTTAAGCAAAAAAATCAATTCGAAAGGAGTGATTAATAATGTCTAAGGAAAAATGGGTTATCACTGCAGCATGGCCCTATGTTAATACAGTACCACATCTAGGAACAATGCTTCAATTACTTAGTGGAGATGTTATTACTCGATACCACAAATTGAAAAAGCATGATGTTGTTTATGTTAGCGGATCTGACGCACATGGGACCCCAATTGCTATCGCTGCAGAAAGTGAAGGATTAAGGCCAGGTGATCTTGCCTTAAAGTACCATAATGCAATATTGGACCTGCTTGAAAAATGGAATATTAATTTTGATAGATATACAATTACTAGCAATGAAACCCATGTTTCATTTGTGCAGGGATTCCATAAAAAAATTCATGAAAATGGTTTTTTCAATCTAAAAGAATCTGAACAACACTTCTGTGAAAAATGCAATAGATTCTTGCCTGATCGATTTGTTGAGGGAACGTGTCCTAAATGTGGTGTTAAAGGAGCAAGAGGAGATCAATGTACAAATCATGAATGTGGGATTGTACTAAAACCAATAGATTTGATAGATCCATATTGTTCAACTTGTGGTTCTACACCAGTTCTCAAGAAAACCAAACATTGGTATTTTGATTTACCAAAATTTTCCTCTGAACTGAAAGAGTTTGCAGAGAAAAACTCACACATACCTCCGTTTGCTAAGCAAAAAGTTCTTAGTATGATTGATGAAGGTCTGAAGGAACGGCCCATATCAAGAGATATGTCTTGGGGAATATCAGTTGGACCAATTTTCGGTGAAGAATTTGCAAAAAAGGTTCTTTATGTTTGGTTTGAGAATGTTCTAGGATATATCAGTACAGTGAAACTTCTCGCTGAAGAAGAGGGTAATCCCAAAAGATTTGAAGAATTATGGTTTGATAAGGATACTAAAACAGTATTTTGTATTGGTAAGGATAATATCATCTTTCATGCATTACTTTTTCCTGCTATGTTGTTAGCTACCAAAGATTCTTATCCACTACCACATGCTATAGCAACTACAAACTTTCTCATGTTTAAAGAAGGACCTTTTTCAAAATCAAAAGGAATAGGTATTTGGGGAGATGAAGCTATAGCTATCCTTTCAGCTGATTATTGGAGGTATTATCTGATAGCTAATAGACCTGAACTTAAAGACTTCTATTTTGATTGGGATGAATTTGTGGGTTCAATAAATGTCGATTTGAACGATGTAATAGGGAATTTTGTGCACAGAACCCTAACTTTTATAGCTCAACATTTTGACGCAAAGGTACCTCCAAGAGTAAACATAGATAAAACTGAGAAAAAACTCTTAGAACAAGTAGAAAATAACATTCTAGGTTACATAGAAGCAATGGATAATTTTAAGCTAAAAGATGCCGCAAATATTACAAGAAACATAGCTAGATTAGGCAATCAATATTTCTCCTCAACCGAACCCTGGCATTTGATAAAAACTGATAAAGAAAAAGCTGGTACTGTGTTGAATATTTCAGTCAAGATAGTAGAGATACTTTCTGTACTTCTTTGGCCAATAACACCAGGTACTGCTGAGATTATATATTCAGCAATTGGTTTTAATGAAAATATCACAGATAAAGGAATAGACTGTCTTACTATAGATGATATAAACACTGGAAAGAAAACCCAAAAGATTCCTCCCGTGTTTGCTAAGGTAAAGGTAACGGATGTACAAAAACGATTAGTTAATTTTAGAAAACCAAATCCAACAGAAACTCAATTAGGTGATAATAAAATGGGAAAAATTAGTTTTGATGAATTCAAGAATGTACAACTAAAGGTTGCTACGATCTTAGAAGCAGAACATGTTGAAAAAAGCAAGAATTTAATCAAACTTCAAATTGATTTAGGCTCAGAAAAAAGACAGATATTAGCAGGCATTAAGAAATTCTATGAACCAGAAGATCTTATTGGGAGACAGATTATTGTAGTAGTAAATTTGCAACCCGCTACCCTCATGCGTGAAAAGTCCAATGGCATGCTTTTAGCTGCTGATATTGATGGAGAACCAATTTTGTTAAATGTAGATAGAGAGGTACCGCCAGGTACAAGTATAACATGATCTATCTCTAATAAAGACAAGACAACATTAAGTAATATCCCCAAATAGCTCACAAAACTGTGTAGAAGTGCTTTTAGCGCCTTTTTTTCCTTTATTTTTTTAGAAACATATATACGAGAAGACTATGCGAAAATAGAGAAGTATATTCCCCTAATATTACATCTCCTTTAAATAGAAATTGAGGAGGAAAACTAGAGGTGCAAAAAGGAATGAAACTGGTTACAGTACATCTACCCGATGAGTTTCTTCATGATTTGGATGAGCTTGTCAGACTTAAGAGATATCCTAATAGAAGTGAATGTATTAGAGTAGCAATTCGTGATTTGTTAAAGGAAGAAATGTGGAATAAAACCAATGCCTTTTAATCCACTCTATATCCTTCTTTCTTCTTAATTAATCATAAATGTATTTGAAAAGCTCTGATGATTTTTTCATACAAAGATAAGTGAGTCCCAGCTGATTTTGTTTTCCTCTTTCTTATAAGTTCAATTAACTCATCAAGCGTTGTAATTTCTTGCTCTAGAATTGTATATGCCATTCCAATATCTTTTACTCTATGAGAATCACTACCACCAGTAACGGGTAATTTAGCCTTTTCTGCCCATTTCTGTGCTTTTACATTAAAACTATTAAAAGGAGATGCACCATTCATGGTTTCAACAACAATCTCTTTCAAGCCATAAATTTTCTTTCCTATACCTTTTCTAGTAAAATCAAATGGATGAGAAGCTATAGGGAGGCCATTCTGGTCATTTATTTTTTCTATAGTTTCCTCAATAGTCAAATACTTTTGAATTGTTTCTTTAATCCCCAATCCTATTATATGGCCACTTTTAGTGGATATTTCTACACCAGGAATGATTATTAATTGATCATCATTATGTCCATTCTGGTGAAATTTGATAGAATTATGATCAGTTATCGCAAGTCCTGCTAGTCCTCTATTCTTTGCTTCTTTGATAATATCCTCTGGCTTGCTTTTACAATCATTTGAATAGTAACTATGAACGTGGAGATCAAAACGAATTTCTTTCATTATAATCTGCCCCTTTCTAATTTCAATTAATTCTCTTCTTGTTCATCATCAAAGATTAAGCGTTCAAGTTCATCCAAATCATGAATATCTACCATATCCTCTTCATTTTCAAGTCCTACCCACAATTTATCTTTGTCTCCTTTTAGATCTCTCATTCTCTCTTCAAGGAACTTGTAAACAGTACTATGTTTTGAACCATTAATGAGTTTAATAATACCTTCTCTGACAACTTGCAATACTCTCTGCTCAGAAATTATTCCAACTGTGTTTCCAAAAACAGAAATATATGAACCCGATGTTTGCTCGATTATGTTTCTAGTTTTTCCTTTTTGTCCAATAAGTCTTGATCTTACTTCTCTTAGAGCATTAGTTGAAGGCCCTACAAAATCTCTTAATTGTAATAGATCAAAACCATAAGAGGAATTGTTAATCTGGTAAGCTTTCTGAGGACTAAACCCTCGTCCAATAGCTTTTACCATGTCTCTAGCTTTCCACAAACTTATAGGGTCCTCTAATTCTTCCTCCTCTACTAAAATGATTACATCTCCGCTGTTACTGTCAATCATCAATTTTGTATCTGTAAGATCTTCTATCTTCTTTTTTGTGCTCCCTTTTGGTCCAATTAGTACAGCAATTCTTTCCACCGGGATTCTTACTAGAAATTCACTTGCCATAATTTTTTCCTCTAGAATTCAATTGATTTTACCTTGGGACTTGGAAGAGTCCCAGTTATCTGTTCATAAATCTCGTCATTTGTGTCAGTTTCCACTCCTTGAGAAACAAAATATCTGTTAATATTTGAAATATCTCTGTACAAGAAAGCAGGCGCATAAGGATGATCCAGAAGAACTGCTTGTGAAACATCAATAAAAACGGGATTTTTCTTATAGAAAAGAATATTATACTCACTTAAGTCAGCATGTATTAATCTCCCATCTTGATACATTCTGAACATCATATCTATTACATCAGAGTAGGTTTTATTTGCTTTCTTTAATTTTACATCTTTTAATAGAGGAGCAGCTTCTTGATTCTTTCCAATAAATTCCATTACTAATACATTCTTTGTAACAATTATGGGAGATGGAGCACGAATGTTAACTTTCTCCATTCTTTTCAGATTTTTTAACTCCTTTCTAGCCCAAGTGTAAATAAAGGAATATGTACCCTTTTTATAACCTTTAAAACGTGGATCTCCCTCTACATACATCCAATTTTTCTTAAATTCAGCTGTTGTTGTACGATAGATTTTGATAGCTAATTCTTCGTTCTTATACCCATATCCATGATAAACATTAGCTTCCTTCCCCGTTGAAACACAGAATCCTATGTCTTTAATAACACCATTATTCATTAATTTAACAATTAACATACTTGTTTGAAAATCAAAAACGCTCTCAATTACTTTAAGCGTATCCCTATCTTTCTCTCGGATACGTTCTTTGTCAATTCTTTCATCAAATTTGTCCATATTTTTATTTGACATATACTTATCACTTCTTCTTAATTTGAGAGCGAGTGTTTATCGACGCAGAGAAATATTCCCTAGGAGGCGATGAAAGATAATGTTGCTTTCACTAATGAATTCAATAGAAGCTAAATAAAATTATTGTTAAGCTTAAAAACCAATTAAAAAACATAAAAACAAAAATATTTGTCTTTTGAAATTCTTTTTGTTATATAACAAAGTCTTCAGGAATATGCTTATTATTAATCAACCATCTTACTTCATTTTTTCTGAAACGATGAACTAATTCACCCTTTTCATCAGGATTCATCCCATAAAATGGAAAGATTATAACTATATCACCAACTCTGCACCACATTCTTTTTCTGTATTTACCAGGTATGCGAATTTGTCTTGTAAAACCATCTAAGCATTTAACTAGAAGGATACTAGCTCCTAGTATTTGAAGAACTATCCCGAATATTTCCCCTTCTTTAGGAAGTTGTGCTCGGATGGCATCAGAATCTTCAGTAACCCAATCTCTTGCGCCTCTACCTTTTGGTTTCTTCTTAGGTTTAGTCGGTTTTCTATAACTCAAATCTTTACCTCAACCAGAGAAAGTGCAATAGCTTAAAATAGTTTTTGTTTAATTAAGAATTTCTTAGGTTTGAAAGACTTCCAGAACGAAACAAACAAAAAGGATAGTATAAAGATGGTGGTGAGGTACAAAGATGAGCTATAAAGAATTATTAGAACGAGCGCGTGGACAATTACCTGAAAAAGTGTTTGAACAATCACGATTTGAGATTCCTAAAATATCTTCTGTTGTTGAAGGAAACAAAACTTTCATTGTTAACATTAGAGATGTACTTACTGGAATTGATAGAGAGGCTAACCACTTTCTCAAATACATGGCAGGAGAGCTCGCAACTTCTGTTACAATGGAAGGATCTAGAGCTGTATTTGCTGGAAAACATGCCAAAGTAACACTGCAAACCTTACTTGAAAGATATGTAAAGGAATATGTTATCTGTGGAGAATGTGGAAAACCAGATACAAAACTAATCACAGAATCACGCATTTTAAGGAAAAGATGTGATGCTTGCGGAGCATCAACTGCAGTTAAGCCCCTTAGAAAATAAACATCCTCAAGCTGGTTAATACGATGACAATCTTCTTCATGAAAGTAATTGAGCAGAACAACGAAAGATTGATCGCTGCTTGTGATAAAGAAGTTATGGAAATGGAGTTAGATAGTCACGGAGTTAAGCTGAAAGTCAGTTCTAATTTTTACGGAAAAGAGCTAGTAACAGAGAAAGAATTTTTAGATTCCATCAAAAATTGTACCTCTGCCAATGTAATTGGAATCAAAATCATTAAATTGCTTGTCGAGAACAGAATGATTCATGAAGATGCGGTTCTTTGGTTAAAACATCCAGAAAAAGCAAAAGAGAAAATAGGGCATGCCATCCTAATAACATAAGTAAAAAAACTCTTATTTTGTATAGAGGGAAGAAAAATATAGAAAGGTGAGTAGAATTTCGCAAAGTAGTCGTTTCTGTGCAATTTGTGGGACTAAAGAAAGTCCATTTTTAGAGAATCTTTGCGAAAAGTGTTTCAAAAAAGAGAACCCCTTAGAAATTGCAGTACAGAAGAAAATCAGTGTTGAAATATGTCCTATATGTAGATCCATAAGAATTCAGGGACCAGTGGTAGATACCTGGAAGGAAGAGGGTTTAGAAGCAATTATTAGAGAAATGGTTGAAAGAAAGATTCTGGAGAACATATCTACAGATATAGCCTACAGTTACGAATTCGAAGACGATATCGAAGAAACTAAAATTATGAATTATGGTGTTAAAACGTTTGAAATTAGAACAACAATTAGGGCTAAACCTTATGAGGAATTCAGCGAGTTCGAACAAAGTTTTCAAACACGAATTAAGCTGATTAGAACTAGCTGTGATTTATGCTCAAAACACAAAGCAGGGTACTTTGAAGCAATTTTACAGGTTCGAGGAGAAAAGCGTAAACTAACTGAAATAGAGCAAGAGAATGTTGAAAACATCGTGAATCGAATGATGGAGCGTTACATAGATGCTAAGATGTCCTATATCATGGATTTAGAAACTGATAATGATGAGTTAACATGCAAAGTAAGTACAAAATATCTTGCTGAAACTTTAGCCCGTGAAATAAAAAATGCCACAGCTGGTAAACTGAGTGTTGCTTATGAGCTCAAAACAAAGACTAGAGATGGTGTAGATGTTTACACAAATACTTACCTGGTTAGGCTGCCAGAATATTCTCTAGAAGATATACTTGAGTTTGAGAATAAAATGTGGGTAGTTAAGCAAGTTGCAGATTCACAAATGAAAATAGAATCACTAGACAATCATGAACAGAGAAAATTCGATAGGAAAAGAATAGAAAAAAGAGGAAAACAATTAACTGAATCTGTTGTTCAAAGAGAATATTTGTTTGTCTCATCTGATGGTAAAAATGCTGCTATAATGGCTCTAGATAACTACGAAAACTTTGATGACAACTTAGAACGCTTACCACCAAATAAACAGGTTGGAGAAGATATTCTTGGTTTCATCTACGAAGATAAAAACTACTACACTAAGTAATTTAGAAATGCTTTCTGTATATTAGACAAGTTTTATACATTAGTATTTTTTTTCTAAACTTGATAATAATGTCCGAGAAAGACATCTCTTGGGATTTATCAGAGATTTTTAAGGGAACTGATGACCCCAGAATAAATGAAAAAATAACAGATTTAGAAAAAAGATCTGAAGATTTTATTACAAAATATAAGGGAAAAATAATTTTTCCAGATTTTAAGTTTGAGAATTTGCTCGAACTAATACGAGCTCAAGAGAAATTTCAAGCTGATCTTTTTGAAATAAGTCAATATGCTAGATTATCCTTTTCAGGAAATATGACAATACCTGAATTTAGAGAACTGAATAACAAAGCTCAAGAATTTTCTGCTAAAATTAGAAAAAAACTAGCCTTCTTAGAAATAGATGTAGGAAAGTATGTCTATGAGAACCAATCAGTTGTTCAAGATTCAGAGTTTGAAAATTACAAACACTATCTTGAGAATATTGTCCGCTCGTTTCCTCATAAACTATCAGAGATAGAAGAGCAAATAATAATTGACAAGGATCAGCACGGAGTAGTTGGTTGGCAAGATCTTCAATCAAAATGGCTAAACACAAGAATGTTTGCTGTAGAAGTTGAAGGGGAAATGAAACAACTTGCTTATGGAGAAGCTAATAGTTTGCTCTCACATCCGGATAAAGCAACAAGAATTTCAGCAAATAAGGCAATTTATGGTCTATTGGGTGAAGATCAAGAATTATTTTCATCGGCCATGCATCATATATGCAGCGATTGGGTTAAAATTTCAAAACGAAGAAACTATGACTCTCCTATGCATCAAAGCCTCATAGCTAATGATGTAGATCAACAAACTATTGACAATCTAATGAAGGTCGTAGACGAATATTCTAAACTGTATAGACGTTATCTTAAATTGAAGGCTAAATTGCTAGGTCTTCCCAAACTTGGTTGTGAGGATATAGTTGCACCCTTCCCAGATGTCCCAGATATGAAATATACTTGGGAAGATGCTCAGGAATTAATTCTCGAAGCATATGGTAAGTTTGATGAGGATTTCTTTTCTGTTGCAAATGATATGTTTGAAAGAAATCATGTTGACGCAAGTCCCAGATTTGGTAAACGCAATGGTGCTTTTTGTTCAACATGGTATAATGGAAAAACATCCTATATTCTTCAAACTTTTTCTGGAGCATTATCTAATGTTTACACTCTAGGTCATGAAATGGGGCATGCAGTTCATGGATATCTAGTAACCCGCGAACAAACCCTTGGAAATACCCGATACCCCATGGTTATTGCAGAAGTTGCTTCAATCTTTGGTGAACTGCTTCTAACAGATCTTTTGTTATCTAGGGCAGAAACCAAAGAAGAGAAGAAAGCTATTTTGGGGAGAGTTTTAGATGGTGCAGGAATGGCGACTTTTCAAGTAAGTGCAAGAGTATGGTTTGAGCAAAGCATGTACGATACGATAGAAAAAGGACAACTGCTAGATGGTAAAACAATCTCCAAACTTTGGACAACTGCTAGAGATAGAATCTATGGAGATGCAGTGGAATGGTTTGAGGAAATGGATTGGGAGTGGACAATGAAACCCCATTATTACAGATCAAATTTCAGATTTTATAATTACCCATATGTTTTCGCGCAAATGTTTGTGTATTCATTATACCAGCTGTATTTAGAAGAAGGAGGAAGTTTCATACCGAAATTGAAAGCAATTTTGAAAGCAGGGAGCAGTAAATCGCCAAAAGAATTTGGAGAATCAATGGGATTAGATATAACAAAACCTGATTTCTGGAAGCTGGGCATGAAGCAGTATGAAAGATTTATAGACGAATTAGAAAAAATAGTTAGTTGAAAATATAGGTACTTTCAACTTCTATTCTTGTTTCTTATTCAGTTTCTAATTGTTCTTTCAATTTCTCGCCAAATGCTTTAGCTTGTACAAGTTCTTCTTCAGTTGGGTGACCAATATTTTCTTTCTCTTTACCAAACATAATAATCGCTCCCTTGCAATAGAAACGCTCAGATATGATAGTTACTTGTTGTTTTTTGGTCAATATTTTTTCCATTGATTCAAACATAACTTCTTTTATTTTTTTGGGGACTTTCTTTTCAGTCATGGGATGAATATCATCTGGAGCTCCACTGGTAAAAAATAGAGCAACCTTCTTACCTGCAATGTTTTTTCGACTAAGCTTTTTCAAGTATCTAGCACCACCGAAACTGATACGCCCCATTATAACCCATGAACCTAAAACAATCAGATCATAATCTATTAGGTCTGGAATATTACGTTTGTCCCTAAATTCAACTTCAAGCCCTTTTGCAATCTTTGATGCTACTTTTTCAGTGTTACCACTACGAGAATTATAAAGTACAATTGCTTTAACCATTGTTGTCAACCAAGTTGGATAAGTAAGAAATCAGTTATATAGATTTGCTAATCTTTTTGCATATTTATTGAAGGAAAAAGAAAAAACAAAGTTTATATTTTATGCAAATAGCAAGAAAGTAATCGAAATCATGTGAAAACTATGGTGTTAAAGGGTTTATATTTAGTTCAAAGGAAGGATATTGAAAAAGCTACTATGGTCTTAACGAGAGCCTTTCAGGAGGATCCATTAGTCCGTTTAATTTACCCAAATTCTGAAGAAAGAATGAAATTTACTCCATTTTTGTGGAGATATCTGATAAAAGATGGACTAAAATGTGGAAAGGTTTATTCTCCAACTAACAAAATAGAAGGAGTTGCAAAATGGCTGCCTCCAGGAAAAGAACACATGGGCATCTGGAGATCAATTAGAAGTGGGGCACTTAGTATGGGTTGGGCGATGTCAAAACAGAAGGATGAAAGAAAACGATCTACAAGAGAAATTCAACAATTAACTGATATTATACTGAAGAAACACAAAGAAATAATGAAAGAGCCTCACTGGTATTTAGCGAATATCGGTGTTGACCCCAAATACCAAGGAAAAGGATATGGGAGCGCTCTGATTAAACCAATGCTAGAATATATAGAAAAAAAAGGATATCCTGTTTATTTAGAAACAAATTTTCAAGGGAATGTTGGCTTATATGAGCATTTAGGATTTGAAGTGATTGATGAAATGAAAATTCCAGAAACTGAAATTATGAACTGGGGAATGATTAAAAAACCTAAACTATGATAACCTAATTAAATGCAGATTTTGTTTTATATCGCAATAGCATAAAGAAAACCTTAAAAGATTACGTGATGAGAAAACAACGAGCAATCGGTCGGGGACTTGGCTCAGTCCGGTAGAGTGGTTGGCTCCAGAGAACTTTACTTCGGTAAAGAACCACGAAGAAACCAATTGGTCGGGTGTTCAAATCACCCAGTCCCCACCATTACATTTCTATTTATCTGGCTTTAAACGTGCATTTCCTCCTAATATCTTGCGCTCGAGTATCATATCGCTTACTTGCAAAGCACCTAACATACAGCCAAAAATACCATGTGAAAAGAGAGGTTGAAATAACCCTTTAATTGGTGTTCTCATTTTCAGTCGTGTTCTACCAAAATTATCAGAGAAAGGTGCCATTCCATATATAGATCCAGTTGGCGAGCCAGAGTAACGAGCATATGTTGCAGGTGTTGAAATGTCTTTTACTAGAATATGTTTTTTCAGATCAGGAATCAAATATTTTTCAACTAAATCAATGAAGAAATTAGATAATTTTTCCTTTTTCTTATTATATTCCTCTAGATTATTCTCTCGTAATTCCAGCCAATCACCTAGACCTACAGGTACAACACGGATAGTTATGTTTTGTTTTCCACCTGTTGTTAATGATGGACATATTACCCCCATATGAAATTGCTTTTCTGTAAAAGCCATGTTTCCCTTTTCATACTCTTCAAACAATTTAGAGAATGACTCGCCCCCTGTAGTAACAACATTATAACCACAATCCATCCCTAAACCTGCAAGATCGATCTCATCGTCTAAACCAAGTGCAATGTTCAATGAGGAAGGTGACATCTTTACTTGGTCAACTTTTTCTGCAAATTTTTCATCTAATTCACGTATTTTGTCTAATCCTACCATCTCTTTCATAGCCACTTTAGGGTCAATGGTAGTTATTACGAAATCGGAATAAATTTTCTCTCCACCTTCCAATTGAACTCCTTTAACTTCACCATTTTCAACTAGAATCTTCTCAACTTTAGTTTTGAGAAGTAGTTCACCACCTAACTCTTTGTATCGTTTTTCAAATTGCCTAGCTAATTCAATGAAGCCTTTTGTTGGTCTGTAGGCATTATCTAGCACCGAATTCATAGCTCCAAGAGTCATAAGTGTTGCACATCTATCCCCAGGTAATCCACTAAAAGCTGCAAAGGCATCAAAAATCTCAATTACTTCAGGATTGGATATACCAAATTGATCAAAGTAGTCTTTGAAAGTTTTAGAACCATGTTTAACGATTTTTGGACACGAGACAATTGTCTTCAATAGCTCAATAAAACTAGGCTCTGTTTTTAGCTTAAATAGCTCTAGATACATAGCTCTTGAATGATCGAGGAAATTTTCTATTTCTTTTGCATTATCCGGATATTCATCCATCAGTTTCTTCTTAAAAACTTCCAATCCTGAAGGCAATTCAATCTTTGTTACTTCCTCAGTTTCAGGATTAACAAGGAAAATTCGTGTATAATATCCTTTGAATCTCTTAAGATCTACTTCTATACCCAAAAGCTCATACATATCATTACAATTTGGAATAATTTGACTAGTGTCAAAGAGATATCCTTCACGTGTGTAGGAAGTTACAAACCCTCCTACTTTTGGTTCTTTTTCTATAATCAATACGGAATCTTTCTTTGTATCATGGAAGCGAGCCCAAGTAACAGCTGAAGTTAATCCTGTGATTCCTCCGCCTATAACTATTAATCCCTTCTTCTCTTTTTTATCTATTTGACTCATTTTTATTACCTTATAGTATCTTTGCATAATTAGTTAAATATAAAACATTCTAAAATTTGTGTGTGTGCAGAAGAAAGTAGAAGTAAATCTTCACTTATACTTTTTCTCTATCTCAAACTAGATTTCGCTTGAAAGATTGTGACCAACTTCGTTTGATCTTTTCTTTTTTGTCTACTGTTAAAACAAGATCATAACTAATATGAAAACTATCCTTATCGCTCTCAAGTTTGGCTTTGGTTATAGCTCTAGTATTTGATTTTTTTGTGCTTATCTGGATATCATGTTCATTTTTCAGTAATGCTTGAGCTGGATCTTTATTTGAAACAGTAAACGATGAACTTTCATCAAAAGCTAAGGAAATTCCATCTTCAGACAAGCTACCTTCTTGGCTTAGACTGAATTGAAAAGTTGTTTTTGCATTTTGTAAGTCATGGAATATTTTAGATTTGGCTGGAGCATAATTTATTTTGTAAACATCCATTGGCATTTCTATCTCTCCAAATAATGGTGCTTCCTCAGGATGACTTTCAGGTATAACAGGCAACGTTAAACAAGATCCATATTCCTCCCCCCACCATATTGTATTCTCTGCTGGGTAAGGTGATGGCCATATATTTGGAAAATCAGAGCTTGCTAAGGCGATTTTTATGACGTGTCCAGGATGAAAGATCCAAGAAGTTGCATCAAGTTCAATATTTAATTTCACTTTATCTCCAGCTGTTAACTGTTTTGGTTCTGTATGTGAATCTCTGTGAGATAAGTTTAGTACTCCCCAAGTAATAATATCTGAACTTCCATCAGGTGCAACATCAAATAGTTTCACAATTAAATTCACTATCGGAACTGAAGATGAAAAGGTTAGCTCTAATAGGGGACGTCCCATTATATTCAGCCTTTTATTTAGGGTGTCTGAAGTATAAACTAAAGAATTCATCTCATCAAAATCCTGTTCTTCTTTTCCTCCTTTTGCAATATTGATGTGCCATGTTGGATTTCCCATGCCTACAGCTACATGGTAAGAGAATTCGTCGCTACCATTGCCTTTGACTTCTGTTTTCAATTTTTGTTCAGATCCCAAGAAAAATTTCTTTTCACTCATGATGTCTAAAGGCCATTTCTTTAACTCCGTCCAATAACCAGATCCTCCTTTGAAATCAGGTCTTGTAAAACTAGATTCTCTCATAAATGCAGTGAAACTAGGTTCTTCAACCATACCTGTATCCTTATCTTTTAACCAATGATCAAACCATCGAACAATTTGTGGCATGTAGTTAATTGAAGGACCAGGATACCCCCAGTCTGGAAAAACATGACCCCATGGCCCCATTAATAACTTCTTAGGAACATTCAAATGTTCATACATTCTTAAAGCACTGTTCCGATAGAAATCCCTCCAAGCTCCTATAATTAGAACTGGACATACTATTGAACTGAAATCTGATCTTAATGATGCAGGTCTCCAGTAAGGCCCATCTGTTTGATTTTCCAACCAATTCAATTGATATGGTGTGTTACCTTTGAGATGCTCATCCCAAACTCTTTCATAATCTTCACCAATACTCTCTGCAGGTGGCAATGCATTCATAGAAACCATCATAGTTGCCCATCCAGCTAAATCAAAAAGAGAGCACAAAGCACCACCATCATAGTGAACATCATCTGTATAACGATTATCAGTAGCATAAAGAGGAATGATTGTTTTTAGATGTGGGGGCCGATGCATTGCAACTTGAACAGCTGTAAAACCAGCGTATGAAGTTCCTATCATTCCTACTTTTCCATTGCACCATGGTTGAGATGCTACCCATTCAACTGCATCATAACCATCTTCTTGTTCCTGCAATGGGTATTCATCAGTTACTATACCTTCAGATCCATCAGTTCCACGTACTCCAAGATGGAGAACAACATAACCATGTCTAGCCAAAAAGTGAAAAAAATTACCACGTGACATAGTACGCCAGTCGGAAGAACGGTAAGGATCATAATTAATAACTGCGGGAAAAGGATCATCTCCCTCTGGATGCCATGCCTTAGCATAAAGACGAATTCCATCTCTCATGGGAATTCGCCAATCTTTTACAGTAAGGTTATATGTAGGTTGAGAATGGGGCTTTGGTAACCTTCGATCTGATTGATTAGTGGTATCTTTCATTTTTGTATCCTTCAACTAGTATTAATCTTACATTTTATTAAGCGTTACTCGATATATCTACACAAAAAACATTAATTTTGATCAATCAAATGAATATCTGAAGGAAATCTCACTAAGTTCTTAAGATGTGAATTAGAGAGCGGTGAATTGAAATTGGTTAGATGAATTAAATGATTCCTCTCTGGAGCAATGAGCTCTACTAGCACATAAGATAAACTAGTGGGAATTTCTATTCTTCACAATTCTATTAGATTTAATAAGGAAGAACACTTATTCAGCGAATATCTTTTCACAGCATTTAACAAAAGAATATGGCATCTTTCGTTTCTCAGAATCTATCTCCCAAATAAATTTTACATAATCTTGTAATTCCTTTGGAAGTAACTTGAAGAGAGGTGCTAAAAGAGAATAACCGATTTTTCTTTGATTTATGTTATCTGCATCTAAAAACAGTACTGCATAACTGTAGCAAGGATATTTTTCCTTGATAGTTGTTTCATACATTTGCTTAGTGTTCTCTTCTTTCATCTACTATTTAATCTTAAGAATACTATTTAAAGGCACAAAATCCATATCGAAGCTATAATTAAAGTATGATTTTCTTATAAACGCTTCTTATTACTTAATTTCCTCTTTTTCCATGAAAAACATATGATGCCAAAGCTTGTAACCTCTTTCTTGGAAGAAATTAGCAAGTTTACTGTTTCTATCAAAAGTTAAGCGAATATAGTTTTTCTTCATGAATTTAACAGTACCAGAAATAAAATCATCAACGTATTTGGGATTGGTAACTAGAAAGGGTCTACAACCTGGAAATTCTGGATTTAATCTACCATAAATTTGTAGTTCGTTGTTTATAAATAGACCGAGAGGAATGGATTCACCTCATGTTAAACCAGGATTTTGAATGTTATTCAGATGTGTTTCAAGTTCTTCTTTGTTAATTTCACGAAAAAAAGCTTCTCTGATTATCTCTTTGAAATCAAGCCAATCCTTAGCATCAAGTTTTCTAAAATAAACCATTATATTGTCTAAGCAAGCTACATTAATAAAATAGTTTTGATGGATGGAATTAAATTCCTTCAATTTTGAAATCTATTCCGAATTCCAATTCATCTTCTGTTATCTCAACAACCATATGGGAAAGCTGTTTATACAATTCAAGATATTGATAACCTCTTGTCGTACAGCTATAGATTACTGCAGGTCTTTTTTTGGGATTTTCATATTTAATCATAAGACCACGCGATAACATAAAGTGAATTATGCCCTTGGCCCTGTCTATGGGTAAATTAGCCCTTCTTGCAATTTGTGAAATACCAGCTTCACCATAAAATTGCAGAACAGAGATTACGTCTGCATAAATATCATATCTTGTTCTGTTACCTGCTGGCATTTAATTCACCAATTAATTTTGAATTTTGTACATTAAAAAGATTGGGCCTCAAAAAACTGAAGCCCAATCTTTTAACAGAAAGGTTTGCTTAAATTATTTATATCTCGCGGATGGGTCAGCATCAATATCATTAGCTTCTAATTTTCCAATTCTAGTATCTTCACCTAATTTGACTTTATCAGCAATGATGTGATCTACACGTCCTCCATCATCAACTTCCACATTATCAGCTCTTAGAATTCCTCTTACTCTAGAATTCTCTCCAACATAAACAAATTTGGCAATAGCTTCATCGGCAGTCATGCTACCTTCAATCTTTATCTCATTAGCTTCAAGTGTGGAAGCTGATAAAGATCCATTGATTTGTAAATCTCCTTCAAGCTTTAGATTTCCTTCTGCTCCACAAGAACCATTAATAGTTAGTTCATTACCAGCTGCATTATCACCCATTGTAAAGGCACCATTGACTTTGATAGTATCAAATTTGAAATTTGTTCCAACTTTGGTAGAACCATTTATTTCTAGATTCTGAATTGCTGATTCATCACCAAAACCACAAGCTCCATTACAACTTACTGTAGGGGCTACTATGTTTCCTGTGCATTTGAAAGCGCCACCAACATTCAATTCTTTTTCGATTTTTGAAGTTTCTATCTTTGCTGCTCCTCCAATTTCAACAGAATTTGAAATGAGTTCATAACAGGATAAAGACCCGCCTATATCAACTTCAGGAGCTTCTAGTATTCCCTCAATTTTAGCAGATCCAGATAATTGAAAATCAGTTTTTACAGTAACATTAGCTTGAGCTTTTAATGATCCATTAACTTCTAGGTCATCAGCACTTAAATCCATTCCATGTTTGGCGGATCCATTTATTTCGTATTCACCAACTCGTGCAACACCATGTACAACACAAGATCCATTTATTTCCAAATCATCACAAGAAAGATCTTTTTCTACTTCTAAGGCTCCTTCTATCTCTGCTTCATTACATTCTAACGAGCCAATAATTTCTAGTACAGAACCATTCCTTACACCTTTACTATGAACTTTCACTTCTTGAGCTTTAACATCACCTTCAATCTCAAGAAATCCATTGGAGTGCATAATCTCTTCTGCAGAAACAGATCCTTTGATTATGATATCTCCTCTACTAAGTAACCTACCATCAACAGTTAATCTTTCAGCACTTTTTGGAACGACAATTGTAGCTCCATCTTGTATTTCTAAATCACCATCAACATGGGTTAGTTCGATTTCTTCTTCTTCTTTGACTATTGTTTTTCCCATTTTATTCACTTTGTTTTACTTGTTCCATGCAAATACTCTCTTCTATATTTAAAAAGAAACAACACAAGTTGTGACCATAAGGTGTACATTTTCCGTAAAATAGTTGTATATAAATAATAAAGGCTTTTAAAAAAAACAAGATGGTTTCTTATGTCAGATGATTTGATTGAAAAATTAGCTCGAATTCCACAGTTTTATATGCCCTCATTAAACCATTCAAAGGATGAAATTGCTTTTTATTGGGATATTACTGGGAGAATTGAACTTTATGTAATGAATCTATCCTCTGGTGACTATAAACAAATTAGTAATGGCGAGGTACCAAGAGCACTTAGATCTGGTTATCTGTGGACTAGAGATAATAAAGGTATTATCTTCGCTAAGGATAAAGATGGTGATGAAAAACACGATCTTTATCTTCTTAATTTAACAACAAAGGAAATAGAACAACTAACCAATACACCTTCATTCCAGGAACATGTTGCACATTCAAGCCCCGATGGAAAACAATTACTCTTTCGCTCTACTAGAAATGGACAAATGAATTTATTTAGTCTTGATTTTGAAACCAAAGAAATTAAAGAATTAACCAATTATCCAAGACCTGTTATAGGAGCTTTGTGGAGTCCCCAGAATGACTTCATTGTTTTTGGATATAATGATACAGAAAATTTCCAAAATGGTGATATCTGGATTATGGAACCAGACGGTTCAAATCAAAGAAAGCTCTTAAGTTTGAAAATAGGTTCTAGAGATGGCGTAACAGATATTTCTGAGGATGGGAAACTGCTTGCTGTAACTTCTGATTTTGAAGGGAATTCTAGAGCAGGCGTTTATAATTTAGATACAGATGAGATTAAATGGTTTGGTGATGGTAAGTATCAAGAATATTCTGGAAAGTTATCAAAGAATAGCGAATTCTTGGTCTGCATTAGAAATTCTAAAGCTACAATCTCTCCCTTAATCTATGATTTAGATTCTGGTAAGGTAAGAATCCTTGATTTTCCTCCAGGGATTGCCGCTGGAAATGCAATAACAAGAAATGACGAATCATTGATGGTAACCTTAAATTCATCTACGAGCCCAAGTAAGTTAATTAAGTATGATTTGAATGAGGATAAGATTGAAGAGCTTATACCTTCTCATCTTGGTGATTTAGATCTTGATTTCTTTATAACAGACGATTATGTTGAATATCCATCAACAGATAATCTTACTATAGGTGCTGTACTTTACAAACCAAAAAATATCGAAATGGGTAAGAAATTACCTGCACTAGTACAAGTACATGGTGGTCCCACTAGTCAGTATCTCCGAAATTTCAGTATGTTTGATCAGATACTTGTCAACAATGGTTTCGTTATTCTCAAACCTAATTTTCGCGGTTCAACAGGGTATGGTAGAGATTTTCAAGACTTAAACGTCGAGGATATAGGTGGTGGCGATTTTGAGGATGTTGTTGCTGGTGTTGATTATCTAAAAACTCTAGATTATGTTGATTCTAGTAGAATAGGTATCTTTGGTGGTTCATATGGTGGATATATGACTTTTTGGGCTACTGTAAAGAAACCAGATATTTGGAAAGCTGGTGCTGCAAGCGTTGGTATAACAGACTGGAAATTGCTATATGACGAAAGCATGCCTCATTTCAAATACTATCTTCATATGATGTTTGGAAAACCTGATGAAAAAGGGGACCTTTACAAGGAACGCTCCCCAATTCATTTTGTAGAAAATCTAAAGACACCTCTACTAATTGTTCATGGTACTCATGATCCACGCTGTCCAATAACCCAAGCAAGAATCTATAAAGACAAAATGTTGGAGCTAGGTTGGAAAGAAGGAACTGAAGGAGAAAAAGCCTTTGAGTATGTAGAACATACCGATATTGGTCACGGTGGTTTCACCGATCAAGAATTCCGAATTCGGTCATTCAAGACAATATTAGATTTCTTTAAAAGAAGATTATAATTAGGGGAATCCCATTCAATTATTTTTTTAATCTGTTTGAGTAGTAAGGGAATCTGCTCTTGTTTTAACAATCTTTTCTTCCCACAACCTTCTCATTTCAACACTTGTTTCTAATAAGTCGTCTAATTTACCTTGAGCATCTATTTTTCCATCTTTCAATACAATAACATTATCAGCTCTTCGAAGTGCTATGGGGCGGTGAGAGACAGCTAAACAAGTTGATACTCCACTTCTGTCAAAAACTCTTTTCCAGAGTTTTTGTTCTGTTTCAACATCAAGAGCACTTGATAGATCATCAAAAATATATATTTCTGAATCTCTTGCAAACATTCTTGCTGCCGCTAATCGTTGTCTTTGACCTCCTGATAGTTTGACACCTTTTGGACCAATTAATGTATCCAAGCCTTTCTCGAAATCTAAAACTTCCTTATCAATTACAGCCAGTTTCAAGGAATCTTCAATATCAACAGATTCCTCAGGTAATCCCATTAGTATATTATCTTTAACTGTCTCACTAAAGAGACGTGGAACTTGTGATGTAAAAGCTGTTATTGGTGGTACAAAGAATTCATCTGGTTTTTCAACCTCCTTCCCATTCCACAGAAGCAACCCTTCATCCTTTGGTAGTAAACCAATTAAAGTTCGTAGGAGAGTAGTTTTCCCTGAACCTATTCTACCTGTGATTACTGTAAACGATCCTTTAGCTAATGAAAGACTAACATCCTTGATACCTTTATCTGAATCTGGATAAGTATAGGATAGATTCTTTACCTCAAAATTCACCAATTTGTTTTCTTCATCAATGTTCAACGCTTGTATTTTTGGATATGTTTCTTTGATATAGATTGGACCATGCCTAACCAAATTAAATTCTGTGACTTCAGAATCTTCACTCTTTATTAGCTTAAACATCCTTTCAAGTGAAACTTTAGTACGCATGTATCTTGGAACCATGTCTCCCATGTCCCAGATGAATTCTCCAAGTTCCCCTAATAACACAACAAAAAATGCTAAATCACCTACTGAAAACAAACCACTTTGCATGTTATTTCCAACAAGCAACAGTATGGTACCTATTCCCAAATAGACTGTAACATAGTAAATGGAGTGAATTAAACGATGGAAGAATTCATCTTTTACTTCAGCTATTTTTCTCTTTCTATTAATCTCACCAAAATAATCGAGTACATGATATTCAGCTGTTGCAACCTTAATTGATTGGACCGATCTGAAGATTTCTCCGATTGTTCGTGTTACTGCGCCTGCAGCTTTTCGACGATCTTTTCTTAGCCTTGTAAAAATTGGTCTTGTAAAGAAAACCAATATCATCATAAACAAAAATGGAATACTTACAAATGCTGTTACTTTCCAGTTAATATCTCTCATAAGATAGAAGGATATTCCTGTAAAGATACCTAAGCTAAAGAAGGATGTAAGGTGATACACAAACCACATAACCTCTTCTATATCTCCTCTGAATCTGGAAACAGCTTCTCCTGGTGAATCAGGAAGTGCAACAGCTCCTGGTTTCTTGAAAATTCCAAGTAACATATTTCTCCTAATTAGTATTCTACTAGCTAGAATGAAAACCCACATTGTGAAAATGAAAACAAAATCTCCAACAAGTCGCATAGTTAGGGTTAGAGGAAGAACTAGAAGTACTAAAACCCAAATATTGACAACTATATTCCAACCTGCTATCCCCTCTAGTTGTTTGAAAATCTCTCTAGCTATTATAGCTGCTGCTAAGGGTTGAAGGAAGAACAATATATCTGAGAGAAAACCTGCAAAAACCAATCCTGGTTTATAACGCAACATTCTCCAAGATAACCTTAATACTTTCATTTCAACAACTCCTCAATTTCTCCAGTTTGTAGCAATTGATAGAATTTTGATTTTGTATCATTTGCTAGCTCCTCTCTTTTTCCATATTCGATTATTTTCCCTTTATCAATAAGCAGAACATCATCAACTTTTTCCAGTGTTGCTAGCCGATGAGCGATTAATATACCTGTTCTATTAATAAGCAATTTTTCGATAGCTTGGTCAAGCAAATGCTCTGTAGCAGGATCTAGTCTTGATGAAGCTTCATCTAAAACAACTAAATTTGGGCTCTTAATGAATACTCTAGCTAAAGCTAACAGTTGAGCTTCACCAGCAGAAATTCCTTGCTCACTAGATGAAATAATTGTGTCTAAACCTTCTGGGAGCTTTTCCAACCAATTTCCTAGACCAATATCAAGCAGAATTGATTCAATGCGAATATCTGGTATTCTATTATCAAATAGTGTTACATTTTCTCTAACCGAAGCTTGGAATAACTCCACATTTTGTGTTACATAAGAGACTTTATCTCTTAAGTCCAGAAGTGATAAATCAGCAATTTTTGTATCATTTAATTTAATATTTCCATCACTTTGTTTTGTATCATATAATCTGAAGATAAGTCTGGAAATTGTTGTTTTGCCACTACCTGTGTGTCCAACAATCCCCAAAGTTTGTCCAGGTTCAAGTTTGAAAGAGATATTCCTAAGAACGTAATCGTCTTCATTATAAGCAAAACTTAGATTATCAAATTCAATAGCTAAGGGACCAGATGATAATTTTTCTTTACCAATATCCTGAATCTTTGTTTCCATTTCAAACAATTTGTTGATTCTGTCAATTGATGCCCCTGCTCTTTGAAGATCTTGCATTTGTCGTGTAATAACAAATATGGGTCGAAGCAATATCCCAGCAAATATTTGAATTAAGAATACTGTACCTAAAGATATCACACCTGTTTTAACCAAAGGAATACTTGGAGCGAAAATCAGTGTGTTGATGATAGCGATAACTACCCATATAGACATTACAAAGACTTGACCTCGAAATAAAGCTCTGCGAAAAGCTTTGAAATCCTTTCTAGATGCATTATGAAACTTGCGCATGACATTATCCACACCTGCATTAGCACGGATGTCTTCTATTGCACTCAAGCTTTCTTCTATGGTTCCATACATATCTGCACTTGTTTGTCTTTGATTTTCCCAGGCTTTAACTGAGAAGTTTCTAAGAACATACATTACAATTATTGCCAAAATTGTGAAGGCTGTAAATGAAATTCCTATTATCCAATGTTTAGTGTATAATACTGCAAGAGATCCAATGATTACGAGTAGTGATGTAATTAACTGAACTGAGAATTGTGACAAGAAAGTAGCTAAGGTGTTTACGTCACCGTCAATTCTTTCAATCATCTCTCCTGGTTTATGTTCATTATGAAATGTCATATCTAAATTTACACAATGTTTGGTTAAATCGAATCTAAGCATGTTTGTTGCCGACCATGAAAGATTTTGACTCAAATAAACTGACCCTAAGGTAATCAACTGTTGAGTAACCATCAGAACGATATATGCACCTGCTAACAATAATAGAACTCGATTAATTGAATTTAGACTTACAATAGGAATCTGTTTTCCTACCCAAAACACATTTATGTCTTGAATTGGGAAACCTCTGGTCGCTAAATCAATGAATCTCTCAATGATTAAAGGTGAGAAAATTAGTAGAACGGTTCCACTACTTAATAGGAAAGCTAACAATAACACCCTTCTCTTGAAAGGTGCTAGGTACTTCTTCTGTACCTCCCAATATTTTTGTAGTGGAATTTTCATAGTCTTGGTTATTCGACAGAAGAGACTTATAAATTTAATTTTAATCGTTTGAAATAAAAAAGAAGATTTCTTGCTGTTGCAAGAGTTATTTTTCTGGTAATCTGGGTCTTATTGTTAGATAAAGCAAACCACCAAATAAAGGAACGCAGAATAAAATAAAGAGTTTCAAATTCTTCCATTCTCTTCTCTTCATGTCGCTCCAAATAATTATTGGGTAGAACAAGGTTAACAATGCAAAATCAATTGTCATTACCTGTATGAGCCGAACATTTAGAAAACTATCTGCAAAAACTCCCCATTTCCCATAGATACTAGCTGCAATTATCCCATACATTGCAATAGCCCTAGTGAGTTCGGACAAAATAATCCCTAAGGTGCGTGAATCAAATATTTTTGTGAACCATGTTTTTTTAGTCTTAGGGTTCTCCTTCTTCACTCCTCTTAATGCGAAGTATGGCATCATCCCATACATTCCTAGCCCAAATGCCACTAATACAAAGGGCCAAGCAGGAATGAATCTTTCTCTACTTTCTATAAAGAGTATTGCAGCGTAAAGTAAAGCCCAGAGTCCTACAATCATAAAAATGCTCCACTCTAGTGGATTAGTTTTACCGTAAACAAAGTTAAAATCTCCAAAGCCTGGATCACCATCTTGTTTAGCTGGTGCCCATATAAACATGTATAGAAGGGAACCAACCCATAATACTAGAAATAGCAAATTCGGACTTAGAAATTTCTTCCATGGAATACTAAATTCTTTGATAGATGATAGTAAGTTTCTTTGTTTTTGTTCAATTAATTCTTTTTTTGAATTTTCCATTTCAATATCTCCTTATGAGATTAAATCATGTATTGAATGCTCTGTCACCCGCATCTCCTAAACCAGGAACAATGTACCCCTTTTCATTAAGTTCTTCATCAATTGCTCCAGCAATTATTATCACTTCAGGGAATTCTTTCAGTAATCTTTCTGTACCAAATCGAGATGCTATTGCACATAGAATGATTATTTTGAGAGGTTTTTGCTCTTTGATTTGTTGGAGTGTAAAAAGTAATGTTGAACCACTTGCTAAAATTGGATCAACAACTATTGCTATCTTATCTTCAAGATATGGAATGCTCGTGTATGTACAATCAATTCGAAAATCTCTTCCGTCTTCTTTGAGTTGTTTTCCTCTAGACGCAGATATTACTCCAACTTTAGCTTCTGGGAGAACCTCTAATACTCCTTCAGACATGGGTAGTGCTGCTCTTAAAATTGTAATAATTACAGTGTTTTTCTTTATTTTTCTAAAATTACTTGTTCCAAAAGGTGTTTCAACTGGTAAAACTACTGTTTCCAAAAACATAGCAGATTCATAAGCCAAGTAATTACCAATTCGTTTAAGGCTTATCCTGAAATCTGCAGGATTTGTTTGTTTATTCCTTAACCTACCTACAATTTCGGAAATTAGAGTGCTAGTTTCACTACCGTTAATTAACATTCAATCAATAGTATAAATTAGCTAGATTAAATATATTTTTCAAAAACAAAAGATAATTTAAGAGGATAAAAGTAATATACTTAATTTGGTTTATTTACCTTTGTGGCCTCTCATTCCAAAAATGGTTTCTTATTGATTCATGGATTAGGCAGTAATTGTACTGTAATGAGGCCATTGGAGGATTTCCTAACAAATAAAGGTTTTAAGGTTCTCAACATCACTCTTCCGGGTCATAATACTTCCTCAAAGGATTTACTAAAGATTGGCTGGCAAGATTGGGTACATTATTGTCAAGGAAAACTAGAGCTTCTCATGGAAGAATGTCCAACAACTTTCATTGTTGGAACTTCCTTAGGTGGTGTCCTTGCACTCTATTTAGCTGCAATAAATCCTGAGTTGAGTGGAGTAATAAGTTGTGCAACAGCTGTAAAACCCTATAATTTCCTATCATGGTTTGTTGTAAATTTCAGATTCATACATTATTTTGTTCGCTGGATAAAAATTGAGAAAATAAGTTCAAAATTTATTGGTAATCCACAAAATTGGGAGGCTTACAAGAAAATACCTGTGAAGAGTCTTGTAGAAATTGCAAAATTACTAGATGAGCTTAATCCCATTCTGGGAAATATTAAACAGCCCATATTAATTGTTCATAGTGAGAATGATGAAGCTGTATCAATAAAAGGTATAACGCAAATTACTTCTTCAATCAGTTCGAAGGACCAAAGCATTGCTAGAATAAGCAAAGGTGGCCATGTAATTATGTTAGATGAAGGTTGTACCCAGGCTCTTACAGAAATAGAAAACTGGATAGATGTGAGAATATCGAAAATTGATTTTAATTTATTTAATTAGATATATAAGTGTGATAATGGTTTTTTACATATTAAGACTTGTAACGTAGGATTGAGTATTATGACTGAAAAATTTGATATTAATCAAATCAAAGTAGAACAAGCTAACTTGTTGAATTATACAAAAGAAGATTGGAATCTATATCACGAGTATAGAAGAATTAGACATTCTGAAGCAAATCCTGATGATCCTTTTGTTGATGATGAATCTACAGAAAAATCTCTGAAGATGCAAGTAAATCATCCTGAATTTGATTTTCAATTCTCTGCTATTATTGATAGTTCGACAAACAAATTTGTAGGTAGAGTTGTTTATGGCGGATTCCGTGAAACATCAGCATCTTACGAAGGTAATAAACATTTACTACAATTTGATTTAGTTCTTCTGAAAAAATATCGGAACAGGGGAATTGAAACTATAGCAATGAAGCAAATATATGAATATGGAAAGAAGAAGAGCAAATCTATTCTAATTTCAGGTTCAGATGAAGAAGATGGAAAAGCTTTTCTAAAGGCAATTGGTGCTCAAACGGCTCTAGCAGGCATTGAAAATCGTTTAAAAATGGAAGAAGTTGATTGGAGCATGATTGAAACATGGGTTAAGGAAGGTCCAGAACGTTCTCCAGATACAAAACTTAAGCTAGTCTATTCCATCCCTGATGATATTCTTGAGAAGTATTGCACAGTATATACTGAGACACTTAATCAACAACCTCTTGGAGATCTCGATGTGAACGATATTGTTTATACTCCTGAACTTTTCAGAGATACAGAAAAACGAAGAGAAGCGCTTGGAAGAAAGCATATAACTTTCTATACCATAGAGCCGAATGAGGATATATCAGGGTTAACTGAGATGGAATACCGACCTGAAAGGGAGACTATTGTCGAACAACTTCTCACTGGTGTACAAGAAAAGTATCGTGGCCGTGGTCTTGGAAAATGGTTGAAAGCTGAGATGTTGCTAAAGGTAAAGGAAGAATTTCCAAAAGCAAATATCATTTCAACAGGAAATGCAACAATTAATGCCCCAATGCTTTCCATTAATGATCGACTTGGATTTAAACCTCATAAAGAGGGAATTACTGCTCAACTGACACTAGAAAATCTAGAAAAATACTTGGAAGATAAATAAATTACTTATTTTCTCTTTTTTATTATATGTAAATAGTTATTTCTTAAACTTGACTTTACCAAATTTAGCAATCCAGTCATTTTCATCATGCTTTTCCAACAGAAAAATATTGTCCAGATGTTCTCTGAGGAAATACACTTCCTTACCAAGTTCCTCAGCAAATTTAACTTCTATATACACCCCTCTCCCAACAAAGTGTCCATTATCGAGTTCTATTGCTGAAAAGATAACTATGTCACTTTTACTCAAAAGATCGAGACATTTCTTCATTATTTCCTTTCCTGAAGAATCTTTCCATTTTTTCTCATATTTGGCAGGATTAATTATATCTACTTCTGGAAATATTTTTTTTATAAGCTTTAGTTCTCTCTTCTCTTGTCTTTTCCCATAAATATTCATGGAATGAGCATAATATATCTGTGGAATGATTCTGTATTGTTTCCGTTTATACAATTCTAGAAGTATACACGCCGTATAAAAAGCATCATAATTCGCTCTATGCTCTTCAAACTCCCCAATCTTCTCTTCAAGTTCTTTGTTAATAATGATGCCTTCTGTATTTTTACTTAGAAGTTTTCTCCTTGAATGAGCCAATTTGTAATTTCTGTTTTTATATTTCTTGCCAGGAGGTCTAAGGTAACCTGATGCAGATAACATTACGCATGGAGCTGTTTTTGTTTTACTGCTTTCTTCGTTAATATTCCATGGATTATGCCTAAGAAACTTATCAAAATCAAATGCATTATTATATGCTGCAACAAATTTACCAGAAAGAATCTGGCGTACTTCTTCAATTACTATCGTTAAATCTTTCTCGGCATTTTGTATTCCATCAACTGATAGAACACCTTTTCTGAATATCCATGAGTTGAGTAAGTTATCATCCCATGTGCTTGTGTCATAATGGATTATTGAGTGGTACACTTGTGTTATTTTTTGTTTTAACACATTTGCTCGCATTATGGCAATTTCAACAACAAGATCTTTAGGTAATCCTGCAAGACCCGTGGTCTCAATGTCCACTACATAGATATCCATTATGATAAGAAAATCTTCTGCTTCTTTAAGGTTTTACCCCTCCTCAAGGAAAGTGAAAAAAATAAGAATATTAATGAGAACCTCTATAATCAGAATATATCTTCATACCTGCCTGGATTGGAATCTTGAGGATATTTTCGTCTGGTGTAAAAGAGCAGTTCCAATTGTCATTATAAGCACATAAGGGATTATAAGCTGTATTGAAATCAACTAGATATTTGTCTTTTGAAATCTTCTCTATTTCTAAGTATCTTCCTATTTTATAAGACTAGTTACCTGTAGTTTTGTCTTTGAATGGAAGGAAAAGATAATCATCTTCAATTGGTTTGAAAATAGTAAGCGTATTTACTTGACCATCAATCTCAAATTCAATAAAACCAAAACGAATGTATGTTCTTTTATCACCTGTAGTAGTAGGGATTGTAATATCACTCTGATGCTCAAATTTTTTCATCTCAACTATGAGTTCATATTTTTCATCAATTGGAAAATAGGATAATCCTTTGAAATCTAGTTTCTGTTCATGAGAAAGAGGGGAATTTGGAGATTTTTTGAATAGAATATCATTTCGTTCTCTAATTCGCTCTATTTTCTCTTTATGTGTTTTTTTTACCATAAGACTAGAAGGGTTTGCTCCCTATTTAAGAATTAGATTTCACAAAAAAATGGAATAGGAGTTGATGAACTACCCCATATCAGGATTAATGAACATGAAAAAAGCGTAGATTGTCAAATAGCCATAATAAACTAACAGGAATAAACGTTGCCAAAGCCCTGATTTACTAATTTTTGGGTTTTTAGAAAGCATGAAAAGAGCAAAGAAGATGACACCAAGAATTTGTGCTATCACAGAAACTGCTAGAAATATATTATCGGATATACTTCCCAAAATACTTGGAACAACTAATAGAGTTAGAAATCCAATACCTGCGAAAATCCCATGAATTTTTCCCGAAATGCTTTCTTTTTCACCTTTTGAATCTTCTGGGAATATTCCTGCAACAATACCAGCTCCAAAACCAAAAACAGAAATTAGTATCGCTGTGGCTAGTATAATTCCCTCGTACAAGGGATTGTAATAATAGAAACCAAATCCAATTCCAAATGTGATTATACAGATTCCCCATACTATCCACCACATTCGAAAAATTGTTTTGAATTTACTCTTCCTGTTTCCTAGTTCACTCATTGTGTCTTCAATGAAACTATAGTCTTCTTTCAAATATCCAAAAATGAAAGTTATGATAAAATCACCAAGAAATGCTAAAAAACCTATAATTGCTGAACTCAGAATGAAGCTTTCAACACTCATATAGTTAACATAATTTTAGCCATATATTAATCATAGTACAGACTCTAAGTTAGTGAAGAATTAATACTTCTTACTCAGGTTTATGTTTCTCATTTATTAGCTCAAATATTTCGTTAGCAATTTCTTGAGATCCTCCTGAATCATCCCAAACACTAGTTGGGGCAAAGATGTACCATAGTTTGGAAATTTCCTCTAGTTCTCCATTTTTAGCCTTGTTAGTTATGTCTTGAATGAATAGACCTACATCTTCACATGTATCAAAATATGAGAAAGTAGGTTGATCGCTATTGGCTATCATTTCATTTGCAGCTTTATCAAGAAGCGAAAAAAGTTTTTGTGTTTCGTCGTCCATCATTTCTCCCATCGTTTAGAATATAGTGTACTGAATTTATAAAAATAATTGATTGGTATAATGATTTGAGTAGCTTTAAATATTCCTTTAGACAAGTGTTTGTCTTGATAAACATGAGCAGAGGATTGCGATCCCTTATTTGTGGAATATCATTAGTTTTGTTTTTAATTTGTTCTAGTGGTATTCAAACTCAAGCAGTTACTTGGACTACTTATGGTTCAATGTACGAATATACTGAAGAGAGCACATTAGTCACCTATCAAGATGGAAAAAAATACGATGAAGGAACTTTCACAGATTCGTTAATGGTTTGGAACGTAACTGCTGTTGGAGATAAAGTATATTTTCAAACTAATTTCACTCCTTATTTCATGGGATTAGTTCATTTTGAAACACAACAAGAATATGATGAATATTTGGAAGAACATTATTGGTGTGATAGTAATGAAGGTAATATGACTGTTGCATATTCAGTAGTTGGAACAGATTTCCGATTTGTTGATATGCTTGATTATTCGCTATTACTTAATGCAACTGTAACTGAATTTGATATTAGGTTACTTTACCAAGAAATCTATGGTTTGTTTTTACCTATTAATCACACCTCATTTGGTTTCAAAACAGAGTTTAATTCAGATTTTATAACTGAGAAACCTATTCAAGATTTGGTCTTTACACAAGAAGATACCTTCGTTTTGGATAGAATGAAATATGAAGGATATTACATATCTCTAGAATATTCCTTTTTCGATACTAAACCTGACTTAGATACTCGCTTTGATATCAAATTTATTACAAAGTATTCTCTAAATGGGGAGTTATATTCATATGAGATTAGCGAACTAATCTATGATGTGACTCACAAAGAGAGAATTCAATATTATGAAACTTTGTTTACTCTAGATTCCCAATATCGCCAAAATGGTGTTCGAAGAATTAGTTTTGCAGGACCTTTAATTATCTTAGGATCACTTATATTAGCTACTTATGCTTTGACTAAACGAAGAAGGAATTAGTTATCTTCTTCTTTTTTATTACTTATTTTGACCTTGCATTAAGGTTATCTTTTCGGAAGGGCATCCTTCTTGGATGAGTATGAAAAATGGTATTCAAATAGCTGTAATTTTACCATTTAAAAAATTGCATCTGGCCCGTTATTCTCCCCTATTCACATTTCTCACTGCTTAATATTGTAATAACGTTAATATAATAAATGTAGATTTTATTGTATGCTCATGCCTGGAGAAAACGTACGAACTGGTTGGTTTTTCAGAGATACAGGGCCTCCTAACGATAATTCTTATTATGAAAATATGACTCGATGTGTATTCCAAGCAGGTTTAAGCTGGCAGCTTATTTCTGATAGGTGGCCTAATTTCAAAGAAGCTTTCAAAGATTTCAACATAGAAGAAGTGAGTAAATTTGATGAAGACGATATTGGAAGACTATTACAAGATTCAGGAATAATTAGAAATAGAGCTAAGATTGAATCAGCTATTATCAATGCAATGGTCTTTTCAGAGATTAAGGAAGAGTATGGATCCTTCAGAGATTTCATGGATAATTTAGATACATCAGAGAATTACAAGCATGTCAAAAAAGAGCTATCAAAACGTTTTGAACGAATGGGGCCTAAAACATCTATGATATTTTTGTATAGTATTGGTGAAAATATAAAACATGAAGGTTAGTGATTAGAAATTATTATTTTCGTTAAGCTAAGAATACTAAAAATACAAAATCTATTATTACTAAAACAAATGTTAGAACTGCTGATATAACTAATACAATTAGTAACATTTTGTACTTCTTTTTACCATAAATTCCGATAGCATTAACAATTGCATATAGTATTAGCCCCATAGCAAATAAGAATAGATAAAGCCCCCAAGTTAATTGTAAGATTAATGCTATCCCCCCTACTATGGCTAATATAGACATAATAAGTTCAGCAGCAATATGAAACAATCTTTCAAATGGATGTTCTATAAATTGGATCCCTTGTTTTCTAAGTAGTACTATGATCCAGAGTAAAGCCGTGATAGTACCGGCACTAATTGAAAATATACCTGAGATTATTTCTAAAAACATAATTATCTTTTTTATTACTATATTATAATATTTTCTTAAAGTTTGTAGTAGCTAGAGAATCTTCTCTAAATAGGATTTTGATGTTTAATATAAAAGAAAAAGAGGAAAAAGAAAAAATAGACTAAACTATAAGTGCTATTTTACTCACAATTAATTCTGGCCATAAGCCAAGAACTATTAGAACAACTGCAATTATAGCTAAAGCTAATTTTTCGAATATTGGTATTTTTATTTTGCCTGTATCTTCAGCGTCTGGTTCATCGAAGAGCATTTTCTTTAGAATATATAGATATCCTCCTAAAGCAAGTAAGGAGTTAATGATAGCCATAATGACCAACAAAATGCTGTTAATGAACATCAGAGGATTAACGGCGTTGGCACCACCATTGAAAGTAGCAAGAATTACCATTAGTTTTGATGCAAAACCAGCTGTTATAGGAATACCTCCTAAGGATAACAAACCTATTGTTAGGACTGCACCTATAAAGGGTGATTTTCTTCCTATACCTTTCATATCTCTGAGATCTCTTGATCCAAGTGTTGTAATTAGAACTCCACTGAGCAAGAACAGACCGCCTTTACCTAGAGCGTGGGTAAGTATGTGGAATACTGATGCTTGAACTCCTAAATTGCCAGGGGCTAGAGAACCAATTCCGAGTATGATGTAACCAAGGTGTACAGTGGTCGAATATGCTAGGATTCTCTTGAAATCAACAATATCTTTACGTTTGAATTGAGCGAACACTAAGTAATTCCCTTCAATCATAGTTAAGATACCTAACCAAGAGATAACAGCTCCGGCACCAGCACTTAATACATCAGGAGTATATGCGAAGTATAAGGTTCTATAGATACCTATTGCACCAGCTTTAACAACGATTCCAGAAAGTAGTGCGGAAATAGTTGAAGGAGCTGAGCTGTGAGCATCTGGTAACCAAGCGTTCAAGAATAGCATAGCAGCTGTTACTGCAAAGCCTGTTATGAACAGAGCGATTATTATTGCGGCTATAGCTGATGTACCACTAGCTTGTACTGCTATTGAAACGAGTTCAAAGTTTACTTCACCATAGAAACCGTATGTCAAAGCAGTAGCTAATAAAACTAACATACTTCCAGCAGTTGACATGATAAAGTATTTCATCGACGCTTCTACTGCACCTCTTTTTGTTCTCTCAAAAGCTACCAGCACATAACCACTTAGTGCAAACAGCTCCCATCCAACAAATAGTGTGATGAAATTGTTTGCCATAGTTACAGTACTTAAACCAGTGAGCAAAGTGAAGATTAATGCATAGTAGTAACCAAGTCCATTTTTACCTTTCATGTAGTTAACGCTGAATAGTACTACCATCCAGACAAGGAAGCTGAATATTGTGATTAGCACTGCTTCAAGTTGTCCAAACCTTAGTAAATCTCCTGTTGTACTAGCAATGTAGTCTCTAAACGCAGGCACATAAGCTGAAATAAATCCTAGAACAAAGACGCTAAATGCAATTATGTTAGCTAAAGCATGATTAACACAATCAGCTTTTATCTTTATTTTGATTAAGAATTTCTTCAGTTGCTCAAATAGTGACAAGAGTATAGCAGCAGCAATTGGTATAATCAAGATTAAGGATAGATATGTGTTCAACATTAGACCATCACCACCAACAAAGTAGCAACAACAATAAATATCGCTACCACTGATCCAAAGATCATGTTCCAGTTTATCTTACCAGTCTTGAAGAATGATAATTTTTGACCAATCCAGAAGACAGGCTTGACAAACACTAAATTGTACAAGTGATCAATATAGAATCCGTTTGCTACAAAAGTTCTCAGAGCTTTGAAGACATTGATTTTTTCTACAAAACCTACTTCTGTTTGTCCTTTACCATAGAACAGATAAGCTAATCCTAACCCAAGAATGATTGCACCTATTGCACATAAGAATGGCACAAGTACTACGTGAATTAGGCTATATCCTGTATCTCCTGAAAAGAAGTTACTAGCTGGACCTTCAATTATGAAACCTGTAGCTACTACTAGAACTGCTAATATAGCCAGAACAATTCTCATGATATACTTTGGTTTGTGCACACGAGCTCCTCGGTTCTTGCCATGGAATATCATCAAAAACATTCTTGCAGCATATAAAGTTGTTAAGAATGCTACTAAAATACCTACGATGAAAGTAAACCAATGCATTGAGGCACCATCGATTGCCGCTGCTTCATATGCAGCTGTTATTATCATTTCTTTGGAATAACCACCATTTGTGATAATTGGAATACCAATTAAACCGAGAACACCAACCATCATGAATCCGTAAACCCAAGGTAGGTCTTTTTTCAAACCACCCATTTTCTTCATATCTCTTTCTTCTGCAATAGAATGAATTATTGCACCTGCTGACAAGAACAGTAGGGCTTTGAAGATTGAGTGAGATAATAAGTGCATCTGACCAGGTATTAGTCCAGTTCCATGATCCTCTCTTATTGTAAAGGCTAAGAACATATAGCTGAGCTGTGAGATTGTGCTGTATGCAAGAACTCTTTTCAGATCTGTCGTAACTAATGCACCAAATGCAGCAGCTACACAAGACACTCCAGCTATTATCATTAGTACAATGTAGAAGAATTCGTTATCCCAGATGGGTGAGAATCTAGCTACTAAGTAGACACCAGCTTTAACCATTGTTGCAGCATGTATTAATGCTGAAACTGTAGTTGGACCTTGCATTGCATCTATATCAACAGTATCACCTGCACTCAACCATGATTGTAATGGGAATTGTGCAGATTTTGTTATCGGAGCTAAGAGTAATAGAATACTCATAACAATTGGATAAGTTCCTCCAAGTGGTGTTGTTGTGTCTATGAGCAATGGATTAGATAAACCAAGTTTTTTGTTTTCATAGTAAATCCAAGCTAAGAATGCTAAGAGACCAACATCTCCAATTCCTGTCATGATGAGAGCTTTAATTCCGCTCTTTGCTGGTTTTTCTCCTGCTTCACCTTTCTTCATGAAGTAGTGACCGATTAGGAAACAAGAACAAAGTCCTACAATTTCCCAGCCAAGGAATAAGAATACCATATCATGGGCAAGAACTAGTAAAAGCATACCTCCAACGAACATTTGCATGAAGAACCAATATCTTGCTTTGTGTTTGTCTTCTTTCATGTATTCTATAGAAAAGAATGCGATTAGCATACTCAAAATTGATACAATTAGCACCATTAAGACAGATAATGAATCCAAGAATATACCTGATTTATTATCTCCCCAATTCATCCAATTTAAGAGATAGGTAGTTTCTCCTTTATAAGTACCAAATATCAAAATTGACATTATTGCTGATACTGCTATTGTAGATACGCTGAAGAAGTCTCTAACTGTTGGTAATTTCTTCAATAGTAATGATAGAAAAGAACCAATAATTGGAACTACTACAGAAATTATTGCAAATAGTATTATTGTTTGTACCATTTTTATCACCTCTTCAATGTAGCCATCTCATCTGTATCCACGCTATGAGCATGTCGATAATTATTGATGGCTATTGCTAAACCTACAGCCAATACAGCTGCACCAATAGCGATTGAAATCAAAGGAAAGATCTGTGCAAACCTTGTAAAAGTTGCATTAGCAATATTTGCTCCCAAAGCAATAAACACGACATTTACAGCTATTGTCATTATTTCAATACCCATAAGAATCTTGATGAGATTTCTTTTTCCAAGTAAGGCATACAAGCCTACACCAAATAAGACAATGCCTAGAATCAGTAAATGAAATTGTTCTATCATGCTTTTGTCTCCTCCTTGTGTTTCTTCTTATGATGGATAAACAATGATCCAATGCCTATAGATGTTGCAAAGAACACAACAGCTTGTAGTATCAAATCAGTTAATCTTTCTGTCCATAGAGCACGTAAGGATTCACCTATAGTGCTTGTTCCGAATGTAATACTAAGATCTGAATCTATTACTCCCCAAATTGCTATCCCCATTAGAATAGCTACAATGACAAGTGCAATTACAGATCTCTTCCAGTCAAATGATTCATCTCTCTGTTTTTCTGTTAAAGCTACAACCACAACAAATAGTGCAGTAAAACCACCACCATATACTATGAGTTGTATCCACGCTAGAAACATAGCGTTAAGTGTCAATAACAATACCCAGAGAAATAGATTCATAGCTATCAAACCAATTATAGAAAACATTAGTCGTCTGCATTCCAGTGCAAAGATTGCAGCTAGAATCGCTAGAATCATGAATATATATATGATTACTAAACTCATTATTCAATTCCTCCTTCTAAGATAGGGTCAGCGGCATCTCTTGGATACTTCTTCTTTATTGCAACTAAAACTGTAACAAGTATTAGTGCTAAATAGACAAGAGCTGCTTCTAAAGTTAAAGCTGCATCTACACCTGTTCCTACAAAGAAGACTGTAGCTAGAATGAATGCTGCAATATCAAACAGAACAAAGAAAGCAATGAACACGTAAGTGTCAATGAATATTTTTCTAGGTTTGGCTAGAATAGAACCTTCTCCACTTGAGAAAAGCTCTTTCTTCATTTTACTTTGTTCTGGAGGCTGTGTACCTAGAATGTAACGTACCCTTTTACTGATTAACCAAACTACAACAGCGAGTACTATACTGGCCACAAGGTCAATTATTAATGCTATATACCATTCCATCATCGACATTACACCCCTATCATTTTTAACCCAATAGTTAGCATTAATGCGACTATTGCAATTGGAAGAACAATTTTCCAAGCTAACCTTACTGTTTGATCGATTCTAATACGAGAAATTAATGTCCTTAAGAAAGACATTACAGCTATTACTGCTATTAATTTCAATGTAAAGAAAATTATATTCAAGAAACCCATCAAAACAGGATTCACTATCACTGCTTCTAGACCCACAGAGGGACCACCTAGAAACAATGTCACAATTAATCCACCGATGAAGAATGCACCTATTCTTTCTCCAAGAATAATTAAAGCATATCTCCAACCGCCATATTCAACTAACCATCCATCAGCAAGCTCTGTGTGAGCTTTGGGAGAGTCAAATGGAAATGCCTCAAGTTCAGCCATCATGACAATGATAGAAATAGCAAAAGCAATAACTAAGCCTATTATAAGCCATAGATTATCACCAATACTCGCAAAAAGATTTGCGCTAATTTCACCAAGTCTAAAGGTTGAAGCTGTGTTAGAACTTCCCCCAACTCCTACAATTAGGACTGGTACTAGTAAACTGAATGCCAATGGTATTTCGAAGCTTAAAGCTTGTACAATTGATCTTGTTGAACCGGTTTGAGCAAATGGATTCTTTGTAACAATACCCATGAAATATATGAGCAATCCAAAAGAAAGAATGATAAAAAGTACAAAGAATATATCGAAATCAAATGCTGCAAAACCAGTTGCTACGCCAGTAATATCATCAAAAATAGCTATAGGAATCATTAAAGCTCCTGTAAGCGAAGTGGCGAAGAACAATATTGGTAAAGTAGTCATCCAGAATTTACTAACACCTGTTGGTATTATAGACTCCTTTGCTGTCAATTTAACTATATCATATAGAGGTTGTAAAAATGGTGGACCTTTTCTGTTTTGCCCCCTAGCATAAACTTTTCTATCAAGCCAATCAATAAATAAAGCCATGATAACAATGAAAAGAATACCGGGAACAGTTATCATTAACAGTGTTTCAATCCAAGTCATTTCGCATAAATCCTCCAATTAGGATTCTATTATTTACGTCTTGTTTGCCCTAATTTAAATAGGGTTAACAGTCGCGACATTGATAGTGATTAAGAGCTAAT
Organism: Candidatus Heimdallarchaeota archaeon; assembly: GCA_021399345.1. Taxonomy (GTDB): domain Archaea; phylum Asgardarchaeota; class Heimdallarchaeia; order Heimdallarchaeales; family Heimdallarchaeaceae; genus UBA460. Next base: position 86,710 of record JAAFKI010000010.1, read on the forward strand.
TTTTAAGTTTTATCGTGGGTAGTTGGGGAAAAAATATGAACAAAACATCACTTAGTTAAGGTAATAAACCAAAATGTGTTAAAAAAAGCTGATTTTGCTAAAATTACTTACTCTGTTGAAGAGCTAACATATAGATTTGACCAACAGAGATACCACCATCACCAGGAGAAACCTTTTCGTTTGTAAATATTTTTTTCTGGTTTAGTGTTAATTTATTAACAATTTCACCGATTATGATACTGTTTAAACTTACTCCTCCTGAGATCAGAATATTATCAATTCCCTTATCATTACTTAGCTCAATAGTTATTTCTGCTAAACTTCTTCCCAAAGCTTGTTGAGTTGCATATCCAAGTGCTGCTTTCGTGTATTTACTTCTCAGGTTTATCAAATCTGGAAAAATCTTTGAGACTTCAAGCTTATAAATTCCATTTTTGTTTGAATAAGGAATACTTAATTTGGGGAGATTGTTATTGCTACTTTCACTCAAACTTAAACCTTCTAATCTTATAGCAGGTTCTCCCTCATACGTTTGTTCTTGACATATTTCCAGAACAGAACTAACTGCATCTAGAAATCTTCCTGAGCTTGTCGTTAGAAATCCTTTCGGAAAATCTCCTCTGTCTATCTGCTTGATAATAAGTTCCAATTCATCCATTCCTCTTGGAAGATACTTTGTCATGGGTTTTACTATTGTAGTTACTTCATCCAAAGAGTAGGTATGTGAGAGCAAAGAGGTTAAGGTTCTTATTGGGTATTTTACTGCTAAATCTCCACCTGGAAGAGCATATTGTTCTAAATGTCCTGCTCTTGTTAAGTTGGAAACTGATCCTGTGAATATTTCTCCGCCCCAAATGGTTCCATCTCGACCATATCCTGTTCCATCTAAAGCTAATCCGATTACTTCTTCTTCAGGGTTGATTTTATTTTCAAGTGCTACACTAGCGATATGTGCTTCATGATGTTGAAAAGCAAAATATTCTTCTACATCAAATTTTGCTGCTATCTCTTCGATGTTAGTTGAGGTAAGATATTGAGGGTGCATATCATATGCTATAGCATCTATTTTGGTGTTGTATAACTTAAGAATATGTTCTATAGAATCCAGCATGTAATCATAGGTTTCAAGTAGCGTTACTGTTCCTATATGTTGAGTTGGAATAATTTTTGATCCTTTCATAAGAGAAGGAATAAGATGCATCTCTGCTCCTATGGCCAAATAAGTTGAAGCTCCTACATCTATGCTTGAAAGAAGTGGTTCTGGAACCCATCCCCTCGATCTTCTTAGAAATTTTGTAGAATCTCTCTCTCCTAGTTTATTAATTCTCAAAACAGAATCATCATTGCGTTGGTAGATCCTTCTATTATGCAACAGAAAGTAATCAACATAATCCAATCTTTCTTTGATCTCTTCATTATCTATAAACATCGGATAATTAGAAGGGTTTGCACTAGTCATCACAACTGTTGGTTCATGCATTTCTTTAAGCAACATATAATGAATACCTGCATAAGGTAACATGACTCCCACATTGTGTAAACCTGGTGCTACCCATTCAGATAGATAGTAATCTTCGTTTCTTTGTAGTAAAATGATAGGTTTTCTAAAGGATGTCAAGAGTGTTTCTTCTTCAGAATTAAGGTTAGCGAATTTCTTAATATCTTCAACATTTCTTGCCATTATTGCAAAAGGTTTGTACTTTCGTTTTCCTTTTGCTTCTCTAAGTTTGATTAGAACCTCGTCATCAAGAGTTGAACAAGCTAAATGTGTTCCTCCTATCCCTTTAATTGCTACAATTTTCCCATCTTCAATTTCTTTGGCAATAAACCTTACCAAATCTTTTTGTGATGAAAAAGATATTTCTTCATTGCTTGATGAATAAACAGTATATTTAGGACCACAATCAATACAGCATGTTGTTTGAGCATGAAACCTTCTGTCATCGGAATTTTTGTAATCTTTATTACATTCTGAACAGAAAGGAAAATCTGTCATAACAGTATTTGGTCTGTCATAAGGAATTTTTTCAATAACAGTATATCTAGGACCACAATCTACACAAGAATTAAAGGGATAATCAGTTCTTCTTCTCTCTTTAGAATCTAGTTCTTGTAAACATTCATCACAAATTGAAACATCTGGCGGAAGATAAGAAAATCCTATACCTTTTGTTTCACTCGAACTCTTAGCAATCTCAAAAGATTCAAAAAGCGAAGAAGTTGTTTCCCAATTTACCTGAAATGATTCATAAATACATAATTTAGGTTTATTTTCTTTGAGCAGTTCAATAAATTTATCCAAGATTTCTTTCAATCCTTGAACTATTATTTTTACTCCTGCATCTCCTAAATTTTGTACACTGCCTTTAAGATCTAGTTCCTTTGCAAGATTATACACAAATGGCCTGTAACCTATTCCTTGTACTATTCCTGAAACTAAGATTTCTATTGTTACATCGACCATCTCTATGACCCTTTAACACACTCTAGGTATAGGTTCACCTAAAGGTTTTCTTAATAATCTATGTCCACCTATACTGGTTCTCAAAACTACTTTTCCACTATATTTGTCTGTAGCTTCACCTATTACTTTGGCATCTTTTCCTAATGGATGATTCGTTATTTGAGTCAATACTTCTTCTGCTTTTTCAGCAGAAACAGCTATAATTGCTTTGCCTTCAGATGAAAGAGAGAAGATATCTATACCCAGTAATTCACAAACTCCATTTACTTCTGGATGAATGGGTATTTCATCCTCATTTAGTAGAAGTCCCACATTAGATTTCTCTGCAAACTCATTTAATGCACTCCCGGTTCCTCCTCGAGTGGGGTCTTTCATGGCATGAATTGCTCCTTCTTTGACAAGAGGTAATAGGAGATCTACTAAAGGTGCGACATCAGATTCTAAAGTAGTTTTAAGATTAATCCCCTCTCTTCCAGCAATCAGTGAAGCGCCATGCATTCCTGGAAATCCCGTAATTATTATTTTATCTCCTACTTCCACATTTGAATCACTAATTACATTAGGAGATATGCGAATCCCTAAACCTGTAGTGCTGATATATATTGAATCTACTTGACCTTTAGGTAAGACTTTGGTATCTCCAGCAATAACAGCTACATTGTTTTCTTCACATGTTTTAGCAAACGAAGTTAAAACCTTTTGAACATCTGAATAAACGGTTCCTTCTTCAATTAACAATGCACAGGTAATTGCAATGGGTTTTCCTCCCATCATTACTACATCATTTATTGTTCCTGCTGCTGCAAGCTCACCAATGTCACCTCCTGGGAAGAAAATGGGATCAACAGTATGTGAATCTGAACTTACAATTAAAGTTAAATCCCCAGAAAGAGGAATTGTTGCACCATCATCTAATTCATCAACACCAATACCATTCTCAATGGATTTGGTCTTGTAGATATTTATCAAAGAATCAAGAAAAGTATCCATAAGTGAGCCACCAGCTCCATGATTTAGCTCAATTATTGTGTCAGGTTTCATGCCAAAATCAAATAATATATAGTCTTTTTAAATATGAAGATTTGATAAAGAAAATAAATTTGTTTATGAATTTCTGAAAAACACTTATATCTTTGCAAAATTAATACTAACTTTGGTGAACAATTTGAAAAGAAACTGTAAAATAATCATGTTGACCGCAGTCTTATTTCTTCTAGTATCCTCTCAAACTCTAGCTTTACCTAAACTTCTAACCGTAACTAAAACGGATGGAACAAAATATACTTTGCTTTCAGACATTGAATCATCTACATACAATATTAAAAATTTATTTGAACCAAGTTTCGAATTAACTGCTGATGTGTTTGGAGCAGATGTTATAGCGTTTTATGATATTATTCTTACCGCTAAAATTGTAGCAGACGACTATCTTAAAACACAGAATCTCTCCCTTGCAGATATAAATGCAGTGGGAGAAAGCAGTTCAGGCACTGCAACTTTCAATTTATCAGATCTTACAGCTGATGATTTTATTGTTAGAATAGCATATAACTTCAAACTCAACGATACTGGATATGGTGATGACCCTGTTTGTAGTGGTGATTGGGCTGTTCGTCAAATAACTGTACGAGCAAACGCTAGTGTCATCTTCCCGCTTCTAGCAATTTTAAGCTTAGGAATCTTTGTACACAGAAAATTGAAGAAATAAGTAAGTTAGTGATTGATTTGATTAAAAAGCTGATCCCCTATATTAGGTGATCCGTTATTTTTCTAATAATATTTGAAATAATTAATAAACTTAATAGTTTGGAGCCGAGACCGGGATTTGAACCCGGGAGTCTTACGACAATGGATTAGCAATCCATCCTCATA